>DATEZY010000212.1:0-55272 GCA_035255085.1 Azospira sp. | reverse complement strand
GCCCCCCGCTCGTGGCCGAACAGTTCGGACTCGAGCAGGTCCTTGGGAATGGCCGCAGTGTTGATGGCGATGAAGGGCTTGTCGGCCCGGGGGCTATGCCGGTGCAAGGCCCGGGCCACCAGTTCCTTGCCGGAGCCGGATTCGCCGGTGATGAGCACGGTGGCATGGCTCATGGCCAGGCGGCCGATGGCCCGGAACACCTCCTGCATGGCCGGCGCCTGACCGAGAATCTCGGGGCTGATGCCGGCCTCTTCCACCGCACCATCCTGGTGCATTGATTCGTCCAGGGCCCGGCGGATCAGCTCCAGGGCCTGGTCCACGTCGAAGGGCTTGGGCAGGTATTCGAAGGCCCCGCCCTGGAAGGCAGCGACGGCGCTCTCCAGGTCCGAGTAGGCGGTCATGATGATGACCGGCAGGGAGGGGAAGCGGGCCTTGATCTGCTGCAACAAATCGAGCCCGGACTGGCCGGGCATGCGGATATCGGAAATCAGCACCTGGGGCGCATCGTCCCCCGCCTCCAGGCCGGCCAGGGCCTCGCTGGCCGAGGCGTAGCTCTTGAAGGGAATCTGCTCCCGGGACAGGGCCTTTTCCAGGACCCAGCGGATGGAGCGGTCGTCGTCGACAATCCAGACGGGTTTCATTGTTTTTCCACGCGGTCGTTAGGGTTGCCTGCTATCTAGCAATTAACCTGCCACCCCCCGTGACGGCAGGCCGCGCCAGGGCTTAGGCATATTCCAGGGGCAGGCGGATGGTGAAGCAGGTGTAACCGGGGCGGCTGTCGCAATCCACCGAGCCCTGATGCTGCTGGATGAAGCTCTGGGCCAGGGTCAGCCCCAGGCCGGAGCCGCCCTCCCGGCCGGAAACCAGGGGATAGAACATGCGCTCCCGGATATCCTCGGGAATACCGGGGCCGTCGTCGATGACCTGCAATTCCAGGGCCAGACGGCAGCGCCGCTTGACCAGGGTGACCTGGCGCGCCGCCCGGGTACGCAGAATGATGGTGCCCTTGCCCTGCATGGCCTGGGCCGCATTGCGGGCGATATTGAGAATGGCCTGGATGAGTTGCTCCCGATCCCCCACCAGGTCGGGCAGGCTGGTGTCGTAGTCGCGGCGGATGGTCAGGGCCCCGGGGAATTCCGCTAGGAGTAGGCTGCGCACCCGCTCCAGGATTTCGTGGATGCTGGTGGGGCCCGGCTGCATCGGGCGATGGGGCGAGAGCAGGCGCTGCATCAGGTCCTGCAGCCGGTCCGCCTCCTTGATGATGACCTGGGTGTATTCCCGCAGGCTCGGGTTGTTCAGCTCGAATTCGAGCAACTGGGCGGCGCCGCGGATGCCGCCCAGGGGATTCTTGATCTCGTGGGCCAGGTTGCGGATCAGTTCCCGGTTGGCCTGCTGTTGCTGGATCAGCCGCTCTTCCCGGGAGGCGCGGATCTGCTGGTCGATGGGGCGAAGTTCCAGGAGCAACCGGGCCCCCGGCGCCTCGACCGGACTTACCGTACAGTCAATCTGCAGGGGCTCCTGGTCTTCCCGGCGGATTTCGATGTTATGGCCGGTGTAGCTCCAGTTGTTGTCCACCGCATTGTCGAAGGCCTTCTGCAGGCCGGCGGAGGCATGGATCACGTCCAGCAGGCGGCGCCCCTGGACCTGCTTGCCGCTGGTGGCAAGCAGGTTCTCCGCCGCCGGATTCATGTAGCGAATGGCGAGGGAGGCGTCGAGGAGAATGACGGCCGAGGAAAGAAGATCCAGGCCGCTGAAATCGGGGGGGGCGGTATCGGGCATGGGGAGGCGTTCAGCAAAAAGCAGGCCAGTATCTGAAGCGCCTCTCCCGCCTCAACGAAGGTTGGCGATTTCCTTGCGGATCGCCTCGATATTGCGTTCGTGCAACTGCACCTTGTCCTTGTAGGGCTGCACCCGCTCGGCCACCTTGGCGCCATTGATGCCGCCACCGACATTGCGCTCGCCCGGCTGAACCATGGCCTCCTGCTCGGTGACATCCTTCTTGGCGGCTTCCAGGTTTTTCTGTTCCGCGGCGAGTTCCTGCTCCAGGATGGCCCGCCGATCGTTGTCCCGGGCCCGCTGGGTGCCGCCATCGACCCGGGGGAAGTTGGCGGGCGAAGGATTGGCGGCGGCCCGGGGCGCCTTGGCCGTACCGGACGAGGAAGGACTATCGCTGTCCAGGTTGAGGCGCTTGCAGCCCTTGCTCGTGGTGTTGGAAAAGGTGATGTGGCCGGCATCGTCGGCACACTTGTAGATATCGGCAAAGCTCGGCAGCGCAAAGGCCGCGAGGCTAAGGAGCAAAATAGTCTTTTTCATTATCACTCCATCCTTGGGAGAACCAAGTGTATGGGAAGGGTTAACGATTTACAAACCGGTCCGACATACGGGCAGCCGGAATCCGGACGAAAAAAAAGGACGGGCGAACCCGTCCTTTTTCCGTACCGGGGCTGCTTAGCAGCTGTAGTACAGCTCGAATTCCACCGGGTGGGTGGTCATGCGCAGCTTGTTCACTTCTTCCATCTTCAGGTCGATGAAGGAATCGATCCAGTCGTTGGAGAACACGCCACCGCGGGTCAGGAAGTCGCGGTCCTTGTTCAGGTTGTCCAGAGCTTCGTCCAGGCTGGCACAAACGGTCGGGATCTTGGCATCTTCTTCGGGCGGCAGATCGTACAGATTCTTGTCGGCAGCATCGCCGGGGTGAATCTTGTTCTGGATGCCGTCCAGACCCGCCATCAGCAGTGCAGCGAAGCACAGGTAGGGGTTGGCGATGGGATCGGGGAAGCGGGTTTCGATACGGCGAGCCTTGGTGGATTGCACGAAGGGCACGCGGATGGAAGCGGAACGGTTCTTGGCGGAGTAGGCCAGCTTCACCGGAGCTTCATAGTGGGGCACCAGACGCTTGTAGGAGTTGGTACCGGGGTTGGTGATGGCGTTCAGAGCCTTGGCGTGCTTGATGATACCGCCGATGTAATACAGAGCGGTTTCGGACAGGCCGGCGTAGCCGTTACCAGCGAACAGGTTCTGGCCATCCTTCCAGATGGACTGGTGCACGTGCATGCCGGAACCGTTGTCGCCAACGATGGGCTTGGGCATGAAGGTGGCAGTCTTGCCGTACTGGTGTGCCACGTTGTGCACGATGTACTTCAGGATCTGGGTCTGATCGGCGCGGCGCACCAGGGTATTGAACACGGTGCCGATTTCGTTCTGACCGGCGGTGGCCACTTCGTGGTGATGCACTTCCACGGGAACGCCACAGGCTTCCAGGGCTTCACACATGGTGGCGCGCATGTCGTTGAAGGAATCAACGGGGGGCACGGGGAAGTAGCCGCCCTTCACGTTGGGACGGTGGCCGATGTTGCCGCCTTCCAGCTTCTCACCGGAGGTCCAGGCGGCCTCTTCGGAGAAGATCTTCACGTAGGTGCCGGACATGTCGGTCTTCCACTCCACGGAGTCGAAGATGAAGAATTCGGGTTCCGGACCGAAGAAGGCGGTGTCGCCGATGCCGGAGGACTTCAGGTAGGCTTCAGCGCGCTTGGCGATGGAGCGGGGATCGCGGTCATAGCCCTTGCCGTCGGCAGGTTCCACCACGTCACAGGTCAGCACCAGGGTGGTGTGATCGAAGAAGGGGTCGATGTAGGCGGTGTTGGGATCCGGCATCAGCAGCATGTCGGAAGCCTGAATGCCTTTCCAGCCAGCGATGGAGGAACCGTCGAAAGCGTGGCCGGATTCGAACTTGTCTTCATCAAAAGCAGAAACCGGCACGCCCACGTGCTGTTCCTTGCCGCGGGTGTCGGTGAAACGGAAATCGACGAACTTGACATCGTTTTCCTTGACCAACTTCATGACGTCTTGCGGGGTTGCCATAAGCAAAGTCTCCTAAGCGGTACCGGCCGGGCCGGTGACAATCAAAAATTCCGTGCGCGACCCTGGTAGCAGAAAACATGCCAACACTCCGCGACGAGTAGGTCATTGTGCCATAAGCCACGGGCCAATCTGGCACTTTTTTGACGCACCATAGATGTGCGCTTTTTCGACAAATGCACTACATTGGTGCGAATCGCCACTAACGGCATTCCCCTGGAAGGGCTCTCCAGCCCTGGAGCCGATCTGGCTTATACTGTTTTTGCCTTTTCACCACCTTGGGAATATTGCCATGGGCAAGCTCTCCGACATCCTCTCCCTGGCCCAGGAACGGGCCAAACAGCTGGACCTGCCCTACGAAGGGGCCCTCACCCCCCGAGAAGCCTACGAGGTACTGCAGCTGGCCCCGGGCGCCAAACTGGTGGATGTGCGTACCCGGGCCGAACTGGACTGGGTGGGCCGCATCCCCAACGCCGTGGAAATCGAATGGCTGCTCTATCCGGGCAACCAGCCCAACCCCAACTTCCTCGCCCACCTGGACCGCCAGGTGGACAAGGAAAGCCTGACCCTCTTTATCTGCCGCAGTGGCGGCCGCTCCCACCAGGCGGCGGCGGCAGCCACGGCGGCCGGACACCCGGACTGCTACAACGTGCTCGAAGGCTTCGAGGGCGACAAGGATGCCAGCGAGCAGCGCAACAAGGTCGGTGGCTGGCGCCATGCCGGCCTGCCCTGGCGTCAGGGCTGACTCCCCTCACCCTCAGCCGAGCAGCCCCTTCAGACCGGTATAGATCGACAGGGCGGTGGTGCCGATGGCGACGAGGGAGCTGCTGACCTCGTTGATCTTGGTCACCGTCGCCTGGATTTTCTCGAAGCTCGGCGGCCCGCTCACCAAATGGCGGGCCAGCATCACCTTCCAGCCGCCCCCCTGGAACTCCCCTGGGGCCAGACCCTCCGGCCGCCGCGCCAGCAAACGCCCGAGCAACATTCCGGTCAGGTAACTGAAGCCGACGCTGGCCGCATATTCGCCAAACTCCCGCCACTCGCCCCGCCCCTGGGGCAGCCAGGCCACTCCATCCGTATAGGCAACGATACCGCTCATGCCCAGCACCGCCAGCGCCGCCATGGCAAAGGCCGCCAAGGCTCCGCCGAAGAACGAGCGGGCTCCGTTGCGCAGCAGGAAGTAGCCGAAAGGCAGCGGAATGAGCAGGGATACCAGGCGCAGGTACAGCGTATTGAGGTCGAAGGCCACCACGATCAAGCCATGGGCCAGCAACAGCAGGAGCAACGGCAGCCCCCAGTAGCGCAGCCAGCCCCGGGGGCCAAGACGATTTCCGCCGACACCATCCTCCTGTCCCGCCGTTGCCGGAATGGCCAAGCCATCGGCTAGCCCCCCAGCCGCCGCCCCGGCTTCCAGCACCCGGATGCGCTCCAGCAAGGCTTTCACCTCAGGGGCTGCAGCCACCTGGGCTTCGAGTTCGGCGATGCGGGCCAGCAGGGGCTTGAACAGGTACAGGTCGCGCCGGCACACCGGACAAACCAACGCTTCCCGGGCGATTTCCGAGGCGCAATAAGCGCACTTCATGGGCGCCTACTTCACGACGTTGAGTTGGAGCACCGTGGAGGTCTGGCGCCCCTCACTGTCCTGCACCGTGATCTTGATCTGGTGCTCGCCGGGAGGCACCTCGGCGCCGGCCAGGTCGATGCCACCGGGCGTCAGCCCGGGCTTGACCCGGGGCAGCAGATCCACCGGCGTGGCTTTGAGGTAGGTGACGGAGACCGTTGCCGGATCGATTTTGGCTCCGCCCCGGGGCTCGAAGGCCACCTTGAAATTGAAGGGGGACTTGATGCTGCCGGCAGCCGGATCGGGAGACAACAGCTTCACCCCGGGCCCCCGGGTGATGCCCCGGGTGGCCAGACTGCCGGCTGCGGCGGGCTGGCGTGCTTCATCGTCCTTGATCAGGGTGACGGCGGAGGCCGTGGCGCACCAGGCCAGCAGCAACACGCCCGCAGCTACCGTTCGCTTCATCATCGGCATAACACTCGCTCCTCGCATTAATCGCCCACCACGACAAAGGGGGCCCAGAATAAGGGGTGGGCATAGCTGAAAACAGCCTTGCCCGTCTTGGCATCCACACTTCCCGGTCCGCCCAGTAGCGCCAGCATGGACTGGCGCAGGGCCTCGGCCTTGGCCAGGGCAGGTGTCTGCACCTGGCGCCGGAACAGGTCGGTCATGATCAGCCGCGCCGCCACCGTTTCCACCGGCCAGTTGGAAACCAACAGGGCCCGGGCGCCGGCGTAGAAGAAGGCGCGTCCCAGTCCGGAGATGGCCTCGGCCCCGCTGCCCTCGCCGGCGGCAGTGTTGCAGGCGGAGAGTACCACCCAATCGGCATTGAGCTTAAGCCCCAGGATTTCATCCAGGGTCAGCAGGCCATCGCCCTGGCCGCCGGCCACTTCCGGCGCCGTGAGGGCCAGGGCCGGTTCATTGAGACCGTTCAGGTCGCCAGGCACCAGCCCGTGGGTGGCGAACATCACCACCCGCCGGTCCGCCAGATTGGCCCCGAACACCGACTGCTCGCTGGCCCGGGCTTGCAGATAAATGTCCTCCTCCTGCTCGGCGCCAAGGACTCGGCCGATCTCCCGAATTTCGCTGTTGGTATCCGGCAGCCGCGGCAGCAAGGCCAGCTCAGCCGAATCGACTCCGCTGGTCTTCGGGGTGTTGCGCAGTTTCAGGGGCACACCCCGGGTAGCCAGGCCGGCACCTGATTTGGCAGCGGCAAGCTTGGCCTGCTCGGCACTGAACAGGGGGTCGCCGAAGCCGATGAAGGGACGCCGTTCCGCGCCTCCCGGCTTGAGGCTGCGCAGGCTGGCGAGGGAAGTCACCGAAGGCAGTTGGGCAATGGCCACCTGCTTGACCAGCCAAGGCAGGTCCCGATAGCCGGCAAAGGCCAGGCCGCCCTTGGCCGGCTGCCCCACCGCCTCGGTCAACAACACGGAAAGAGGCAATTGCCCCAGTTCGCCATGGGGAACGGCCAGCACCACCTTGGCCCCCTGCCAGGCCGGCTGTACCGGTTGCAGCAGGGACTGATAGAGGCGGTGGGCCGTGGCGACATCGAAGGGCGGAATCTCGTCGATGGTGCTCACCCCCGGATCCAGGGAACGGCGCAGCTTGGCGACCTCGGCGGCCATGGCCTGGCGGGAAAGGGGAACGGCAGCAAACTGGGCAGGTCCCTGGGCGGGGACGGCCCAGACCTGGCCGCCCTCCTCGCCGAAGTACCAGGCCACCAGCACCTCCCCCGGATGCAGGCTGCGGCGGGCCTCGGCCAGGGTCACCGGCTGGGGATCCACCAGCCGGGCGTATTCGGGAAAGCGCCTGGCGATTTCCTGTTTGTAGCCTTCCCGCTGACGGCGCAGGGTGTCCACATCGTTACGGATTTTTTGCTGCACCTGGGGTAGCTGCTGGTCCGGCGCGGCGGACAGGAGCTGGGTAAGCAGGGCATTGAGGGAATTGACGCGCCGCTGGGCATCCTGTTCCTGGCGCGCCAGGTCGGCCAGGGCCGGGTCCTCGATGCGGGCCCGGGCAGCGCTGGCGGTCAAGGCCCGTTGCACGCCGCTGGAGCGGGCGATATCGGCCAGGCGGAAAGACTCGGCCACCACATCGAAGCCCTTGGGCAGGGGGTGGTGCTCCATCTCCAGCCGTCCCAGCAGTTGCAGATAGCCCTCCAGGATCAGGATCAAGCGTTGCTGGCGCTTGCGCGTCCCGCTCTCCGCCTCGGAGTCGTTGCGGGCCTGCTCCAGCAACAGGGGAATGGCCTGCTGATAGGCCTGAAAGGCGGCCATCTCCTTGCCCGTGGCCGCCAGGGTCATGGCATGGAAGCCCCGCACTTCGGCGGTCCGCATCCCATTGTCGCCATAACGCTGGCGCGACCATTCCAGCATGGCGGCGGCCATCGACTCTGCCCCGTGGGCATCGCCGGTCCGCAGCCGGGCCAGGACCCAGTCCAGATCGCCGCTACCGGTCTTGGCCAGCAGTTCCGGCGCACTGCCCAGGCCCTGGCGCAGCGCTTCGAATACCTGCAAGGCCTCCCCATAGCGCCCCTGGGCCACTAGGGCGGCCGCCAGGGCCCGCCGGCCATCAGCTAACAAGCGGGACTCCGGCGCAGCCCCGGCGCTCTGGAAAGTTTCCAGTGCCGCCCGGGCCAATTGGGCAGCCTCGTCAAGACGACCTTCCTCGGCCAGAATGCTGGCCAGGAGCCGTATCCCCTGCCCCACATCGACCGAACCGCGCCCGCCCCGCTCCAGGGAGTGGCGGATGGCCTGACGGGCCACGACTTCGGCTTCGGCGGTCTTTCCCTGAGCCAAGAGGGTGCTCGCCAGGCTTCGTTCCAGGACTTCGCCAAAGCGCAGGACGCTATCCTGGGATGGCCCTTCCAGCCCCCGCGCCGCCAGTTGGGGATTGATCTGGGCAAAAGCGGCATTCGCCTTCAAGGCCTGGCGATAGGCAGCCTCGGCCTCGAGGAAGCGGCCTTCGACGCGGAACAGTTCGGCCCGGCCCCGCTCGTAGTTGGCCTGCCAGGAAAGGCCGAAGTTGTTCCAGTTCTTGCCCCGCTTGAGCACTATGAGGACGCCCTCCAGGTCCCGCAGCTTGGCCCGGGCGGCATCGAAGTCGCCGATCAGGGTGTATTGGTAGGCCGCCAGCTGGTTGGCCCCGGTCAGCTGGCCGGTGGCATTGGCGGGGGTGGTGCGGATGGCCTCTTCCGAATAGCGCACGGCGCTAAGCAGATTGCCGCCGGAGGTCTCGGCCGACGCCAACTCGCGCAGGGCCCGCACCTGGCGGGCGCTCCCCGGTTCCCCCAGATCCCGAGCCTGACGCAGGTCTTCGAGTTGCTGCTTGATACGGCCGATTTTTCCCGCAGCCCGGGCCCGGGCCCAATAAAACTCGAACAAGCTATTGCGGTCTGAGGTAGTGGGCACGGTTGCCGACGCCGCCTGCAGCGCCTCCGCTGCTGCACTCGGGTCCGGCTTGTATTGCTCCAGCAAGCGGGTCACGTCCTGGATGGTGCGGGGCGGCGCCGTCAGGAGCAGGTCATCGGTCTCCAGGGCCGCATTGGTGGCCCCACCCGGCACGCTGCCAAAACCCAGGCAAAGCACCAGAAAGGACCCGGCACAGCGGTGATAGAATTTCTCTTTGCGCAAATCAGGCTCCCTGCAGTTAAGCCACCCCTATTCCGTACGGACAGATACTAGCAAATGCACGCCACCATTCAATTCGACCGCTTCAACCAGATGGCTGACGCCGATTGTCAGGACCGCATCCGCGCCGCCCGGGCCAAGCTGGGCAAGAAGGCCGTCCTGCTCTGCCACCACTACCAGCGGGCCGATGTGTACCAGCACGCCGACCTGACCGGCGACTCCCTCAAGCTCTCCCGCCTGGCCTCCCAGGCCGATGCCGACTACATCGTCTTCTGCGGCGTGCATTTCATGGCCGAGGTGGCGGACATCATGTCCAAGCCCAACCAGATCGCCATCCTGCCCGACCTGGCTGCCGGCTGTTCCATGGCCGACATGGCCAACCTGGCCAAGGTGGAGCGCTGCTGGCGCGAACTGAACGAGGTGCTGGGCAACGCCGAGTCCCTCGTCACCCCGGTCACCTACATCAACTCCGCCGCCGACCTGAAGGCCTTCTGCGGCGAGCGCGGCGGCATCGTGTGCACCTCCTCCAACGCCGGCACCATCGCCAAGTGGGCCTTTGCCCAGCGCGAGAAGGTGCTGTTCTTCCCCGACCAGCACCTGGGCCGCTGGACCGGCCACAACATGGGCATCCCCATGGAAGAGATGGTGGTGTGGGATCCGGACCAGGAGTATGGCGGCCTCACCCCCCAGCAGATCAAGGACGCCAAGATCCTGCTGTGGAAGGGCCATTGCTCCGTGCACCAGATGTTCCAGCCGGGCCACATCCTGCGCTTCCGCAACGAACACCCGGACGGCCTGGTGATCTCCCACCCGGAGTGCGCCTTCGAGGTGTGCAAGCAGTCGGACTACGTCGGCTCCACCGAACACATCGTCAAGACCATCAAGGAAGCGGCGCCCAATACCCGCTGGCTGGTGGGCACCGAACTCAACCTGGTGAACCGCCTGGCCGAGGAAGTGAAGGCCGAGGGCAAGATCGTCCAGTTCATGTCGCCGACGGTGTGCATGTGCTCCACCATGCAGCGCATCGACCCCCAGCACCTGGCCTGGACCCTGGAGAACCTGGCCGAGGGCAAGGTGGTGAACCAGATCAAGGTGCCGGAACACGAAGCGGTGCAGGCCAAGGTCGCCCTGGACCGGATGCTGGCCGTTTCCTGAGACCTGGCAGCAGGAAAAAAGAAGGGCGTCCTCGGACGCCCTTTTTGTTGGTGCCTCGCTGTATCAGAGGTGGAAGCGCGCCACCGCCTCGTGCTGAGCCTCGGCCAGCCGGGTCAGGCTTACCGCCGTCTGGGCGACTTCCTGAATGGCCAGGTTGTTGTCGCCGGACACCCGGGCGATTTCATCCACCTGATGGGTCACCCGCCGACTGCTCTCGGCCTGGGATCTCAGGGCCGAAGAAATGCTGACGATCTCTTCGGTAATGGCATCGGTCCCGGCCTTTATTTCCAGCATGGTGGCCGCCGCCTGTTGCACTAGGCCCACCCCGTCCTTGGCCTTTTCAGAACCGAGCAGCATGGATTCCACCGCCCGGTTGGTGCCGGTCTGTACCGCGGTAATCATGGCAGTGATTTCATGAGTGGATGCGCTGGTGCGTTCTGCCAATTTACGCACCTCATCGGCCACCACGGCAAAGCCGCGCCCCGTCTCCCCCGCCCGAGCCGCCTCAATGGCGGCGTTGAGGGCCAGCAGGTTGGTCTGGTCGGCGATTTCCTTGATCACATTGACGATGTCGGAGATGCGCCGGGACTGATCCCCCAGGGCCTGGATGGTGTCCGAGGTTTCCCCCACCCGACGCGCCACTTCCGCCACCTCTTCCGCCGTACGGGCCACCGCTGCGCTGCCCTGGGCCGAAGTATTACCCGCCGTATGCACCATGGCTTCGGAACGGTTGGCGCTCTCGGCCATGGCGGCGATCTGCTCGGTCAGGGCCGAAACCGCGCCGGCAATATGCTGAGCCGACTGGGACTGGTCCTGAGTACGGGAAGAGACCTGCTCCGCCGATACTGACAGTTGCTGGGAGGCGCTGAAAATGTGGTCGGCGCTCTCCCCCAGATGGGCGATCAGGTCCCGCAACCGCAACTGCATGGTCTGCAGGGCCGACATCAACTCACCGACCTCTCCCCCCGCATCCACCGCCACAGGGGTGCGCAAGTCGCCCTGGGCCACCCGGGTAGCCACCTCAGCGGCCTGCCGGATGCGGGCGATCAAGCCACCGCTAATGACCAGCGCCAGGGCCCCTCCACCCAACAAAGCCAAGCCAAGCACCAGGCCCAGCCCCAGACTGGCGCTGGAGATAGCGGCGTCGGCCTGTTGTTCCTGGGCCGCGTTGCCCCGGTTGGCCAGGTCCACCACCCGATCCACCGCCTGGCGGTGGGATTCGTAGGCAATCCGCACGGCTTGCAGGTCTTCACGCAAGGCGGCATGGTCACCTGCCCTCAGATGGGGCAGGAACCGCTCATCCACCAGACGGAAGAATTGCTCCGCCGGCCGATGGGCCTGGGTCAGGAACTGCTCCCGGAGTTCGGCGGCAAGGGGCTCTCCCTGCCAGAAGGTGTGGCGGGTGACGTAATCCTTTTTCAGATCGCCCAGGCGGGCAATCAGGGACTCCCGCTCTGCTCCCCGCTCCGGGTCGGCCAGCTGCAGCACCACCAGGTAGGATTCGATGATGTAGGCCGGAGGCGGCAGGATATCGGCCACCAGATCCTTGCCGCGGACGATATCGCGATAGATGGGGCCATTGACTTCGACCTGCCCCAGGGTACGGAAGGACCAGGCACCAAAGATCAGCATGCCGGCTACGAGCACCCCCAGCATGATGGCAATCTGGGTGCGGAGTTTGAAGCGGGAAAAATCCATATTTGGCGTCGCATTTCTTTGATGTTTCGCAAATTTTACCAGGCGCTCGCTGCCGTCATAACTAGGGCATCGCCTAGTGGGCCGGGGCAGGCGTGGTAACCTTCAAATATTGGAAACAGCACGGATAGCATCGTCGTCGGCCATGTCCGCTCCCACGCTACACGTCACCACCTACAACATCCACAAAGGTTTTTCCCAGTTCAACCGCCGCATGATGGTGCACGAACTGCGGGACCGGCTGCGTGAGCTGGGACCGGATCTGGTGTTTCTGCAGGAGGTCCAGGGCCTGCACCTGGGTCACGCCGAGCGGCACGAACACTGGCCGGAGGAGCCCCAGCACGAATTCCTGGCGGCGGAAACCTGGCAGGCCACGGCCTACGGTCGCAACATGGTGTATGACCATGGCCACCACGGCAATGCCATCCTTTCCCGCTTTCCCATCCTCTCGGCCCACAACCAGGACGTGACCCACCTCCAGTTCGAGCGCCGCGGCGTCCTGCACTGCCAATTGCAGGTGCCCGGCTGGGAGGCGCCCCTGCACTGCGTCTGCGTGCACCTCTCCCTCCTCGGACGCAGCCGGCGGCTGCAAGTAGCCGCCCTGGCCGAGCGCCTGGAAGCCCTGGTGCCGGCCAACGCCCCCCTGATCATCGCCGGCGACTTCAACGACTGGCGCAACCGGGCCGGCAGCTTGCTGGCCGATCGCCTGGGCCTGGTCGAAGTCTTCGGCGGTGCCACCGGCCGACCGGTACGCAGCTACCCGGCCGGCCTGCCCCTGTTCCGTCTCGACCGCATCTATGTGCGGGGCTTCGCCGTGGAACGGACGGAGGTCCATTTCGGCCAACCCTGGTCCCGCATTTCCGACCACGCAGCCCTCTCGGCCCAGCTGCGGGCCACGTTCTAGGCATGCAGGCCGAGTTCCTGCCCGGCAACCGCCTGACCCTGCTCAACAGCGGGGCCGAATACTTTCCCGCCCTGATCGCCGAAATCGACGGCGCCCGGGAAGAAATCTATCTGGAAACCTATATTTTCGAGGCCGACACCACCGGCGAGACCGTGGCTGCCGCCCTCTCCCAGGCAGCCCGGCGCGGGGTGACGGTGCGCCTGCTGGTGGATGGCTTCGGCGCCCGGGATTTTCCCAACACCCTGATGCCGGCCCTAGTGGCCGATGGTGTCCAGGTCCTGATCTTCCGCCAGGAACTGGCTACCTTCCGCCTGCGTCGGCACCGCCTGCGCCGCCTGCACCGCAAGATCGCCGTCATCGACGGCAAGGTGGCCTTCGTCGGCGGCATCAACATCATCGACGACCGCAACACTCCGCACCAGATCCCCCCCCGCTACGATTACGCGGTGCGGGTGGAGGGGCCACTCCTGGGCCCCATCTACCGGGCGGTACGGCGCCTGTGGGAACTGGTGGTATGGGCCCGCCTGCAGCGCCGCTACTCGGTGGGCCCCAGCCTGCCCCTGGCCGATGCCCCCATCGGCCACCAGACCGCCGCCTTCGTGCTGCGGGACAACCTGCGGCACCGGCGCGACATCGAGGAAACCTACCTGGAGGCCATCGACCAGGCCCGGGAGGAAATCCTCATCGCCAACGCCTACTTCCTGCCCGGCAAGCGCTTTCGCCAGGCCCTGGTGGACGCGGCGGGCCGGGGAGTGCGGGTCACCGTGCTGCTCCAGGGACGGGTGGAATACCGGCTGCTGCACTACGCCAGCCAGGCCCTCTACGGCGCCCTGCTCAAGGCCGGCATCCACATTCACGAGTACCACCGCAGCTTTCTCCACGCCAAGGTGGCGGTGGTGGATGGCCAGTGGGCCACGGTGGGCTCCAGCAACATCGACCCCTTCAGCCTGCTGCTGGCCCGGGAAGGCAATGTCTTCGTCCAGGACCGGGGCTTCGCCGAGGAACTGCGCCACAGCCTGGGCCTGGCCATGGCCAGCGGCGCCCGGGAACTGCAGCCGGGGCGTTGGCACCGCCTGCCCCTCTATTCCCGCCTGCTGCGCTGGGCCAGCTATTCCCTGGTACGCCTGATGATTGGCATTGCCGGCTATAGCGCCAAGCACTGAGTCGCCGGAAAGGCGCGTCAAATAACGATCTCCCGGCCATACCAGGCCGCGATCGCCAATCCACGGCCCTCTCAGACCAGGGGGATGCCCCGCTGGCGGGGCACGTTCCCCAGATCCCAATGTTCCTTGGCCCAAGCCCACAATTCGGCCAAGTCCCCCTGGCGCAATTCGGCAGGAGGGCGCTGCCCGAGGAACGCCAGGGCCTCCCAGAGAGCGGGCACCGGCCGGGCATCGTCCAGGGCCGGCGCCCGGGTCTGCTTGGAGAGTTTTTCCCCCCGGGCATTGGTTGCCACCGGCAGGTGGGCATAGGTCACTGGGGGAAAGCCCAGGCATTCCTGGAGCCAGATCTGGCGGGCAGTGGAATCGAGCAGGTCGGCACCCCGCACCACCTGGGTCACCCCCTGGGCCGCATCATCCACCACCACCGCCAGCTGGTAGGCATATTGGCCGTCGGCCCGCAGCAGGACGAAATCCCCCACCTCCCGCGCCAGGTTCTGGCATACCGCCCCCTGCACGAGGTCAACGAAAGCCACCTCCCGCTCCGGCACCCGCAGGCGCCAGGCTCGGGGCTGGCGTCCAGGGGGCAGGCCGTCGCGGCAGGTACCCGGGTAGAGCGGTGCCCCGTCGATGGAATGGCCACTGCCGGAGTCGCTTATCTCCTTGCGCGAACAGCCACAGGGGTAGGCATCGCCACTGGCCTTGAGCCGGGCCAGGGCATCCGCATAGGCTTCGAGGCGCTGGCTCTGGTAAAGCACCGATCCCTCCCAGGAAAAACCATAGGCCTCCAGGGTACGCAGGATGGCATCGGCGGCACCGGGGACGGTACGGGGCTGATCCACGTCTTCCATGCGCACCAGCCATTGGCCCTGGTGGCGATGGGCTTCGAGAAAGCTGCCGACAGCCGCCACCAGGGAGCCGAAATGCAGGGGACCGGAGGGAGAGGGGGCAAAGCGGCCCCGATAGGCGGAAGGCTTGAGCGACGACATGGCCGAGAGTCTACTGGATCGGCGGGCGAAAAAAAGCCGGCTCCTGGATATTCAGGGGCCGGCCCATGAGCGATGAATGGCGGCGAGACGCCGCAGACAATGGGGCGGGGAAAAGGCCCTAGCCTGCCCGCCCCCGCCGCCGGAAGTCAGCGGCCGGCACTGGCATCGCCGATGGCGGCCATGCCGACCAGGTTGCCCGCCTTATCCCGGATGGTGGACAGCACCTTGAAGGCAGCGCCTTGCACCGAATCGGGCAGGCGCACGAAGCTGCTTTCCTGGACCAGGGTATCGCCATTGACGAAGGCCCAGACGAAGAACTTGATGGCGCGCTCGGTCATATCGGGCGTCGTCGTCACTTGGGGCAGCAGCACATAGATGCCACCGATGATGGGCCAGGTCCCCTTGCCCGGCCGGTTGGCCAGGCTGGTGGAGAACGCCCCCTTGGTGGCCCACTCGCTGCCGGTCATGGCGCTTCGGAAAGCGGCATTGGACGGCTTGACGAACTCCCCATCCAGGTTCTTCAGCTGCACGGCGGAAAGGCGCTGCTCCTTGATGTAGCCGTAGTCCAGGTAACCGATGGCGCCGGGAATTTCCTTGACCGCCTTGACCACCCCGTCGCTGCCCTTGACGGCATCGAAGCCGGCCGGCCAGGGATAGCTGGCACGGACGCCGTTCTTATCCTTCCACGCCGGGCTGACCTTGGCCAGATAGTCGGCGAAGTTGTAGGTGGTACCGGAGCCGTCGCTGCGCACCACGACCTTGATCGGCAGATCCGGCAGGGCCAGGCCCGGGTTCAGCTTGGCGATGTCGGGGCTGTTCCAGCTGGTGATATCCCCCAGGAAGATGCGCGCCAGCACCTCGCCGGAAAGGCGCAGTTGGGCGTCACCCACCTTGGGCAGGTTCACCACCGGCGCGACGCCGGTAATGGCGACCGGGAACAGGGCTAGTCCGTCCTTGCCCAATTCGGCGCTGCTGGGAGCGATATCGCTCGCCCCGAAGGCGACTTCCCGGGTACGGATTTTCTGCAGACCGGCAGCGGAGCCGCTCGCTTCGTAGGTCAAGGCCACGCCATGGGCCTTGCTGTAGTCCCGGGCCCAGACGCGGAAGATCGGCGCGGCAGCGGAAGAGCCGGCACCGGCGAGAGGCTGATCGGCGGCGACGGCGTTCTGGGCCAGCAGGAACAGGCCGGCCACGGTGCCAACAACGGCACCAAAGAGGGTCTTAATCATTTTCATCACAACAATTTCCAAAGCAGGCAGCCGCCCGACAAGGGGCTCAAGACACAAGCCCACATCCCCTCAACGAGTGAGGCGGACGCAGCGAGGCCAGGAACGGGCAGCTAAGGGATTAGAGGATCCGGAAGCCGGGCGCCACGCAGGCATTTCAAACCGGAGCGGAATCCATCAGGAAAAACTAATATCCTGTCTTATTCAGGATTATCAATGAATTATACCGACCCCGCCGGCCCAAGACCGCATTGCGGACAACTGGAACGACGAACGGTTCCCGAGATGGATTAAACGTTAAGTTCCCTGACGGATTGTCAGGCCAGGCTCGCTGTCGACACCCTACCCGCCTTCGCAGGGCCGCACCAAATAACCAAATTGAATAAACAAAAACCCCGCCGGAGCGGCGGGGTTTTCCGGATTCGCCCCCTGTCCCGGCGAACGGGCCACAGGGCGGGACGCAATGGCCTACTTGCTGGCGATGGCAGGCGCGGGAGCCGCCAATTGGGTCTCCAGCACCCCGGCCTGGCCCGCCTTCTCATCGACCAGGTTCAACTTGGTGCGGGCATAGAGAATGCCCATTTTCACTTCCTGCCAGACGTAATAGAGCTTGCCCGGCAGCACGTCCAGATCCAGGCTGAAGTCATTTTCGGCCTTGGAGGTAACCACATGCTTGCCCGGCGCCAATTCGGTATACAGGTAGGTCTTGGCCGCCGTCTGGCCGAGGGGCTTACCATCCACCTCCACGTCCATCTTGATGGCCGCACCCATGGACTCGTTGCGGTAGATATACAGTCCGGCCACATCCTGCTTGGCGGTGAAGGTCTTGAGGGCCAGGTTTTTCTGGGGATCCCCCATGGGTACCGAAGCACAGCCGCTCAGGGCCAGCAGCGCCACCGAAGCCAGGGTTAAGGCAATTTTTTTCATTTCAGCACTCCCTTTTTAAAAATCGACTGGCATATTAGCCGATAAAAAGCCGGCCCGCTCGAAGTGAGGGGGCCGGCTTTTTGCGGGAGGGAAAAGGGCTAGACGTTGAACAGGAAGTTCATCACGTCACCGTCCTGTACCACGTATTCCTTGCCTTCGGAACGCATCTTGCCGGCTTCCCTGGCGCCCTGCTCGCCCTTGAAGGCGATGAAGTCGGCGTAGGCGATGGTCTGGGCCCGGATGAAGCCCTTCTCAAAGTCGGTGTGGATGACGCCGGCGGCCTGGGGGGCGGTATCGCCCTTGTGGATGGTCCAGGCGCGCACTTCCTTCACCCCGGCGGTGAAGTAGGTCTGCAGGCCGAGCAGGTCGTAGCCGGCGCGGATGAGGCGGTTGAGGCCCGGCTCGTCCAGACCCAGGTCGGCCAGGAAGGCCTTCTTGTCTTCGTCTTCCAGGTCGGCCAGTTCTTCCTCGATCTTGGCGCAGACGGCCACCACGGGAGCGCCTTCCTTGGCGGCAAATTCCCGCAGGCGGTCCAGGTGGGGATTGTTCTCGAAACCGTCCTCCATGACGTTGCCCACGTACATGGCAGGCTTGATGGTGAGCAGGCAGAGGGGCTTGATAATGGCCTTGTCGTCGTCGGACAGGTTGGCGGTACGGGCAGGCTTGCCTTCGTTCAGGTGGGGCTGCAGCTTTTCCAGCACCGGGATCAGCTTCTGGGCTTCCTTGTCGCCGGACTTGGCCTTCTTGCCGTCTCGGGCGATGGTGCGCTCCACCACGGCCAGGTCGGCCAGGGCCAGTTCGGTAATGATGGTCTCGATGTCGGCGATGGGGTCCACCCGGCCGGAGACGTGCACCACGTTGGGGTCGTCGAAGCAGCGCACCACATTCACGATGGCATCGGTTTCCCGGATGTTGGCCAGGAACTGGTTGCCCAGGCCTTCGCCCTTGGAAGCACCGGCCACCAGGCCGGCGATATCGACGAACTCAACGATGGCCGGCTGCATGCGCTGGGGTTTGACGATCTCGGCCAGGGCCGCCATGCGTGGATCGGGCACTTCGACGATGCCGACGTTGGGTTCAATGGTGCAGAAGGGGTAATTGGCCGCTTCGATGCCCGCCTTGGTCAGGGCGTTGAAGAGGGTGGACTTGCCCACGTTGGGCAGGCCGACGATGCCGCATTTCAGGCTCATGTCGATTCCTTAAACGGTTTTGCCGTGGAGTTGTTGCTGGGCGCCGGCGAAATCGCCGGCGGCAATTCGGGGCCAGGCCAGGAGGCAGCGCTCGATGGCCCGGTCGATTTCCTGCTGTTCCTCATGGCGCGGGCGGTGCAGGACGAAATCCACCACCTCCTGCTTGAGGTTGAGGCTGCGCGGATGACCGATCCCCAGGCGCAGGCGCCAGAAATCGGGAGTGCCAAGCTGGGCCTGGATGTCCTTCAGACCATTGTGCCCGCCATTGCCGCCGCCCTGCTTGAGGCGGATGGCACCGGGCAGCAGGTCCAGCTCGTCGTGCACCACCAGCACCTCCTCCGGTGCGATCTTGTAGAAGCGGGCCAGGGCCGCCACGGACTGGCCAGAGCGATTCATGAAGGTGGTGGGCTGCAGCAGCCAGACATCGCCAGCTTTTGCCACCAGGCCGAAGAAATTCTTCTGGGGCGCCAAGTGCGTCTTGAGGTCCCGGGCCAGCTGGTCCACAAACCAGAAGCCAGCGTTGTGCCGGGTGTCTTCGTATTCGGCTCCGGGGTTACCCAGGCCGACAATCAGGCGCGGTGGATTCATCGCTCGGAACGGGAAGAGAGTAGGGAAAGGTCTGAAAGCACAAAAAACAAGCCGCCGTAGGCCAGGGGCCGGACGGCGGCTTGCTTCACGGACAGGCCGTGGACCGTTGCGGGCCGGTCAGCCTCAGGAGGCAGCAGCCTCGCCTTCGGCAGCCGCTTCACCAGCGCCGCGGACGGCGAGGATGGTGGCAACCACGGGGTTGTCCTGGCCGTGCTGGGTCAGGGACACGCCCTTCGGCAGCTTCAGGTCGCCGGCGTGGATAGAGTGGCCAGCAGCCAGATCCTTCAGATCCACTTCGATGAACTCAGGCAGGTCGGCAGCCAGGCAGGACACTTCCACTTCGTTCAGCACGTGGGAGACGATGCCACCACCCAGCTTGACGCCCGGGGCGATGTCGGCGTTCACGAAGTGCAGGGGCACCTTGGTGTGCAGCTTGTGGGTGGGATCCACGCGCAGGAAATCAACGTGCAGAACGATGGGACGGTAGGGGTGCACTTGGGTGTCACGCAGCAGCACGGTTTCCTTCTTGTCGCCCAGGTTCAGGGTGATGACGGAAGAGTGGAAGGATTCCTTGCGCAGGGCCAGGTAAATGGCGTTGTGGTCCATTTCGATGGACACGGGAGCTGCGGTACCACCGTAAACGATACCGGGAACTTTGCTAGCGCGACGCAGGCGGCGGCTCGCTCCGGTGCCCTGCAGGGTGCGCTCTTGCACGTTGAATTCAAAGGCCATGATGACTCCAAAAGTTACCCTTCCCGCGACCAGGAAGGGTGGTTGAGAAAAACTTATTCGATGAACAGGGAGGACACGGAGTCCTCGTTGCTGATGCGACGGATGGTCTCAGCCAGCAGGTCAGCCACCGACAACTGGCGGATGCGGGGGCAAGCCTCGGCATCGGCGCGCAGGGGAATGGTGTCGGTCACCACCAGTTCGTCCAGGTCGGACGTGGCGATGCGCTCGATGGCGGCGCCGGACAGCACCGGGTGGGTGCAGTAGGCCAGGACCCGCTTGGCCCCGTTGGCCTTGAGGGCAGAGGCGGCCTTGCACAGGGTGCCGGCGGTATCCACCATGTCGTCCATGAGAACGCAGGTGCGGCCTTCGACTTCGCCGATGATGTTCATCACTTCGGAAACGTTGGCCTTGGGACGACGCTTGTCGATGATGGCCAGCTCGCACTCCAGGCGCTTG
Source organism: Azospira sp. (assembly GCA_035255085.1). Classification (GTDB taxonomy): domain Bacteria; phylum Pseudomonadota; class Gammaproteobacteria; order Burkholderiales; family Rhodocyclaceae; genus Azospira. The sequence goes on along the minus strand of DATEZY010000212.1, from coordinate 35,202 downwards.
GCCAGGGAACGGGCCCGGACCACGCCGCCCACGTCGGGGGAGACCACCATCAGGTCGGGAATGTTCTGCTTCCAGATATCGCCCAACAGGATGGGCAGGGAGTAGATGTTATCTACCGGGATATCGAAGAAGCCCTGGATCTGCTCAGCGTGCAGGTCCATGGTCAGCACCCGGTCCACCCCGGCGGCGGTGAGCAGATCGGCCACCAGCTTGGCGGCGATGGGCACCCGGGCGGAGCGGCCGCGCCGGTCTTGGCGGGCATAACCGAAATAGGGGATGGCGGCGGTGATACGGCCGGCGGAGGCGCGCTTGAGGGCGTCCACCATGACCAGCAGTTCCATCAGGTTGTCGTTGGTAGGAGCGCAGGTGGATTGCAGCACGAACACGTCTTTGCCGCGTACGTGCTCCTGGATTTCCACACTCACTTCGCCGTCGGAGAAGCGCCCAACATTGGCGCGACCGAGGGAAATGCTAAGGCGTTTGACCACGTCGGCAGCCAGCTTGGGGCTGGCATTGCCGGTGAAGACCATCAGGCTGTCGTAGGCCATAGGGGCGACCCCAGAAAAGCAAGACGGGCAGGAGGATCCTGCCCGTTTATTTATTTGGCTGGGGAGGAAGGATTCGAACCTTCGCATGCCGGAATCAAAATCCGGTGCCTTAACCAACTTGGCGACTCCCCAGTAACCGCTAGTACTGCTTGGTAACTGCTGTTACCGCCACCCTGAGGGCAACGGCTGGAATTCTTGGCCAAACACTTACACCAACCAGCTGCGCTGGCGTTTCGTAATCAGCGAGGCGCGGATAGTACAGTAATTTTTTTGGCGCCGCAAATTTTTTGCCTGATTTTTTGCAAAACACCCTTCACGGCCGCGCCAGGACCCCGAGAAGCGCCCTTCATACCGCCAGGTGGCGCAGGGGATGGACGTCCAGCCCTTGGGCGACCCAGCCTTTCATGTCGGCAGGTAGCGCCGCCAAGGCGGCGGTGGCACCCTGGGCCTCCGGCCAGGCAGCAAAGACGCAAGCACCGGAGCCGCTCATGCGGGCCTCGCCATACTGCCCCAGCCAGGCCAGGTGGCGCGCCACCTCCGGGTAGCGGCGGCAGGCCACGGGCTCCAGGTCGTTGTGCCCGACGCCGGGATGCCATTGGGCGGGGACCAAGGCAGGGGTATCCCGGCACAGTTCCGGAGCGCCGAAAATCGCTGCCGTGGGGACGCCTACCGGCGGCTCCAGCACCAGGTACCAGGCCGGGGGCAAAGCCACTTCCTGCAATTCCTCACCCACGCCCTGGGCAAAGGCGCTGGCGCCAAAAATGAATACAGGCACATCAGCCCCCAGCGTCGCCCCCAGGGCCTGCAGGCGAGCCCGAGGCAGCCCCAGTCCCCACAGATGGTTCAGCGCCAGGAGCACGGTCGCCGCATCGGAACTGCCGCCGCCAACGCCCCCCCCCATGGGCAGGCGCTTATCCAGGGAGATGGTGACTCCCTGGCGGCACCCCGTGGCCTGTTGCAGCAAGCGGGCGGCACGCACGGTCAGGTCCTGCTCCTCCGGCACTCCGGGCAGGGGCGTCGCCAGGCGCACCTGCCCGTCGGCCCGGGGCGCAAAGCCCAGGGTGTCGCTGCGGTCGATGAAGCGGAAAACGGTCTGCAGCAGATGGTAGCCATCGGCCCGGCGGCCCACCACGTGCAGGAACAGGTTGAGCTTGGCCGGGGCGGGATAGATGCTGTCCCAGGTCCAGACCGAAGCGGGAGAAGGCTGGCTCATTCGGACTTCCAATCGTCGATGCGCAGTTTCAGGTCCAGCAGGTCGCCGTGGCGGGCGTGCAGGCGCCAGGGCAGGGTGTCGGCACTGGAGGCCTCCGGATAGTCGTAGTCGATCTCCCAGCCGGCATGGGTAAAGCTAGCCAGGCGCCCCTGCTCGTCGCGCTGCACCACCGCCCCGGCGGGGGCCCGGGCCTGCAGCCACTCGGCCAGCCCCGCCAGGGGCAGGGGATAACCCAGCACTTCATGCACCAGGGCCTCCGGGTCCGCCGCCTCCCGCACCACCCGATCCGCCGTCACCAGGCGGGCACCGGCACTATCCCGGGTGATTTCCGCCACCCCCTGACCAAAGGGATTCATCAGGAAAATCTGGTCAAGAAGGGGACTATGCTCCCAGGCCAGGCGGCCGGAATAGCTGTTCTGCTCGTGGCGCAGGGAAAAGCGCCCCTCGATACGGAAAATGCCGGCTTCGCCGCGCTGAGCCACGGCGCCGGGCGACATGGGCTCCAGGGAGGCACAGCCGGCCAGGCCCAACAAGAGGGCAAGGGCGACCAGGAAAGGGAAGCAGGAACGAGACAAGGGATCGACCGCCACCGCCCTCAAGGCAGGTATTTCTTTATCACGTCGGCCAGGGCCTGGTTGTCCGGATTGCGCTTGGCGGCATCTTGCCAGGTACGGCGCGCCTCATCCTTGCGGTTCGAGGCCCACAGCACCTCGCCCAGGTGGGCGGCGATTTCCGGGTCCTGGCGCAAGGCGTAGGCTTTTTGCAACTGGATCAGGGCTCCGGCCAGGTCGCCCTGGCGATACAGCACCCAGCCCATGCTGTCGGTAATGAAGGGATCTTCCGGTGCCAGGGCCAGGGCGCGCGCCACCAGTTCCCGCGCCTCGTCGAGGCGGATGCCGCGCTCGGCCAGGCTGTAGCCCAGGGCGTTGTAGGCATGAGCATTCTCGGGCTGCAGCTGGATAAGCTTGCGCAAGCGCTCCTCCGCCAAGTCCACCTTGCCCAGGAGCTCGGCCACCAGGGCCGAGTCATAGAGCAGCTCCGGATTGGCCGGCTGCTTCTTGAGCTGGCTCTCGATCAGGTCGAAGGCTTCCTGGGGACGCTTGGCGTCCCGCAGCAGCTGGGCCTCGGCCAGGAGCAGGCTGTTCCCTTCCCGGGGTGCGGCGACCGCGGCCTGCTGCAGAGCCTCCCGGGCAGCGGCCAATTTGCCCTGGCGCGCCAGGATCTGGGCCTGGCGGCTGCGGGCATTGACGAAGTGTTCGCCGCCATTGACCTGGGCATAGTACTCCAGGGCCTCGGAGTCCCGCTGCCCGGCCTCGGCCACCTGGCCGAGATAGAAATTGACCACGTCCTGGTCGCCAAAGCCCAGGGTCAGCAGGCGCTTGAGCTGGGCCTCGGCGGTGACGAGGTCATTCTGCTGCAGGGCCAGGATGGCCACCGGGTAGACCACTTCCAGGGTATCCGGATAGTCCCGCAACAGGCGGCGGAACTCGGCGCTGGCATCGCTGTAGCGCTTTTCCGCCACATAGATGCGGGCCAGGTGCAGGCGCACATCCTTGGCACCGGGGTTACGCGCCAGGAAAGCTTCGAGCAAGCCCATCGCCTGGGCTGGGGAATCGCTGGCAATAATCTGGGCTTCCAGCAGCACTCCCGCCTCCCAATCCGGACGCAACTCCAGTGCCTTGCGCACCGCTGCCCGGGCCCGGCTGCGATCGCCGGCCATGGCGGCGGCCTGGGCCAAGGCGTAATGGGCTTCGGGGATAGCGAGATAGGGCTGGGTGATGCGCTCCACCAGGCGCAGCACCGCCTGCTTGTCCGGATTGCGGGAAAGCATGCGATTGAGGCGAACCAGGTTGTCCGGCAGGTTTTCCTTGTCCTGCTCGAGCAACTGAATCAACTGGGAAGCCAGGTCGTCGCCCCGGTTGCTCACCATCATGACGCTGACCAGGGTCTGCCGGGCAGTGACGGAATTGGGTTCCAGATCCACCCAGCGCTGGGCCAGATCGTAGGCCAGATCCAGGCGGCGGCCGTAGCCGGCAACCTCGATGGCCCGCGCCAGCACCTGGGGATCGCGACTGCGCAGGGCCAGGTCGGTATAGACCGACACCGCCAGATCGGTATGCCCCCGCCGCAGGCCGATTTCCCCCAGCAAGACCTGATACACCACCTGACCGATGGGCAACTCGCTGCCGACCTCGGCTTCCGGCGCCCTGACAGCAGGCGCCTTGGGGGCCCGGGCGGGCTTGGCCGCCGGCCGGGCGGGAGCCTTGGCCGCGGGCGCGGCATCGTCGGCCACTGCCACCGTAGCGGCACCAGCTACCGCCAGAGAGGCCATCAGAACAGCAAGGGAAAGGGTTTTCATGGATTTTGGCGCGCCTATCGGCAGAGTCAGCGAAATTAGAGACTTTCGCTTAAGATTAGTGCCCGCATGTTAGGCAGTTTTCCGCGCCACGACAAGGCCAGCCCGGGGCTGGACCGACCCCGATCATCCACCCCTCCTTTACTCTTCATTCCGCATATCCCATGCCCGAACTCCCCGAAGTCGAAGTCAGCCGCCTGGGCCTCCTGCCCTATCTGCCGGGTCAGCGCCTGGCCCGCCTGGTACTGCGCACTCCCCGCCTGCGTCACGACATTCCGCCCCACCTGCCCGAGCGCCTGGCCGGCCTGACCCTGGTCGGGGTAGCCAGGCGCGGCAAGTATCTGCTGTTCGATTTCGAAAGCGGCGCCGGCGGTGGCTGGCTGGTCCTGCACCTGGGCATGTCCGGCAGCCTGCGCCTGGTACCGCCGGGCACTCCCCCGGGCAAGCACGATCACGTGGACATGGAGTTCCCGGGGCGGGTGTTGCGCCTGCGGGACCCGCGGCGCTTCGGTACCCTGGTCTGGGTGGAGGGCCCGACGGCAGACCAGCACCCCCTGCTGGCCAAACTGGGTATCGAGCCCCTGGGTCCCGACTTCGACGGCCCCTGGCTGTACCAGGCAACGCGGCGGCGCCTGGCACCGATCAAGCAGCTGCTGATGGATGCCCACACCATCGTCGGCGTTGGCAATATCTATGCGGCAGAGAGCCTGTTCCGGGCCCGCATCTCGCCCCTCACTCCAGCCGGCCGCCTCGGCCCCCAACGCTGCCGGCGCCTGGCCGGGTGCGTGCAGGAGGTGCTGGCCCAGGCCATTGCCGCCGGCGGCAGCAGCGTGCGGGACTATGTGCACAGCGACGGGGGCGCCGGCAGCTTCCAGCTCCAATGCGCGGTCTATGGCCGGGCTGGAGAGCCCTGCCCGGCTTGCGGCAAACCGATCAAGGCGATACGCCAGGGCGGGCGCAGCACCTTCTATTGCCCCCGCTGCCAGCACTGATCAAACCGTCCGTCGGACATATTCATAAAGCGCTGCGGCAATCGGCCGCATCGCCTTGATAGCACATGGCATTGTGGTAGAGTAGCCGTTCCATTTTTTGTCTCTGCAGGGTCACCATGTCGACCACACTTGCCCAGAATTTTGCCGCCTACAGCCAGTGGCGGGCAGATCTGTCGGACAGCATCGAGCGTTTTCGCGGCTGGCTGGCTGACAACGAACTGGGCGACGCCCAAACCGACCTGCGCCTGACCCAACTGCTCGACCGCCTCAAGGAAGACCGGCTCAACGTCGCCTTCGTCGCCGAATTTTCCCGGGGCAAGTCGGAGCTGATCAACGCCATTTTCTTCGCCGATTACGGCAACCGCATGCTCCCCTCCTCCGCCGGCCGTACCACCATGTGCCCCACGGAACTGCTGTTCGATCCGGAGAAACCGGCCGGCGTCGAACTGCTGCCCATCCACACCCGGGCGAGCAATGCCAGCATTTCCGAATACAAGCGCTTCCCCCAGGAATGGCAGACGGCTCCCCTCAACGTGGACTCCCCCGAGGCCATGCAGGAAACCCTGCGCCACGTCAGCGAAGTGGAGCGGGTGGACCAGGAAACGGCGGAAAAGCTTGGCTTCCCCGTCGGGGATAACGATGCCGCCGCCTACCGGGTGGGCGACGACGGCCTGGTGGAAATTCCCCGCTGGCGCCACGCGGTGATCAACTTCCCCCACCCCCTGCTCAAGCAGGGCCTGGTGATTCTCGACACCCCGGGCCTCAACGCCATCGGTGCCGAGCCGGAACTGACCCTGTCCCTGCTGCCCAACGCCCACGCCGTCCTGTTCATCCTGGCCGCCGACACCGGGGTGACCCAGTCGGATCTGGCCATCTGGAAGGAGAACATCGGCAACGGCGGCAGCCGCAAGAGGGGGCGCATGGCCGTGCTGAACAAGATCGACGGCCTGTGGGACGAACTGAAGAGCGACGCCGAGATCGAGGCGGAAATCGCCCGCCAGGCGGCCACCTGCGCCAGCATCCTGGAGCTGCCGGCCAACCAGGTCTTCCCGGTCTCCGCCCAAAAGGCCCTGGTGGCCAAGATCAATGGCGATGCCCCCCTGCTCGCCCGGTCCCGTCTGCCAGAACTGGAGCGCGCCCTTTCCGACGAGCTCATCCCGGCCAAGCAGGACATCGTGCGCGACAATACGGAAGGAGAGTTCTCCGACCTGCACACGCGCATGCGCGGCCTCCTGGACTCGCGCCTGAACAGCCTGCGCGAACAGCTCACGGAACTCTCCGAGCTGAAGGGCAAGAACAAGGGCGTGGTCGAATACATGATGGCCAAGATCAAGACCGAGAAAGAGGAATTCGAGTCCGGTCTGCAGCGCTACTATGCCGTGCGCAGCGTCTTCTCCACCCTGACCAACAACCTCTTTGCCCACCTGGGTCTGGATGCCCTGCGCAGCCTCACCCACGACACCCGGGAAGCCATGCAGGCGGCCACCTTCTCCAGAAGCCTGTCCGACTCCATGAAGCACTTCTTCCAGGTGGCGAAGCAGAACCTGACCAAGTCCGGCGCCGAAATCGGGGAAATCCTCGACATGATGGACGCCATCTACAAGAAATTCAGCGTCGAGCACGGCCTCAAGCTGGGCTCCCCGACCCAGTTCAACCTGATGCGCTACGAGAAGGAATTGAACCGTCTGGAGCAGTGGTGCGACACCCACCTCAACACCATGTTCCAGCTGCTCACCCACGACAAGCAGAACGTCACCCACAAGTTCTTCGAAGAGGTGGCAGTACAGGTGCGGCGCGCCTTCGAGCACGCCAACCGGGACGTGGAAATCTGGCTCAAGGCGGTCATGGCCCCGATGGAAACCCAGGTGCGGGAGCACCAGATCCAGCTGAAGCGCCGCCTGGAAAGTATCAAGCGCATCCACCAGGCCACCGACACCCTGGAAGACCGCATCGGCGAACTGAAGCACATGGAGGCGGCCCTGCTCGCCCAACAGGAATCCCTGGCAAAAATCGGCGCCGACATGAAGCACCTGCTCCACGCCGACAGCGAGGAACTCCGGGTTGCCGCCTGAGTCCTGCAAGGCCTGAACGAAAAAAAACGCCGCGGAGACCGCGGCGTTTTTTCGTGGGTGCAGCAGAAACTCAGGCGCGCTTGTTGCCGGTGAGCTTTTCGTACTTGGCCCACAGCTGGTCCTGGGATTCGACCATATCCGGGTTCTTGGGAATGCAATCCACCGGGCACACTTCAACGCATTGGGGCGTGTCGTAATGGCCGACGCACTCGGTGCACTTATTCGGATCGATCTGATAGATCTCCTCGCCCTGGGAAATCGCCTCGTTGGGGCACTCGGGCTCGCACACATCACAGTTGATGCATTCGTCGGTAATCATCAAAGCCATAGCTGTTCTTCCTTCATCACATCAGAGAGAGTTTTTCGACACGGACACTTTAGCTGCCAGGCGCCTATCCACGCCGGGCTGGACAAACTTGCTCACATCGCCACCCAGTTTCGCGATTTCGCGCACCATGGTGGCGGAAATAAACATGTACTGCTCACCGGGGGTCAGGAATACTGTTTCGACCTCCGGATAGAGGTTGCGGTTCATACCGGCCATCTGGAATTCGTATTCGAAGTCAGAGACAGCCCGCAGGCCCCGCAGAATCACCTTGGCGCCCTGGGCGTGGAGAAAATCCATGAGCAGGCAGGAAAAGCCCATGATTTCCACGTTCGGGTAAGGCGCCACCACCTCCTTGGCCATTTCCACCCGTTCTTCCAGGGTAAAAAAGGGGCGCTTGGAGGGACTATCCGCCACCGCCACGATGACCCGGTCAAACAGCCGGGCGGCCCGCCGTACCAGATCCTCATGGCCCTTGGTCATGGGGTCGAAAGTACCCGGGTAAATGGCCAGTCGGTTATTCAGCATCGGCTTGGCTCCGCCGCAAGAGGTGATAGAACACTTGCCCCGCCTTGCCCCGGCGCACCGTTTCCCAGGCGCCGATTCGCTCCAGCGGAACCTCGGACTCGGCGTAGATGGCGGCGTCGGGCCGCAGCACCTTGGACAGCAGGGGCTCGATGCGCTCGATCCAGCCCTGATGATAAGGGGGGTCGAGAAACACCACATCGCAACGCAAGTCCGTCGAGGACAGGAATTTTAGCGCATCTTCCCGTACGATCACCACATTTTCCGCCCCCAGGGACTGGGCGTTGGCCTTGAGGGCCGATGCCACGGGCGCCGATCGCTCCACCAGTACTGCCCGGGCCGCGCCCCGGGAAGCCGCCTCGAAGCCCAGGGCTCCACTACCGGCAAAAAGATCGAGACAGACCAGCCCCTCCAGATCCTGACCCAGCCAGTTGAACAGCGTCTCCCGCACCCGATCCGGGGTGGGGCGCAGCCCCTCGCCGTCGGGGAAGCGCAGCTGGCGGCGGCGCCAGTCGCCGCCGATGATGCGCACCGTATTGCTGCCCGCTCCGGCCTTGCCAGATCCGGGACGGGGCCCCGGCGAACGCACCTGCTTCATCACTCCGCCGCCACCTTCACCGTGACCAGGTGGGCCGGCTGGACGTAGCGGGCAAAGGCGGCCTTGATGTCGGCAGCGCTCACCTTCTCCACCTTGGCGGCGTAGGTATCCAGATAATCCAGGGGCAGGCCGTAGAAGCCGATCACCGCCACGTTATCGAGCAGCTTGCGGTTGCTGTCCAGGCGCAGGGGGAAGCTGCCCACCAGGTTGGCCTTGGCCGCCTTCAGCTCCGAGGCAGTGACGCCCTTGGCGAGAAAGTCGTCCAGCACCTCATGCACCACCTTGAGGGCATCCCCCGCCTGGGAACGCTTGGTCTGCAGGCCGATCTGGAACGGCCCGGGAGCGGCCAGGGGCATGAAGTAGCTGTAGGTGCTGTAGGCATAGCCCCGGGCATCCCGCACCTCCTTCAGCAGACGGGAAACGAAGCCGCCGCCACCGAGTACGTAATTGCCCACCTGCAGGGCAAAGAAGTCCGGATGCCCCCGGGGAACGGCCGGCAGCCCCAGCAACAGATGGGCCTGGGTTGCCGGATGGGGGACGGAAAGCACCTGGGCCTGGGGCAGGGTCACCGGGGGCAAGGGTTCGGCTGGGCCGCCAGCCGGCAGGCCGGCGGTGAGCTGTTCGGCAATGGCCTCGGCCTCGGCGCGGGAGAGGTCCCCCACCAGGGTGACGCTAGCCTTGGCGGCGTTGAAATTGGCTTGCCAGAAACCCTCCACGTCGACCCGGGTCAGGCCCTCCAGGGATTCCGGCGTGGACTGGCGACCATAGGGGTGACCCGGGTAGAGGGCCTGCCAGAAGGCCCGGCTGGCCAGCACTTCGGGCTTGGTCAGGGCTTCCCGCAGGCCTGCCACGGCACGCCCCCGCTCCCGCAGCAACACGGCCTCGGGGAAACGGGGCTGCTGCAGCACCAGGCGCAGCACTTCCAGGGCACCGGCCCGGGTCTCCCGGGCGGAAAGGGTACGCAGGCTGAGGCTGGCCCGATCCTGGTCTACGCCACCGCCGAGATTGGCCCCCAGATCCGCCAGGCGGTTGGCAATGGCCGTTTCATCCAGGCTGCCGGCGCCACCGTCGAGCAGGCCGTGGGTGAAGCTAGCCAGCCCTTCCTTGCCGACCGGGTCCCGGGAGCTGCCGGCGGCGAAGTCAACCTGGACATCGAGCATGGGCAAGGCGTGGGTCTCGACGAAATAGACCCGAGCACCGGAGGGGGACACCCAGTGGGCGATATTGACCCCGGCCTGGGCGGTCGCCGCCAGCAGGGCGGCAGCGAGAATGAACAACTTGAGGGACAGGTTCGACAGTCGCATGGCAGTTCTCGATCAGTGACGGGCAGCGCCGGACGGCCGGCGGCGGGGGGCATCGGCCAGAGGCTGGGGTTCCAGCAAACCGACCGTGAGGCTGTCATCGTTGAAATACTGTTTCGCCACCCGCTGCACCTCCGCGGCAGTGACGGACTGGAGCTTCTCGATCATGCGATCCACGGCCTGGTAGGAAAGGCCGACGATTTCCATCTGGCCGATTTCCATGGCCTGGGCGAACATGGAATCCCGCTTGTAGACCTGGCTCGCCACCAGCTGGGCACGAGCGCGCTGCAATTCCTCTTCGCTCACGCCATCGCTCTGGATCCGGGCCAGCTCAGCCTTGAGGCCGGCCTCGATCTCTGCCGGGCTGTGACCCTCAGCCGGGGTCGCCATGAGATAGAACAGGGAAGGGCCACGGCTGGTGGTGTCGTAGGCGGAGCCCACCGCCTGGGCCAGGCGCTGGTCCTTCACCAGATGCTGGGTGAGGCGGGCGCCCTCATGGCCGTCGAGGACGGCGGCGAGCATTTCCAGGGCGTAGGGATCCCGATCCTTATTCACGTCGCGCAGGGTCGGCGCCTTCCAAGCGAGCAGCACCTGGGGCAGCTCCGCCGGTCCCTTCACTGTGACCCGGCGTGTCCCTTTCTGGGGCGCCTCGCTGATGGGCTTGCGCGGCGGCAGGGCGCGGGGCTTGATCTGGCCGTAGGTCTTTTCAGCCTCCCGGAAGACCTGCAGATGGTCCACATCGCCCACCACCACCAGGGTCGCGTTGTTCGGCACGTACCAGCGGCGATACCAGTCCCGCAGGTCGGAGTCCGTCATCTGCTCCAGGTCGGCCATCCAGCCGATCACCGGGCGGCGGTAGGGATGGGACTGGTAGGCGGCAGCGTTGAGGGCCTCGAACAGCAGGGCCTGGGGGGAGTCATCGGTGCGCATGCGGCGCTCTTCCATGATCACCTGGATTTCCTTGGCGAATTCCTTCGGATCCAGGGTCAGGTGGCCCATGCGGTCGGCCTCCAAGGCCATCATTTCCGGCAGTTTTTCCTTGGGCACCTGCTGGAAATAGGCGGTGTAGTCATAGTTGGTGAAGGCGTTGTCCCGGCCCCCGGCAGCGGCCACCCGGCGGTTGAATTCCCCCGGCCCGACCTTGGGCGTGCCCTTGAACATCATGTGCTCCAGGGCATGGGCCAGGCCGGAGGTACCGTCCACCTCGTCCATGCTGCCAACCTTGTACCAGACCATGTGCACGGCGGTGGGCGCCCGGTGGTCTTCCTTGACGATGACCTTGAGGCCGTTCTTGAGAGTGGTTTCGAAAGGGTTGGCCAGGGCGCTACTGGCCAGGCCGAGCCCGGCCAGTAGCAGGGCGGCGAAGCGGGACAGGCGTCGGAACTTGGGCATGGGTCGCTTTCGGAGATCGGTCAAAGATCGTACAGAGATCGCTTTGGGAGAAAGGCGCCGCTCGGGGAGGCGCTTACGATAAAATTCCGTTTTCTTTGCGGCGCATCTTACCGAGGCGCCGCCCCCCTGTCAGCCAGGGGTTTGCATTAGGACAAGACGACACCATGTTCGGTTTTCTGAAAAAGCCAAAATCCGAAGCCCCCGCCACACCTGAAGCCGCACCGGCCAGCACCACGGCGGCGGCTCCGGAAGCCGCACCGGCTTCCCGCTCCTGGCGGGAACGACTGTTTGCCGGCCTCTCCCGCACCCGCGCCCAACTGGGGGGCAAGCTCAAGTCCGTGTTCGCCCGGGGCAAGGTGGACGACGAGCTGCTGGAGGAACTGGAAACCCTGCTGCTCACCAGCGACGTGGGCATGGAAGCCACCCTGCACCTGCTGGACGCCCTCAAGGCCCGAGCCAAGAAGGAAAAGCTGGAAACCCCGGAAGCCATCCAGGAAGCCCTGGCCCAATCCCTGGCCGAACTGCTGGCCCCCCTGGAGCAGCCGCTCCAGGTCGATAGCCACAAGCCTTTCGTGATCATGATCGCCGGGGTCAATGGTGCCGGCAAAACCACCTCCATCGGCAAGCTGGCCAAGTATTTCCAGGGCCAGGGCAAGAGCGTGCTGCTGGCTGCCGGCGACACCTTCCGCGCCGCCGCCCGGGAACAGCTGATGACCTGGGGCGAGCGTAACAACGTGACGGTCATCGCCCAGGAAAGCGGCGACCCGGCCGCCGTGGTGTTCGATGCCATCGCCGCCGCCAAGGCCCGGGGCATCGACGTGGTGCTGGCCGACACCGCCGGCCGCCTGCCGACCCAGCTGCACCTGATGGAAGAAATCGCCAAGGTGCGCCGCGTCATCCAGAAGGCCGACCCGACCGGCCCCCACGAGGTAATCCTGGTGCTGGATGCCAATATCGGTCAGAACGCCCTGCAGCAGGTGAAGGCCTTCGACAAGTCGATCAACGTCACCGGCCTGGTCCTGACCAAGCTGGACGGCACCGCCAAGGGCGGCGTGGTGGCGGCCATCGCCCGCCAGACCCCCAAGCCGATCCGCTTCATCGGTGTCGGCGAAGGCATCGACGACCTGCGCCCCTTTGTCGCCCGGGACTTCGTAGACGCCCTGTTCGGCGAATAACACCCCTGCCCCGGCACGACCTCCGCCGGGGCCGCCGCCCATCCTGCAGCCCCCGCTTCCACGGAATGAATCGGCTTCTCCCATGATCACCTTTTCCGCCGTCACCAAACGCTATCCCAACGGCTACGAGGCCCTGAAGGGCGTCAGTCTGGACATCTCCGCCGGCCAGATGGTGTTCCTCACCGGCCACTCCGGCGCCGGCAAGACCACCCTGTGCAAACTGGCCGCCGCCATCGAGCGCCCCACCTCGGGCAGCGTGGTGGTGAACGGCCAGAACCTGGCGGCCTTGCGCAAGAGCGCCATCCCCTATGTACGGCGCAACTTCGGCCTGGTATTCCAGGACCAGAAGCTGCTGTTCGACCGCCCGGTGCTGGACAACGTGCTGCTGCCCCTGGCCATTGCCGGGGTGCCGCCGAAGGAGGCCGCCAAGCGGGCCCGGGCCGCCCTCGACAAGGTGGGCCTGCTGGCCCGGGAAAAGGCCGCCCCCATCGCCCTTTCCGGTGGCGAGCAACAACGCCTGGCCATCGCCCGGGCCGTGGTGAACCGCCCCGCCATCCTGCTCGCCGATGAACCCACGGCCAACCTGGATACGGACTCGGCCCGGGACATCATGGAAATTTTCCGCGCCTTCCACCAGGTCGGCGTCACCGTCATCGTCTCCACCCACGACAGCCAGTGGATCGAGCGCCTCCAGCCCCGGGTGCTGTGGCTGGATCAGGGCCAGCTCAAGACACCCGCCGCCACCCCGGAGGGAGAAGCCCCATGAACGCCTGGCTCACCCAACACCTGGCCGCCCTGCGCGGCGCCCTGCAGCGCCTCACCGCCTCCCCCCTCAACACCCTGCTCTCCCTGCTGGTGATCGGCATCGCCCTGACCCTGCCGGCCAGCGGCGTGGTCCTCCTCGACAATCTGCGCCAGGTGGCCGAGGGCGCCTCCGGGGTACAGCAGATCAGTCTGTTCCTGGCCCCGGACGCGGGCCGCAAGGAAGTGGCAGCCATCGAATCGCGCCTGGGCCAGACCCTGCCGGAGCGGGCCGGCCAGTGGCACTACGTGCCCAAGGAGGAAGCCCTGAAACACCTCCAGGGCAACGAGGGCATGGCCGACCTGGTGGCCAGCCTGCCGCGCAATCCCCTGCCTGATGCCTTCGTGGTGGAACCCCGGGATACGGACCCGGCCACCCTGGAAGACCTGGCCCAGACCATGGGCTCCTGGCCCGGGGTCGCCCACGTGCAGCTGGATTCGGCCTGGCTGAAGCGCTTCGACGCCTTCCTGCGCCTCGGCCGGCTGGCGGTGCTGCTGCTCGCCGCGGCCTTCTCCGCCGCCCTGGTGGCCGTCACCTTCAACACCATCCGCCTACAGATCCTGGCCCAGTCGGACGAAATCGAGGTGGCCACCCTGATCGGCGCCACCGACGGCTTCATCCGCCGCCCCTACTACTACTTCGGCGCCCTCCAGGGAGTCCTCGGCGGCCTGCTGGCCGTGGGTCTGGTCAGCGCCGCCGTGGCCGCTCTGGCGACCCCGGTGGAGCATCTGGCCAGCCTCTACGGCACCACTTTCCGCCTGCACGGCCTGGGGCCTAACAACTGTGCCCTGCTCCTGGGCCTGGGCGGCGTCCTGGGCTGGCTCGGCGCCCAGCTCTCGGTCAGCCTGTACCTGCGGCAGCTGCATCGCTAGGCGCCATGCGGCTCGCTCAACCCCGGTGGAAACCGCCCATAGGTAGCCCCCGAGGATATGGGCTAGGGTACGCCCTTCGGCATGAATAAAGACGCCATGGCAGACCTGCGGCAAGACCCCCGATTCCGCCCAACGCGGGAAACCGAAGCCGGCATCGAAGCCGGTGGGCACCAGTGCGTCGGCCTCCTGCTCGACATCTCCCTGGGCGGATTCCTGCTGCGCCTAGACGAGGAACCCCGCCGCCTGAGCGTAGGCGACCCGGGGTACGGCGAAATCTGCTTCGATGGACACTGTTACCAGGGCCGGGGCCAGATTACCCACCTGCACAGCCGCAACCAGGGCGTCGCCGTGGGTTTTGCCTTCGACCGAAGCGAGGCCGCCTACCGCCAGGAGATGGAACCGGTATTGCAACGCCTGATCGCCAACCGGACCGGCGGCGCCATCCAGCTGCGTGACCACCCACCTGCTCCGGAGAACGGCCAGCCTCCGGGCGTCGCCGCCCAGATCATCGGCCATCTGTCGCCAACCCTGGCCCGGGATATGGTCCCCCCCCTCAACAGAGGCCTCCTGCGGGAGGTGGACCTGTCCCAATGCCTGTCCATCGACTCCGGCGGTATCGGTCTGATGATGATTGCCCTGGACAAGGGTGGACGCCTGCGCGACTGCTCCCCCAACATCCGTCCCCTGATGCAGACAGCCTACGTCTGCCACCGCTGCGCCAGCTGCAACTGAACTTCCCACCCCCTTAGCACTCTATGCGACCGAGTGCTAAAATGAATTCGGGAAGTTTGAGGAGGAGATTCTGATGACCCATGCCCTGACGCTATCTCACGCCATGCCGATGCCTTCTGCCGTCGGCAATCTGGATGCCTATATCCATGCCGCCCATCGTTACCCGATGCTGAGCGCCGAGGAGGAGCTTGCCTTGGGCAAGCGCCTGCGGGATGAAGGCGACGTAGAGGCGGCGCGGCAATTGGTGCTCTCCCACCTGCGGCTGGTCATCGCCATCGCCCGGGGCTACCTGGGTTACGGTCTCCCTCACGCCGACCTGATCCAGGAAGGCAACATCGGCCTGATGAAGGCAGTCAAGCGCTTCGACCCGGAACGGGGCGTACGCCTGGTTTCCTTCGCCATGCACTGGATCAAGGCCGAAATCCACGAATACATCCTGAAGAACTGGCGCCAGGTGAAGATCGCCACCACCAAGGCCCAGCGCAAGCTGTTCTTCAACCTGCGCAGCCTCAAGGGTAGCAGCGACACCTTGAACCCCAGCGAGGTCGCGGACATTGCCGCCAAGTTGGGCGTCAAGGCCGAGGAAGTGGTGGAAATGGAAACCCGCCTCGGCGGCCGGGATATGGCCCTGGAGCTGGGCCCCGAGGACGAGGAAGGCAGCGTCGCCCCCATCGCCTACCTGGCCGACGCCAGCCAGGAGCCGACCCAGGTGCTGGAAGCCCGGGAATACGAACGCCTGCAGAGCGACGGCTTGCAATCGGCCCTGGCCGGCCTGGACGAGCGCAGCCGGCGCATCGTCGAAGCCCGCTGGCTGAATGAGGAAAACCCGGCCACCCTGCACGACCTGGCAGCCGAATTCGGCGTCTCCGCCGAGCGCATCCGCCAGATCGAGGTCAAGGCTTTGCAGAAGATGCGGGGCCTGCTGGCCGCCTGAAGCAGCGGCAACCGCCAAAGAAAACGGCCGGGGGGCATCGCCTCCCGGCCGTTTTGCATTGGCGCGTGGCTAAGGCTAACGGCCAGGCTCAACCTACCACCGCCCAGCCCCAGCTCACCAGGGTCAGCACCATCATCGCCGCCCAGGCCACCAGCCCCGCCGCCAGCACCGAACCGGCGAGAAGCAGGGAATGGCCTTCATCCTCGACGCCATAGACCCGATAAACCCCCTGGTAGATGAGCAGGCCGGCACCGAACCAGGCCAGGATACCCACCACCACATTGGCCAGCAGGCTGGGAATGAACAGGCACAGGGGCGCCAACCACAGGGGGGTGGGCGCTACCGCCGCCAGGGCGTAGGCGTCGTGGTAGGCGGGCGTGCAATCGGCCACCTGCCCCAGGCGCTGGATCACCTTGGCCATGAGCGGCACCGCCACCAGTTCGGTGATGAAGAACAGGGCGACGATGGTCACCAACTGTGGCGTCCCTATCGCCGGCAGGGGAGCGCCGCGATAGGTGTGGCCGGCGTAGAACAGCATGGCCGGGGGAATGATGGACATGGGCAGGACGTAACTGAAGAACATGCGCAGCACCGAGGGGTGCAGTCGCATCAGCCAGTCCCAGCCTTCGCCGTGGGAAGAGAACATGCGCGGAAACATCATCGGGGTCATGACCGGTCTCCTTTCAGAAAAATGCTCCCGTTCCTGAGACAACCTGGGGCCGGGCCTTGTTCACAACCCCGTGTTCACAACCAGTAAACGCAGACGAACAGCAGCAGCCAGACCACATCCACGAAGTGCCAGTACCAGGAAACGGCCTCGAAACCGAAGTGCTGGCTGGGGGTGAAATGACCGGCCAGGACCCGGCCCAGGATCACCGCCAGCATGATCGCCCCCAGGGTGACATGGAGACCATGGAAGCCGGTGAGCATGTAGAAGGTGGCGCCGTAGATGCCGGAGGACAGGGAAAAGCCTGCCTCCAGATATTCGTAGGCCTGGAGCGAGAGGAACAGCAGGCCGAGGAGGATGGTGGCCAGGAGCCCCAGCTTGAGTTGGCGGCGCTTGCCGAGCTTGAGACCCCAATGGGCGATGGTGACGGTGACGCCGGAACTGAGCAGGATCAGGGTATTGATGGCCGGGATGCCCCAGGCGCTCATGGGCGTAAAAGCCGCCTTGGCCGCCGGCCCTGCGGTGGGCCAGGTGCCGGCGTAGCCGGGCCAGAGTTCGGGAGTTCCCGCCAGGGAGGGCACGGCAACGCTGCGGATGTAGAACAGGGCACCGAAAAAGGCGGCGAAGAACATCACCTCGGAGAAGATGAACCACACCATGCCCCAACGGAAGGAGGTATCCATCTGGCCTTCCAGCTTGCCCGCCTGGTTTTCCCGGATCACCGTGCCAAACCAGCCCACCAGCATCACCACCAGGATGCCCAGGCCCAGGGCCATGACATAGGGCCCGGCCGCCACCTTGGCCAGGAGCAGGATGAAGCCGGTCGCCAGGGTCAGCAGGGCGATGGAACCGACGATGGGCCAGGGCGAGGGCTCGGGCACATAGTAGGGTTGGGAGGGCTGGGCATGCATCATGTTCTCCCGTTCATTTGACTACGGGCGGCTCGCTGAAGGAGTGGTAGGGCGGCGGCGAGGACAGGGTCCATTCCAGGGTATCGGCCCCTTCCCAGGGCTTG
This sequence comes from Azospira sp., assembly GCA_035255085.1. Classification (GTDB taxonomy): domain Bacteria; phylum Pseudomonadota; class Gammaproteobacteria; order Burkholderiales; family Rhodocyclaceae; genus Azospira. Next base: position 17,683 of record DATEZY010000212.1, on the reverse strand, counting down.
TCCGGCGCCTTTGCCCCGCCCCGGATGCAGCGGATGACGTTGTAGAGGAAGAGCAGCTGGGCGGCACCGAGGACGAAGGCGCCGAGGCTGGAGATCAGGTTGAACTCGGCGAACTGCAGGGCATAGTCGGGAATGCGCCGGGGCATGCCGGCCAGGCCGAGGAAGTGCATGGGGAAGAAGGTGACGTTGAAGGCGATGGCCGTCAGCCAGAAATGCACCTTGCCCAGGGTCTCGTTGTACATGTGGCCGGTCCATTTCGGTAGCCAGTAATAGACCCCACCCATGATGCTCATGGCGGCGCCGGAGAAGAGCACGTAATGGAAGTGGGCGACCACGTAGTAGGTGTCCTGGAGCTGGATATCCACCGGCACCATGGCCAGCACCAGCCCGGAAAAGCCACCGATGGTAAATAGGCAGACGAAGGCCAGGGCGAACAGCATGGGGGTCTCGAAGGTGAGACTGCCTTTCCACAGGGTCGCCACCCAGTTGAACACCTTCACCCCGGTGGGCACGGCGATAAGCATGGTGGAGTACATGAAGAATAGCTGCCCCGCCGCCGGCATGCCGGTGGTGAACATGTGGTGGGCCCAGACGGTGAAGGACAGGATGGCGATGGAGGCCACCGCCCAGACCATGGAGGTATAGCCGAACAGGCGCTTGCGGGCGAAGGTGGGGATGATGGTGGAGATGATGCCGAAGGCCGGCAGGATCATGATGTACACCTCCGGGTGGCCGAAGAACCAGAACACATGCTGGAACATCACCGGGTCACCGCCGCCGCCGGCGTCGAAGAAGTGGGTGCCGAAATGGCGGTCGGTGAGCAGCATGGTGACGGCGCAGGCCAGCACCGGCATCACCGCCACCAGCAGGTAGGCGGTAATGAGCCAGGTCCATACGAACAGGGGCATTTTCATCAGGGTCATGCCCGGGGCCCGCATGTTGAGAATGGTGGTGATGATGTTGATCGCCCCCATGATCGAGGACAGCCCCAGGATGTGGATCGCCAGGATGGACATGTCGTAGGCGATGCCGCCCTGAAGATAAAGCGGCGGATACATAGTCCAGCCCCCGGCCGGGGCGCCGCCGGGAACGAAGAAGGTGGAAATGAGCAGGGTCGCGGCCGCCGGCAGCAGCCAGAAGCTCCAATTGTTCATGCGCGGGAAAGCCATGTCCGGCGCGCCGATCATCAGGGGCACCATCCAGTTGGCGAAGCCGACGAAGGCCGGCATGATGGCGCCGAAAATCATGATCAGGCCGTGCATGGCGGTGAGCTGGTTGAAATGGGCCGCGTCCACGAACTGCAGCCCGGGCTGGGCCAGCTCGGCACGGATGAGCATGGCCAGGGAGCCGGCGAAAAGGAACATGGCAAAGGAGAACCACAGGTAGAGGGTGCCGATGTCCTTGTGGTTGGTGCTCATCACCCAGCGCAGCAGGCCGGTGGGATGGGCGCCGTGCGCCGCCCCGTGGTCCGGCACAGGGGCAGGGGTAGCGGGATCGTTGGCGGCGTGTACGGCTTCCATGGCGGGCTCCTCCCTACTTGCTGCCGATCTGGGTGCGCAGTTTGGCGATGTCGGCCGGCTGCACCGCCACGCCGCTGGCGTTGTGCCAGGCGTTGCGCTCGTAACTGATCACCGCGGCGATTTCCAGGTCGGAAAGCTGCTGGCCGAAGGCCGCCATGGCGGTCCCTGGCTTGCCGTTGAACACCCGGTTGAGGTGGGCCTCCTGGGGACCGGTGGCGATGGGCGAGCCATCCAGGGCCGGGAAGGTACCGGGGATGCCGCCGCCGTTGGCCTGGTGGCAGGCTACGCAGTTGGCCTTATAGACCTTTTCGCCCCGGGCCTTCAGCTCCGCCAGGGAGAATTCCCGCGCCTCGCTTTCCCGGCTGGTGGCCGCCTTGGCCTTCTGCTCCTGCAGCCAGGTGGCGTAGCGCTCCGGTGGCAGGGCTTCGACGACGATGGGCATGAAGCCGTGGCCGACGCCGCACAGTTCGGCGCACTGGCCCCGATAGGTACCCGGGGCGTCCACCGTGAACCAGCTATCCCGCAGGAAACCGGGGATGGCGTCCTGTTTGACGCCGAAGGCGGGTATCCACCAGGAATGGATGACGTCGGTGGCGGTCAGCACCAGTCGCACCTTGCGCCCGGTGGGCACCACCAGGGGCCGGTCCACTTCCAGCAGGTAGGTCGCCGCCTTGGGCTGGGCGTTGTCGATCTGCTCCCGGGGCGTCGCCAGGCTGCTGAAGAAGCGCACGTCCTCGCCCAGGTATTCGTATTCCCACTTCCACTGGTGGCCGGTGACCTTGATGGTGAGGTCGGGGGCGCTGGTGTCCTTCATGGCCAGCACCGTGCTGGTGGCCGGCCAGGCCATGCCCACCAGGATCAGCACCGGCACCACGGTCCACGCCAGCTCCAGGGTGGGGTGGTCGTGAAAGGAATAGGGCGCGTGGCCCCGGGACTTGCGGTGGCGGACGATGGCAATGCCCATGGGCACGAACACCACCACGAATATGCCGAGGCAGATCCACAGGATCAGGCTGTGCAGGTCGAAAATCCGGTGCGCCAGGCTGGTGGCCGGGGCCGGCAGGTTCAAGGCGAATTCGGCGCGGGCCATGCCCGGCAGGCCAAGTGCCGCCGCCCCGAGCATGGCCCACCGAGCCCGGAGGGTCCCAAGGGGGGCGAGCGCCCCGGGAAACCCGAAGGTCCCGAAACTCCTCACTCCCAGACCGACTGCACGTAAATCCATGCCCATCGTTCCCTCCTTCGCGGCCCGGGAGCCGCAGCTGCAGCATTGCCTATCGCTTTAGCATCAGAGTCCTATCCCGAAGGCAAGTTCAGTCAACGCCGCAGGTTGGCCAGCAGGGCCCGGATTTCCCGGCCCACCTGGGCCCGTTCCTCGGCATTGAGGTAGCGGCCGAAGGGAATCTCCTTGCCGCCGAAACGCAGGGCCAGATAGCGGAAGCCACCGCCGGGTTCGGGCGGCGCGACCACCTGCACCCACAGGCTGTTCACTTCCACCCGCTCATCCCGGCGCGGCTCGTGGCGCTCCAGGATGAGGCGGTCCTGGCACAGGGTCAGGCGTTCATAGTCCCCGGCGTGGCGCTGCAGGTGGCGCCACACCCCGACGCCGCCCCCCAGGGCACTGCCCAGGAGCAGGTAGGCGGCCCCGGGGTTGACCAGGGCAGTGGCCAGCAAAGCCACCAGGCCCACCGCCAGCGCCAGCAGCGGCAGGCCCTGGGCGACCTGGGCCCAATAAGCCAGGTTGGGCCGTATCAGAATGCAGTAGTAAGCCGGCAAGGCGGCGCTGATATGTTGCACCATGATCCGTACCCCAGAAATAGTTCGCCGGCGGGCCGGCACCCTTTCCCGCTCCAGGGTAGGCAGGATTTATCGGGACTTGGCGATGCCGCGGGGGGCCGGACGGCAGGGGTCAGGCGTCGACGGCGGCAAGCAGGCGCTGCAGGTCCGCCACCAGGCCATCGATGGGGGCGTCGTCCTTGACGAACAGGCGCAAACGGCCCGCCGGGTCGTAGACGTAGGCGCCGGCGGTATGGTCCATGACGTAGCCCAGGGCGCCGCCCACCTCCTGGCGGGCCGCGTAGATGCGAAATTCCTTGGCCACTTCGGCCACGGTGGCCGGCGTGCCGGTAAGACCCAGGAAGGAGGGATCGAACCAGGGCACGTATTCGGCCAGGCGGGTCGGGGTATCCCGCTCCGGGTCGATGCTGACGAACAGCACCTGGACCCGCGCCCCGGCCGGGCCCAATTGCTTCACCGTCGCGGCAAAGCGGGCCAGGGCGGTGGGGCAGACATCCGGGCAATGGGTATAGCCGAAGAACAGGATCACCGCCTTGCCGCGAAAATCCTTGAGCCGCCGTAGTTGGCCCCGATGGTCGGTCAGCGCTTGCGGGAATTCGGCACCGAAGCTGGCGCCGGTGATGTCGGTGTTGTGGAAGGGGGGCGGTGCCGCCTCGCCGCAGCCCCCCAGGAGCAACAGCGAGGTCAGGGCGCCGAGCAGGCACAGCAGTCTGGCGATGGCGTGGGGCATGGCGCGCTTCCTTCACAGTGGCCGAGCCCCGCCAGGGGGCTTCCGGACAACCTGGCAACCGGGCCGGGGGGAAGAAGGCTCGGTGGCAAAACAGGCTGTTCCCGAAACTTACCGCGCCGGAAATTTTCCAACAACCAGTTCCAGGCAGCGAGTTACAGCGGAGTTCCAGCCAAGTTCCTGTCACCGGTGTTAGAGGCGCGACCTACTACCCTCCTGCACCGGGCAGTGCCGGAAATCCCCGGAACCCATGCGTGCCCGGCAATGAGCGGGAGGATGCCATGAGCTATGCCCTGTACAAACGGGTCGGCAAGGCCGGCCGGCGCTATCGCCGGGGAGTCGGTTCCCCGGCCCGCAGCCGGGACGGGGAACCGATCCAGGCCATCGCCGCCAGCGCCGCCAATCGGCGCCTGGTGAAGAAATTGCTGCTGGTCATCGCCCTGGCCTTCGGCTTCGGCTTTGCCCTGGTACCGCTTTACGACAGTTTCTGCCGCCTTACCGGCATCAATGGCAAGACCGCCAACACCCCCCTCGTCGGCCAGGCCAGGGCCGAGGTCCTGGCCAACAGTAGCGCCCTCTCCCAGGTGGATCGGCAGCGCATCGTCACCGTCGAATTCACCGATACCGTCATGCCCGGCCTGCCATGGGAGGTCCATCCCCTGACCGCCCATGTGGACCTGCATCCGGGGGAAATCCAGCAGGCCCGCTTTGTCGTACACAACCGTTCGGATCAGCCCATCGTCGGCCAGGCGGTACCGAGCGTCAGCCCCGGGCAAGCCGCCAGCCATTTCAACAAGCTCGAATGCTTCTGCTTCCGCCAGCAGACCCTGGCGCCAGGGGAACGCAAGGAACTGCCCCTGACCTTCATCGTGGACCCGAAACTGGATCGGGATATCCGCACCATCACCCTGGCCTATGCCTTCTTCCGAGCCCAGGTGCCGGCGCCTTAGCGAACACAGGCTAACCGGGAGTTAGGCGGGCACCCCCAGTCCCAGTGTCAGGCCACGCAGGTGGCCAGCCGCCAGCCGAGACGCCGCAGCTGCAAGGGAGTAGGCCGCGGCTCACCCTCCGCAGCGAGCGTGGGGGCCGAGCCCTGCCCCTGGCGCCGGGGCGCCGTAATGTCCAGGGCGTAGGCGCTGATGCGCAGGGCTTCTGCCGCGATGCGGCTGGGCAGGGGGCCGACTAGGAGCGGCACCGTGAGCCGTTGCCGGATCTTGCCCCGAGCCGCCGGGCCCAGCACCAAATAGAAGCCGGGAGCGAGAAAATTCCAGGCCTCTGCTGCCGCCTGGGAAAAAGAAGAGCTCAAGCCGGATGCGGCCAAAGGCACACTCGCATTGAGGATTTCGATGATTTCGCAGCCTTCCAGGGACATTCTAGTTCCTCCGACGCAGTAGATCGGTTGATCGAGAACGGGAATGGAACCCGGCGAAGACTGGCAGCGTTTTGCCGCCGACTGCTGAGGCCGCTGCCAGCCGCGCCGGATGCATCAGAAAAATCAGGAAATGGACTTAGGGAACGTTGGGGCAAGCATTAGGCCGCGGCCCGGGAATGGGACGTGGCGCTGTGCCGGCTGGTGGCGCGGGCCAGCTTGCCGTTCTGATCGATGGCCTGGAGCAGATTCTCCATGCCGGCCAGGATCGGTTTGGACATGGCGGGAACCTGTTCCTCCAGGACCTTCGCCAGGGGCTCCTGCAGGCCGGCGGCAGATTCGACGCAGGCCTGGGTCAGCTGGGCCGCCCCCTGGAGATTGCTATTCACCAGGGAGGACCAGCGCTCCACGGACTCCGGCACGCTGGGGGTGCCGGCGATGGCGCAGACCTCCTTGGCCTGGGCCTGGCAGAAGCGGCTACCCGTATGGCAGAACTGCTCCGCCGCATCCAGATAGCAGCGCATCAGATCGGCACTCATATCCAGCATGATCTTGGCGCACTGGCGGGACAGATTGGCAGTCTTGAGCTGGAAATCGCTCATTTGCTCGAAAGCAGTGTTCATGTGACTCTCCTTTGGGTTTCCCGATGGGCCCACGGCTGAGGTGCAATCAAGTCACCGGTAGCGAAGACGGCTCCGCAACCCCGGCCCCACAACCGCAAGCACATTGGAAATACATACTGGTCCACGGGGGAGCAGAGCGCTATCGGCGACTTCCGAATGTATGTCGGACAAGGCGCCGGACCCTCGGAAAATTCCTACACGAGCGCGTGGAGAAGCCCGCCTTCAGTGCATCAGGCCATGCTGGATGACGTAGCGGGTGAGGTCCGCATTGGTCGCCAAATCCATCTTCTCCAACAGCCGGGTGCGGTAGGTGCTGATGGTCTTGACGCTCAGGTGCAGTTCCTCGCCGATGGCGGTGAGACTCTCGCCCCGGGCGATGCGCAGCATCACTTCCAGCTCCCGGGGCGTCAGGCGCTGGTGGGCCGGGCCGCCGCCCCCGGGGACGCTGCCCGCCAGCAACTGCTCGGCCAGGGCCGGGCCGACATAGCGGCCGCCCTGGATGACGCGCCGGATCGCCTCCCGCAGCTGCTCCGGGCTGCTGTCCTTGGTCAGGTAGCCGGCGGCCCCGGCCCGCAGGCTGCTGAGGGCGAATTCATGTTCGGTGAAGTTGCTGAAGATGAGCACCGGCAGCTGCTTCTTCTCACGCTTGATGCGCTTCAAGGTTTCCAGCCCATGCTCGTCGGGCATGGCGATGTCGAGCAGCACTAGGTCCCATTCGCCGCCCCGCACCTGGGCCAGGGCTTCCCGGGAATTGGCGGCCTCGCCGGCAATGCGCAGGTCCGGAGTTTCCGCGAGGAAGCGCTTCACCCCTTCCCGCACCACGCCATGGTCATCGACGATGAGGATGCGGACCATGCGGACACTATCCATGCCTTACTCCTCTCTTCCTAAGGGGCCAGGGGCAGACGCAGGCCAATGTGGGTTCCCCGGCCCGGCTCGCCCTTGATCCAGAATTCCCCGCCCAGGAACTGGCTGCGCTCGCGCATGCCGAGGATGCCGTAGGAGGTGTCCTTGAGCAGATCGGACTCCGCCACCCCCCGGCCGTCGTCGTCGATCTCCAGGAGCAGCTCGCCCCGGCTCTTCTGGGCCCGCAGCACCACCCGGCTGGCCTTGGCGTGGCGGGCGATATTGGTCAGGGCCTCCTGCACCACCCGATACACCGCCGTGCTCCGTCCCGGGGAAATGCGGATGTACTCGGGCAGGTGCACCGTGCAGGCAATGCCGGTATGGCGGGAGAAGGCGGCCACGTGCCAGCGGATGGTTTCCACCAGGCCCAGGGTGTCGAGCATGCGCGGCCGCAGAGAAGAAGAAATGCGCTTGCCGATGTCGATGGACGACTGGGCCAGCTGCAGCAGGGATTCCAGGGCGTCGCGGCGGGGTGGACGGGACGGACCAGCGGTTGGCTGCTCCAGGAGGGAGGCCAGGCCCAGCTTGAGCATGGTCAGGTTGGCCCCCAGTTCGTCGTGGATCTCCCGGGCGATGCGGGCGCTCTCCTCCTCCCGCACCGACTCCAGGTGGGCCGCCAGGCGGCGCAGGTCCAGGGCGTTTTCCCGCAGGGTCTCTTCCGTCCGGCGGCGCTCCGTCACCTCCTCATGCCACGCCACGGCATGGCGTTCGCCGGCGAACTCCAGGGGCAGGACACGCAACACGAAGCAGCGCCCGTCACGGCCGGGATACTCCAGGACGAAGCCCTGGGGCGCACCTTCCAGCACCGACTGGATGCCTGCCGCACATTGCTGGGCAACCCGCCGTGGCGTCCGCTGCTCAGGGGTCTCCCGGACGGCGCCGCCCGCCACCCCGAGACGCTCGCAGACCCGCAGGTAATCGGCCCCCTCCCCCAGGGGCGTCCGCAAGGATTCGCCGGCGCTGGCGAAGGAGCACCAGGCCTGATTCACCAGCACCACCCGCCCGCGACCGTCGAGCACGCACAATTGCTGCGGCAGGGCATCCAGGACGGCCTGAAACAGCCCTTGCCGCGCTCCCGTCCCGGAACCTGCAGCCGCTGCAGCACCGTCCATGTCGCCAAGCGCCATCGCGCACCCCCAGGATAGCGGAGAGGCCCGTCGCCCGGGCCCATGAAAAAATTCTAGTCCACGCCGATGACCTTGCCGAACTTCCTTGGCCCCGTGTTTTCAAATCGACTAACAACGATTCAGGCGGCAACGGTTCGCTCCCAGGTCTCTCAGACGCATCGGGAACGCCGGGCCAGGGGCCAGGGCTGGGGCTTACCAGTCTGGAGCCAAAGGCCTGCCGCCTCCCTCTCCAGCTCAGGGGAACGCAATGACCCAGGCGATGGTGAACACCATGAGGCAGGGCCATGGCAGCAATTGCCAGGGGAGGCTGCGCCACCCGTCACCCGAGCTTCAGCCGGCAGCGCCCGGCACGCCGGCCAGCAAGCCGAAGCGAAAAGCCAGCAGCAAAATCACGAACAGCAGGATGGACAGGCCGATGCGCAGGGTCAGGGCGCGAACGGCCCGGGTGCCGTCGCCCCGATCCTGCTTGAGGAAAAACAGGCCGGAAAAAAGGCTGGCCAGGATCGCCAGCAGCATGACAACGATGAGTGCCTTGATCGCCACGATCACCCTCTCTTTCGTCACAAGCTCTCTTGCCACAAATCCGCTGCAGCATTTCACCCTCGGTCTGGCGAACGATGGTCTGGCAAAGGACCGTCTGCCAGCCGATTATGCGCGCCGCTCCGCGCCAGGGTAAACGGGAACCGGCCATGCCTCCGACGATCACTCCCGCTCCCCCTGCTTCCCTGTCCTTGGCCAGCCTCGTCGCCCTGGGCCGGCGCCGCTATGTCTTCCGCCCGCGTCTGTGGCCGACCCTGGCGACCCTGGCCCTGCTGCCCCTGCTCATCGGCCTGGGCCAGTGGCAACTGCAGCGGGCCGCCAACAAGGCGGCCTTGCAGGCGGAACTGGAGGCCCGGGCCCAGCAACCGGTCCTGGCCATGCCCACTACCCAAGCCACGGCGGCAGCCCTGCGCTTTCACCGGGTCATCGCCCGGGGGGTGTTCGAGCCGGAGCGGCAGATCCTGCTGGACAACCAGGTGGACCAGGGCACGGCCGGCTACCATGTGCTCACCCCCTTGCATCTCGCCCACAGCGACCTGCGCCTGCTGGTGGACCGGGGCTGGGTGCCGGCCGGGACGGATCGGCAGCAGCTCCCCGCCATCCCGACCCCGAGCGGGGAAGTCAGCTTAGAGGGCCTGGCCGTGGTGCCCAGCCCGCGCTACTTCGCCCTGGCGCCGGAACAGACTGGCAGCGGCATCTGGCAGAACCTGGACCTGGAGCGCTACCGGAAGCAAATGGGCATGGCCCTGCAGCCGGTGCTGCTGCAACTGGACCCCCAAAGTCCCGCCGGCTTCCGGCGCGACTGGCCCCGCCCGGACCTGGGCCGGGAGCGGCACTTGGCCTACGCCTGGCAGTGGTTCGGCCTGGCCGCCACCCTGGCGATCATCTGGATAGTGACCAACCTGGAGCGCCGGCCATGAGCGCCCGCACCGCCCCCGACCTTAGTCCAGCCGTACCGGCCAGGCGCCCCTCCCTGGTGCTGGTGCTGCTGCTCCTGCTCTTCGCCCTGCCCTTCCCCCTGGCGGCCAGCCTCCACCTGGCAGGCTGGCGCCCCGCCACCAGCGCCAGCCACGGCGAGCTGCTGCAACCACCCCAGCCCCTGCCGGCCAGCGGGCTGACCCTGGCCGACGGCCGCTCCCTGCCCACCAGCGCCCTGGCCGGACGCTGGCAGCTGGTGCTGGCCGGCAACGGCCCCTGCGAGGCCGACTGCCAGGCCAGCCTGGCGGCCCTGGCCCAGGTACAGCGCCTGCTGCCCAAGTACCAGGCACGCATCGGCCGCCTGTGGCTGGCGCCGGCCCACGGCATCGAAAACAACGCTCCCGCATCGGCCGACACCGGCGGCCTGGTGGCCGCCAGCATGGATGCCGCCTGGATCGCCCAGTTGCAGCCCCCGACTGCGGGCTATCGCTTCTACCTGGCAGACCCGGCAGGGCGCCTGATGCTGCGCTACGCCCCCGACGCCGACCCGGCGGGACTGCGCCAGGACCTGGAACGGCTGCTCAAGTATTCCTGGATCGGCTGACCGCACTTAGGACGCCCCACCGCACGACGAGGAGAACCGCCATGATCCCCATCAGCGCCGCCGGCACCGCCGCCCTGCCCTTCTCCCGCCGCCTGGCCGCCTTCTGGCGCGAGTGCAAGCCCCGGGTGAATAGCCTGATCGTGTTCACCGCCATGATCGGCATGTTCCTCGCCGCCCCGGGCTTCCCCGACCTGCCCCGCTTCCTGGCCGGCTCCCTGGGCATCGCCCTGGTGGCCGGGGCCGCCGCCGCCGTCAATTGCCTGATCGAGCGCCACATCGACGCGCGCATGGCCCGCACCCGGGGCCGCCCCCTGCCCCGGGGCGAAATCTCCCCCGGCGAAACCCTGGGTCTGGCGGCCCTGGTGGGCTGCACCGGCCTGTGGCTGCTGCACCGCTTCGTCAATGACCTGACCCTGGCCCTGACCCTGGCCACCTTCCTCGGCTACGCCATCGTCTATACGGTGCTGCTCAAGCCCGCCACGCCCATGAATATCGTCATCGGTGGCGCCGCCGGGGCCATGCCGCCCCTGCTGGGGTGGACCGCCATCACCGGCCAGGTGGCGCCGGAGGCCCTGGCCCTGTTCCTCATCATCTTCGCCTGGACCCCGCCCCACTTCTGGCCCCTGGCCTGCTATCGGCGGGAGGACTATGCCAAGGCGGGCCTGCCCATGCTGCCGGTGACCCATGGCGTCGCCTACACCTGCCGCCATAGCCTGTTCTACGTCATTCTGCTGGCCGGCATCAGCCTGCTGCCCTTTGCCCTGGGTCTCGGCGGCTGGCTCTACCTGGCCACGGCTCTCACCCTGGATGCGGTCTTCGTGCAGCGCACCTGGCGCCTGTGGCGGAATTACAGCGATGCCCAGGCCAGGCGCACCTTTCGCTTTTCCATCCTGTACCTGACCGTGCTCTTCGCCGCCCTGCTGGCGGATCACTTTCTCCTGGCTATCTGACATGCCGCCTGACACATACTCCCGCCCCCTGGCCCTGCTGCGCTCCCTGCTCCTGGCCGGCCCGCTGCTGGCCTTCGCCATCATCGTCCTGGGCGCCTACGTGCGCCTGTCGGATGCGGGCCTCTCCTGCCCCGACTGGCCCGGCTGCTACGGCCAGCTGGTCGTGCCGATGGAGCCCCAGGCCCAGCAGCAGGCCGCCCAGGCCTTCCCCGAGCGCCCCCTGCATCCGGGCAAGGCGTGGAAGGAAATGCTGCACCGCTACCTGGCCGGCAGTCTGGGCCTGCTCATCGTCGCCCTCGCCCTGCTCGCCTGGCGCCGGGAAGTCCGGCAGCGGCATTCGCCCTGGCCCGCCACCGCCCTGCTGGCCCTGATCGTCGGCCAGGCCCTGCTCGGTATGTGGACCGTCACCCTGCTGCTCCGGCCCCTGGTGGTCACCGCCCACCTGCTCGGCGGCATGGCCACCCTGACCCTGCTGCTGTGGCTGCGCTGGCGCCATTACGCCGCGGCCCCGACACCCTCCGGCATGGCCCCTGGGTTGGGGCGCCTATTGCTGTTCATGCTGGCCTTGCAGATCGCCCTGGGCGGCTGGGTGAGCAGCAACTACGCCGCCCCCGCCTGTTTCGACCTGCCCCGCTGCCAGGGCCAGTGGTGGCCGGCCATGGACTTTGCCCAGGGCTTCACCCTGCACCGAGAGCTGGGCATGACCGGAAACGGCCAGTTGCTATCCCTGGAAGCCCTGACCGCAATCCACTGGAGCCATCGCCTCGGCGCCCTGGCAGTAACCCTGCTGGCCCTGGGACTGGCCTACCGGCTGCGGCGCCGGGGCCGGCAACGGCAGGCCCTGGGGCTGCTCGCCGCCCTAGGCCTGCAACTGGGACTGGGACTGGGCAATGTGCTGCTCGGCTGGCCCCTGGGCCTGGCAGTCGCCCATAACGCTGGCGCAGCCCTGCTGCTGGCAGCGGCCCTGGGCGCCCATCTGGGGCCGGCGCCAGCCCTCAGGCGGAGAAAAGCGGGCCCAGCCGGCGGCGCGGTAGACAGAGCGCCACTCAGCCCAGCAGCCACGCCGCCCAAAGCGGCATGGTGAGCATGGAGGCCAGGGTGGTGGCGGAAATGAGCCAGGCCACGCTCTGCCCATCCCCGCCCATGCGCATGGCCAGGATGTAGGCGGAAGAGGCGGTGGGCAGGGCGGCGAACAGCACCACCACGTTGTAGTACAGGCCGGTCAGGCCCAGCCAGTGCCCCACCAGGGCGGCTGAGAGGGGCAGGGCCAGGAGCTTGATGACCACCAGCAGGACCGAGGCGCCGCGCACCCCGGACTGGCCCTGCAGGCGCAGGGCGGCCCCCACCGCCAGGAGGCCCAGGGCGATGGACGCGTCGGCCAGGCGGGAGAGGAACATTTGCAGCGGTACCGGCGGCACGAAGCCCGCCAGGTTGAGCAGCAGGCCCGAGGCCGTGGCCCAGATCAAGGGATTGCGGGCGATTTCCTTCCACACCCCGGCATCGCCGTGGCGGGCGAGCATCCACACCGAGGCCAGGTTGGCGAAGGGTACGGCGGCGCCGACCACCAGGCCCATGGTGGCGATACCCGGATTGCCGAAGAGCAGCCCGGCGGCGGCGAGACCGATATAGGAATTGAAGCGGAAGCCACACTGGAACACCGAGGCAAAGACCAGGGGTTTCAGGCGAAATGCCTTGAGGCCGACCCAGCCAAGCACCATGCCCACGGCCATGGCGGCAAAGGCGGTGGCCAGCAGGGGGGCGGCGGCGGCCAGGTCAAGCTTGGTCTTGAGCACTGCATTGACCAGCAGGGCGGGAAAGAGGATGAAATAGACCAGCTTCTCCAGGCCCATCCAGAAATGCTCCCCCAGGTGCATCCAGCGGCGCAGGCCGAAGCCCAGGAGGATCAGAGAGAAATCCGGGAGCAGCAGCAGGGCGGTGGAGAGGGACGATAGATTTGGCATGGGCCGATTCTAGCCCGAGCCAAATTGCTCAGCCTTGTTCTTTGCCGTAGCGGGAATTCGTCGCAGGCGAAGCCTGGTGCCTGTGGCAGAATGCCATGCACAACAGCATAGACAGGGAGTTCTCCATGGCAGCCATCCAGTTCGGCCCCCAGTACCACGTCGGCATCCCCCAGGTGGACGGGGAACACCAGCAGCTGTTCGCCATCGTCGCCCGCATCCAGGGCGCCCTGGAGAAGGACAGCGACACGGCCCAGGCCGAAGCCCGCATCGCCGTGGGCGAGCTGATCGACTACACCCGCACCCATTTCGCCAGCGAGGAAGCCCTCATGGCTGCCGCCGCCTACCCGCCCCTGGCCGAGCACCAGCAGCTGCACGAAGACCTGCTGCGCCAGGTAAGCGACATGGAACTGCGGGTGGAACTGGGGGAACCCTCGGCCAGCCTGGACCTTTCCCAGTTCCTGGCCAATTGGCTGATCCGCCATATCCAGGCCGAGGACCGACGCTTCGGCGCCTACGTGGCCGGCAAGGCCCAGAGCTGATAGGCCACCTCCATGACAAAAGGCGCCTACTCGGCGCCTTTTTTGTTTGCGTGGTAGCCATCCTTTCTATTCGTACTGGCGCACGTCCTCGATCACCTTGCCGTCATTGGGCAGGGCCCCGGGCGAGAGGAATTTCACCTCGCCCCGCAGCTTGGTGATATCCCGGATGCTCGCCACCACGGCATCGGCCAGCACGTCATCGCTGCGCCCGCTTTCGCAGTGGAGCACCATGCGGTCCTGGCCGGCGGCGTTGTCCACCACCAGGCGACCCCGGGCGATTTCCGGGTGGCGCTTGACCACCGCTGCCACCTGGGCGGGATGGACGAACATGCCCTTGACCTTGGTGGTCTGGTCCGCCCGCCCCATCCAGCCCTTGATGCGCGCATTGGTGCGGCCGCAGGGCGAGATTCCGGGCAGCACAGCGGAGAGGTCGCCGGTGGCAAAGCGCAGCAGGGGATAGTCCGGATTGAAGGTGGTGATCAGTACCTCCCCTACCTCGCCCGGCGCCACCGGGTCGCCGGTGCCGGGACGGACGATTTCCAGCAGCACATCCTCATCCAGCACCAGCCCCTCCTGGGCCTCGGTCTCGTAGGCGATCATGCCCAGGTCTGCCGTCGCATAGCACTGGCGCACCTGCACGCCCCGCTCCCCGAGTTGCTGGCGCAACGAGGGCGGGAGGGCTTCGCCGGAGACCAGGGCCTTGGCAAGGGAGGAGACATCGGCACCAAGCTGATCGGCCTTGTCCAGGATGATCTTGAGGAAGGACGGCGTGCCCACGTAGGCAGCGGGCTTCAGGTCGGCAATGGCCTGGACCTGCATCTCGGTCTGGCCGATGCCCGCCGGGAAGACCGGGCAGCCGAGCTTGTGGGCGGCCCCTTCGAGCATGAAGCCGGCCGGGGTGAAGTGGTAGGAGAAGGTGTTGTGGATCAGCTCCCCGGCCCGGAAGCCGGCAGCGTGCAGGGCCCGGGCGAAACGCCACCAGTCCTGGCCCCGCCCCTCGGGTTCGTAAATCGGCCCGGGGGAAGCGAACACCCGGGAAAGGCCGGAGAGGGGCGTGCCATTGATGCCGCCAAAGGGCCGCGCCGCCTGCTGCAACTCGATCATGTCGCTCTTGCGCGTCACCGGCAGCGCCGCCAGGGCTTCCCGGCTGTGAATATGGTTGGGATTGACCGCTGCCAGCAGCTTGCCGAAATAGGTCGAAGTCAGCTTGGCATGGGCCACCTGGCGCGGCAGCCGATCCAGGAGCGAGCGCTCCCGTTCCTCGGGATCGCGGGTTTCCAGGGAGTCGTAGTATTTCATCTGGCGTTCCTTAAGCGACGCTCATCAGTTCTGTTATTTCAGCAACCACCAAGCCGTAGGCGAATAAGTAGCACCGTCAGGCAAGGCGAGAGGGTATGCCTGTCAGCTCCGACTTTGGCCAACGAGGTTGCAAAGTAGCATCCTGAGGCGAGGCGCGAGCTAGCGCCGTGTGCATGTGGCACACAAGCTGGCGAGCAACGCAGCATCAGGGCGCGCACTGCAACCTCACGAGAGCCAGCGTTTGCGGCGGCGGTAGTGTTTGACGTCCTTGAAGCTCTTCCGCCCCGCCGACGACAGCCCCAGGTAGAACTCCTTCACGTCCTCGTTGGCGGCGAGTTCCTTAGCCTCTCCCTCCATCACCACCCGGCCGTTTTCCAGGATGTAGCCGATGTCGGCGTAGCGCAGGGCGACCATGGTGTTCTGCTCGGCCAGGAGGAAGCTGACATGCTCCCGGGAATTGAGGTCCTTCACGATCTCGAAAATTTCCTCGACGATCTGGGGCGCCAGGCCCATGGAGGGCTCGTCCAGCAGGATCATCTCCGGCTTGGCCATGAGGGCGCGGCCGATGGCGCACATCTGCTGCTCGCCGCCGGAGGTATAACCGGCCTGGGAGGCGCGCCGGGTCTTGAGACGCGGGAAGTAGTGATAGACCATTTCCAGGTTCTGCTTCAGCTCGCTACGGGAGATGCCCTGGGTGTAGGCGCCGGTAAGCAGGTTTTCCTCGATAGAGAGGTGGGCAAAGCAGTGCCGGCCTTCCATGACCTGGATGACGCCCCGCTTCACCAGTTCGTTGGGGGTGAGCTGGTCCACCCGGGCGCCCTTGAATTCGACGCTGCCCTTGGTGACGTCGCCCCGTTCGGCCCGGAGCAGGTTGGAGATGGCCTTCAGGGTGGTGCTCTTGCCGGCACCATTGGCCCCCAGGAGGGCAACGATCTTGCCCTTGGGCACGGCCAGGGACACCCCCTTCAACACCAGGATCACGTGGTCGTAGATGACCTCCACGTTGTTGATGGTGAGGTAGTTGTCCGGGGCCCCGGTCTGTTGCGTGGTCGTATTCATGTTCCCTTCCTTCGGCAGATGCTGGGCAAGCTTGGCGGGGCGGGGGCAGCTCGGCCGCCCCCGCAGCCGACACCAGATTGACTCAGCCCTCCTTGGCGCAGTCGCGCAGGGTGATGCCCTTTTCCTTGGCGTACTTGCCGGCGGATTCCTCGATCATGGGCCGGACCATTTCCTTGTCCGGGTCGATCCAGTCGGACACCACCTTCCAGGCCTTGCCGTCCCACTGCTGGTACTTCACCTTGCCCGAGCCTTCGTGGTCGGCACAGGTAATGGCCATGTCGGGCATGAAGCCGTCAGCCCCCAGTTCCTTCAGGCGCTTGGCGTCGATCTTCAGGTGCTCCAGGCCCCAGCGCATCTGCTCGCCGGTGATGGGCTTGCCCTTGCCGTACTTCTCCTGGGCGATGCGGATGGCTTCCACGGTGATGATGCCGTGCACCACACCCCGGTTGTAATAGACCGAGCCGACCCGGGACTTGTCTTCCATGTTGCCCTTGTTCTTCTTGTAGACGTTGTCCTGGATGGCCTTGATCACCGGGTAGTTGCTCCCGGCCACGTTGAAGGCAGCCGCGGTGAAGCCCTTGGCGGCATCGCCGGCGGGAATGGTGTCTTCCTCGGCGCCGGACCACCACACGCCGACGATCTTGTCCCGGGGGAAGCCCGTCTTGGCAGCGGCCTTCAGGGCGGTGGGGTTCATCACCCCCCAGCCCCACAGGATCACCCAGTCAGGCTTTTCCTGGCGGATGGTGAGCCACTGGGACTGCTGCTCGTTGCCCGGGTGGGCCACGGGAATGGTCTTGAAGGTGAAGCCATACTTGGCGGCCTGCTTCTCCAGCACCGGGATGCCTTCCTTGCCGAAGGCGGAGTCGTGGTAGAGATAGACGATCTTCTTGCCCTTCAACTTGTCCAGGCCGCCTTCCTTGCCGCCGATGTACTTGACCATGGTGGTGGCCTGGGACCAGTAGGTGGTGATCATCGGGAAAACCCAGGGGAAGACCCGGCCATCCGCCGCATCGGTACGGCCATAGCCGATGGTGACCATGGGGATCTTGTCCTGGGCCACCTTGTCCAGCACCGAATAGGTGATGCCGGTGGACACCGGCTGGAACACGGTATTGCCGGTGCTCCCTTTCTTCTTCAGGCGCTCATAGCACTCCACGCCCCGGGCGTTGTTGTATTCGGTCTCGCATTCCTCCCAGGTGAGCTTGACGCCATTGACGCCCCCATCCCGGTCGTTGATCAGGTTCATGTAGTCGATCCAGCCGCCGAACACGCCGGAACCGCCAGCCGCATAGGGGCCGACCCGGAAGGACGGCAGGCCGATGAACTGCTCCTTGGCCTGGGCCAGGACGCTGCTGGAAACCGCCAGGGATGCCGCGGTGGCGGCGAGCAATGCGATATTTTTAACTTTCATTGTCTTGTCTCCTCTACTGTTATGGGTGCTACTTGGGTCGCACAGGTATTGCTTGAATCAGTGGGGGAAAGGCCACAGGCGCAGCTTTTCCTTGCCGATCTGCCACAGCCTCGCCAGGCCGTGGGGCTCGACGATCAGGAAGAAAATGATCAGTCCGCCAAAGACCATCAGTTGCAGGTTGGAGCTGATGCTGGCGGGCAGGAAACCGGTGAGGTAGTCCTGGATCAGGACGTCGAGGAAGATGGGCAGCAGCACGATGAAGGCGGCCCCGAGGAAGGAGCCCATGATGGAGCCGACGCCGCCGATGATGATCATGAACAGGATCTTGAAGGACAG
>DATEZY010000211.1:0-9896 GCA_035255085.1 Azospira sp. | reverse complement strand
AGCCCTTGCTCTTGGTTTCCAGCTCTTCCCAGCGCTCGAGCAAGGCCAGCAATTCCTCGTCGATCTCGCCCAGGCGGGCCGAGAAGCGCTGGGCCTCCTGGGGGTTGCTCTGGTACAGGTTGGGGTCTTCCAGGCGCTTGGTCAGGGTCGCCTGTTCCGCCTCCAGGGCAGCAATGCGGTCCGGCAGGGTTTCCAGTTCCTTGCCTTCCTTGTAGCTCAGCTTCACCGGCTTGGCCGCCTTGGCGGCGCTCTTGTCTTCCTTCGCCACCGGCTTGGCCGCCTTGGCGGCCTGGGTCGCTTGAGCCTCCTCCGCCCGTTTCTTCTCCTGGTAGGCCGCCCAGTCGCTGTAGCCGCCGGCATATTCGTGCCAGACGCCGTCGCCTTCGGCGGCGATGGTCTGGGTCACCACGTTGTCCAGGAAGGTCCGGTCGTGGCTCACCAGGAACAGGGTGCCCGGGTAGTCCTGGAGCAGCTGCTCCAGGAGTTCCAGGGTTTCGATGTCCAGGTCATTGGTCGGTTCGTCCAGTACCAGCACGTTGGCCGGCCGGGCAAAGAGGCGGGCCAGCAACAGGCGGTTGCGCTCGCCGCCGGAGAGGGACTTGACCGGGGAACGGGCCCGCTGGGGGGCGAAGAGGAAATCCCCCAGGTAGCTGATGACGTGCTTCTTCTCGTTGCCGATTTCCACATAGTCGGAGCCCGGGGAAATGACGTCCACCAGGGCCGCCTCCTCGTCCAGCTGGGTGCGGAACTGGTCGAAATAGGCCACCTCGATCTTGGTGCCCTGGCGCACGCTGCCCTCGTCGGGTTGCAGCTCGCCCAGGATGAGGCGCAGCAGGGTGGTCTTGCCGGCGCCGTTGGGACCGATCAGGCCGATCTTGTCGCCCCGCTGCAGGCGGCAGGAGAAGTCCCGCACCACCGTCCGCCGTTGCTCCCCTTCGCCGAAGGACTTGGTGACGTGCTTGAGTTCGGCCACCAGCTTGCCACTCTTGTCCCCGGCGTCCAGGTTCAATTCCACCTTGCCCTGGCGCTCGCGCCGGGCCGCCCGGTCCCGCCGCAGCTGTTCCAGGCGCAGCACACGGCCTTCGTTGCGGGTGCGCCGGGCTTCCACGCCCTTGCGAATCCACACTTCTTCCTGGGCCAGGAATTTGTCGAACTTGGCATTGACCACCGCCTCGTCCGCCAGCATCTGCTCCTTGCGCTGCTGGTACTGGCTGAAATTGCCGGGGAAGCTCACCAGCAGGCCCCGGTCCAACTCGACAATGCGGGTCGCCAGCCGGTCCAGAAAGCGCCGGTCGTGGGTGATGAACAACAGGGTGACGCCGGCTTCGACCAGCAGGTTTTCCAGCCAGGCGATGGCGCCGATATCCAAGTGGTTGGTCGGCTCGTCCAGCAGCAGCACCTCGGGAGCCGCCGCCAGGGCCTGGGCCAGGGCCAGGCGCTTCTTCTGGCCGCCGGAGAGGCCGCCCACCCGGGCTTCCGGGTCCAGGGAAAAACGCTGGATGGCCGCCTCGGCCTGGGCGTTGATGGACCAGGCGCCCACCGCCTCCAGCTCGATCTGCAGGGTATGCAGGCGGGCCAGCAGGGCCTCGTTGTCGGCCCCGGCCTCGGCCAGGTCGTGGGAAATCTGGTGATATTCGGCCAGCAGGGCCGAAGTCTGGCCCATGCCCGCCACCACGGCCTGGAACACCGTCTGGTCCGGGTCGAAGGGCGGTTCCTGGGGCACATAGCCGATGCGGGCACCGGGCTGGCGCCAGACCTCGCCGTCGTCCAGGTGGGCGCGGCCGGCCAGGGCCATGAGCAGGGAGGACTTGCCGCAGCCGTTGCGGCCGATCAAGGCCACCCGCTCGCCGGGGTCCAGCTGGAAGTCGGCATGGTCCAGGAGCGGCACGTGGCCGAAGGCGAGGCAGGCGGATTTGAGTTGCAGGTAGGGCACGGGGAGGAATGCTCGGTGAGGGGCCGAAGGCCACCGGGTCAGAGGGAGTCGCCAGGAAGGGCGCTATTGTACCGCCACGTTGTACCGCCACGCTCCCCCGGCCCCTATGCCCGC
The DNA here is from genome assembly GCA_035255085.1 of Azospira sp. Lineage (GTDB taxonomy): Bacteria > Pseudomonadota > Gammaproteobacteria > Burkholderiales > Rhodocyclaceae > Azospira. The sequence continues at coordinate 7,849 of DATEZY010000211.1, read as the reverse complement.
CCCGGCCAAAAAACAAAACCCCGGCATGGGCTGGGGTTCGGGAGGCGGGCAAACGAAGGCGGCAGTCACACCTTGAACCGCTGCAGGGCCCTCTGCAACTCCTCCGCCAGCACCTGCAGGTTGCGGGCGTAGTCCGTGTTCTGGGTGGCGGTGGCGCTGCCCTCTTCGGCCATCTGGGCGATCTGCTCCACCAGGCGGGCGATTTCCTGGCTGACCACGCTCTGCTCCCGGGTGCTGTCGGCAATGTCCCGCACCGTGCGCACCGACAGGCTGGTGTTGGCATCGATGGTTTCCAGGGCCTGACCCGCTTCCCGGGCCATTTCCACCCCGGCTTCCACCTGCCGGCTCACCACCTGCATGCTGGCCACGGCACCGGCGGTTTCGTTGGTGATGGCGGTGATGGTGTCGGCGATTTCCTGGGTGGAATGGCCGGTACGCTCGGCCAGCTTGCGCACTTCATCGGCCACCACGGCGAAGCCCCGGCCCTGTTCCCCGGCCCGGGCTGCCTCGATGGCGGCGTTCAAGGCCAGCAGGTTGGTCTGGTCGGCAATTTCCTTGATGACGCTGACGATGCCGGAAATCTGCTGGGAGCGTTCCCCCAGGCTCTGGATCAGCTGGGCGGACTGGTTGATCTCGCCGGCAATGCGCTCCATCTCGGTCATGGTGCCCTGGACGATGTCCCGGCCCCGATGGGTGGATTCGGCCGCCTCATCTCCCACCTGGGCGGCGTCGGTGGCGCTGGCCGCCACGTGGGAAATACTTACGGACATCTGCTCCACCGAGGCGGCCATGCCGGAGGCCGACTGGGATTGCTGGTCCGCCGCCTGCATGGCCTGCAGGGAGGCGTTTTCCACTTCCCGGGCAGCGCCGCTGACCCGGCCGGCGGCGGCGGAAATCTCTGTCACCAGGCCGCGCACATTGGCGGCCGTGGCATTGAGGGCATGGGCCAGACGATGCACTTCATTGCGGCTGGAGCAATCGGCGTCGGCCACGTTGATGGTCAGATCCCCTTCGCCCAGGCGCTCCATCTGGCCCATGAGGCCTTCCAGGGGACGCAGGCGCTGATTCACCAGGAGGAAGATGACCACGCAGGATAGTACCCCGGCCACCACGCTGGCCAGGATCAGGAAGTCCCGCAGCCGCAGGCTCTCGGCCAGGAACTCGTCGGTCCAGCTGGCCGCGACGATGCGCCAGCCCCAGCGGGCGGAGGTGGCGACGATGCCCAGCTTGTTGCGCACCTTGCCCTGCTCATCGGCAAAGTCGTAGCGCAGCAGGCCGTCCGGAGAAGCCACGATGCTGGCCACGTTGGCCCGCAGTACCTCGCTCTGGCCCTCCATGGTCTTGCCTTCTAGGCGGGGATGGGCAACAAATTCGGCGATGCTCTTCTGCTCCTGGGTGGGACGCAGGATATAGGCGTAGCCCGTGTCCGCCACCTTCACCTTGGCAAACAGTTCGCGGATGCGCTTGAGTTCCCCCTCCAGGCCGATGCGCACCGAGATGCCGCCGAAGACCTTGCCTTCCGCCGTCTTCAGGACCTTCACCGTACTGAAGAAATAGGCCCCGTTGCGAATGGCGAGGCCGGCGTAATCCTTGCCCTGGAGCAGGGCGGCGGCCACCGGATCGTCGGACTTAATCTCGGTGCCGTCCATGTAGGCATCGCCCTTCTTCAGCAGGGTGGCCGCCCGATATAACTTGCCCTCGTGCACCACCAGGAAGGCCGCCTCCTCCCCGCTCAGTTCCCGGTAGGCCTGTAGCACCCGACGGTTGCTGTTGAGGGTTTCGCCGCCGCTCAGCAGGCGGGGCAGATCGATGGCCCCAGTCCGCACCAGGCCGCTGCCCAGGCTGACTTCGCCGGGCAGCTGGCGACGGAAGAAATTCATCTGCCGCTCCCCCCGGGCCAGGACGGCATCGAACTGGATATCCAGCATGTCGGCCATGACCTGCATCTGCCCCTTCAGGTCCCCTTCGGCCTGTTGCAGGGCCGCCTTGCCAGCCATGGACGTGGCCACCACGGTCATGACCGTGAAAATGAGCACCAGGAGAGCGGCGGACACCAGGATGATCTGCCGGGCGATGGACATGCGCTGATAGGAGGAAGTCATGTTGTTCTCTTTTTTCTGGACTCCCGGACAACGCCCCGTCAGGGAATCGGGCTAAGGGTCACGCGGACTAAGGCTGTTCCTTTCGAATCCCGGGAAGATGCCCTGCTCCGTTTGTCGCAGGAAATTCCCCTTCCCCTCACAAATCGCCCCGGGGTAAAAGCAAAGTAGGTCACGACTCCAACCGCATTGGACCAGAGGCCCTGGGCACGCCCCTGCTGGCCGGAAAACTAGCGGCCCAATCGCGGCGCGGCTACAATGCGCGCTCCTGCAGTCCCCGTAGTTAAATGGATATAACTTTCCCCTCCTAAGGGAAGATTAGTGGTTCGATTCCACTCGGGGACACCAGTTCCCATTCCCCCGGGCGCTCCTCGGAGTGCCCCAGCAATGAAAAAGCCCGCAACCGCGGGCTTTTCTGTTTTTACCGGAAGGTGCCGGAACGGTCCGGCAATCAGCCGGCGCGCCGCAGCGCCACATGCTGGCGGATCATGGCCGGCACCCGCACCCGCAGATCATCCCCCGGAACACTGGCCAGCCAGTTGTTGAACAGGCCGCCGGTAAAGGACAGGGTGTCGTAGGCCATGGCCTCTGGCTCCAGGCCGGGGCGCAAGTAGCCTTTTTCCTGGGCACGCTGGTAGGTCAGCTTGAGCTTGGCCAGGAAATCCAGACAGGGTTTGTTCACCTCCTGCAGCACCGTGGCAAATTCTTCCACGTACTCGCAGCGCAGGGACATGATCTCGAAGGTCTGGCGCACCACCGGGCTGTTTTCCAGGATGGCGAAGAATTCGGAGAGGGAGCGCTCGATGGCGTCCAGGGGATTGGCGATATCCGGCGACAGCAGGTAGGCATCCACCTGATCGAGAATTTCCAGGGACTGTTCGCGCATGGCGAAGAACAGTTCCGCCTTGTTCTCGAAGTGCCAATAGACCGCGCCCCGGGTCACCCCGGCGACCCGCGCCACTTTCTCCAGAGACGTCCGGCTGACGCCGCATTCATGAAAAACGCAGCGGGCCGCATCGATGATTTCCTGGCGGGTTTGCTCCGCCTCTGCTTTGGTTTTCCTGGCCATGATTCCTTCTTTCCGGGGCGCAGCATAGCCGAAACGCGATTCCCGAACCAATCGGGGAGCGCCATGGACCAACCTACCTGGAGCCCTGCTTGATACACAAAGTTACAGAAAGCGATATTTACATACAAACGTGATTGTATATAATCAACACAATAATACAAAGCCCGGAGTTTTCCCATGTTCCGCTCCCCTCGCCCCACTACCCTCCTCCGCCCCACCGCCGTCGCCGCCCTGATGCTGGCCCTCGGCCTGACGGCCTGTTCCGGCGACAAGTCCGCCCCTCCCGCCGCGCCCCAGGCCCTGCCGGTCACGGTGCTGGAAGTCCAGCCCCAGAGCCTGCCCACCGCCCTGGAATTGATGGCCCAGACCGAGGGTGCCAAGGAGACCGAGGTCCGGGCCCGGGTCGGCGGCATCCTGGTCAAACGCCTCTATCAGGAAGGTGCTCCGGTCAAGGCCGGGCAAGCCCTGTTCCAGATCGACCGGGCCCCCTATGAGATCGCCCTGGCCGAAGCCAAGGCCAAGGCCGACCAGACCGCCCGGGAAGAAGCCCGCCTGAAGGGGCTGCTGGCCCACCAGGCGGTGAGCCAGAAAGACTACGATGACGCCGCATCGAACAACGCCATGGCCCAGGCCGCCCTGCGCCAGGCCCAACTGAACCTTTCCTGGACCACCGTCACCGCCCCCGTCTCCGGCACTTCCGGCCGGGCGGTGAAATCCGAAGGCAACCTGATCAATACCAGCGACGCCAGCCTGCTCACCTCGGTGTACCAGTCCAACCCCATGTGGGTGCGTTTCGGCCTGTCCGATTCCGACACCGCCAGCCTGCCCGGCGGCCAGTTGAAAATGGACATGGTCAGCGGCGTCGAGCTGATCCTGCCCGACGGCAGCGTCTACGCCAAACCCGGCAAGATCAACTTCCTCGCCAGCACCATCGACACCAACCTGGGCACCCAGCAACTGCGGGCTGAATTCGACAACAAGGAAGGACAGTTGCTGCCCGGCCAGTTCGTCCGGGTGCGCCTCCTGACCGGCAAGCGGGACGGCGTCTTCCTGGTGCCCCAGGCCGCCGTGGTGCAGACCGAACAGGCCCGCCTGGTGATGGTGGCCGACGCCGAGAACAAGGTGTCGCCCCGGCCGGTGCAGACCGCCGAATGGCGCGGCAAGGATTGGGTGATCACCAGCGGCTTGAAGGCTGGCGACAAGGTGATCGTGGATAACCTGATGAAGCTCAAGCCCGGCGCCCCGGTGGCCCCCCACGGACCCCAGGCCCCCGCCGGCGCCCCGGGTGCTGCAGCGCCAACTCCGGCTCCTGCCCAGGCCACCGACAAGCCGTCCGACGCCGCCCCCGCCAAGGTCGGGGCCGATGAGGCCAAGACGCCCGCCCAGCCTGCCGCCCAAGGCAAGCAGTAAGCCGCGCCAGAAAGGGATCCGACACCACCATGTCACGCTTTTTCATTAATCGGCCGATCTTCGCCTCGGTCATCTCCATCATCATCGTCATCGCCGGGATCATGGCTTCCCGGGTGCTGCCTATCGCCCAGTACCCGGAAATCGCCCCGCCGACGGTGATCATTTCCGCCAACTACCCCGGCGCTTCCGCCGAAACCCTGGCCAAGACCGTGGCTGCCCCCATCGAGGAGCAGCTCTCGGGGGTTGAAAACCTGATGTATTTCAACTCCTCGTCCACCTCCAACGGCGCCCTGACCATCACCGCCTCCTTCGAGGTGGGGACCAATGTGGACATGGCCACGGTGAACGTGAACAACCGGGTGAAGATCGCCGAACCGCGCCTGCCGGACGTGGTGCGCCAGTTCGGGGTGACGGTGCAGAAGCGCTCCAACGACATCCTGCTGGTGGCGACCATCACCTCGCCGGACAGCAGCCGTACGCCCCTGTACCTCTCCAACTACGCCCTGGCCAACATCCTGGACGACCTGAAGCGCATTCCCGGCGTCGGCGACGCCCAGATCTTCGGCGCCCTGGACTACTCCATGCGGGTGTGGCTCAAGCCTGACCGCATGGCCCAGCTGGGGGTGACCACCACCGAGATCGCCAACGCCGTCGCCGCCCAGAACAAGCAAAACGCCGCCGGCAAGATCGGCCAGGAGCCGGCCCCCAACGGCCAGCAGCTGGTCTATACGGTATCGGCCAAGGGCCGCCTGACCTCCCCCGAGGAATTCGGCAACATCGTCGTCCGCGCCGACGGACCCAAGGGCATCCTGTACCTGAAGGACGTGGCCCGGGTCGAGCTGGGCGCCCAGAACTACGACGCCAGCACCGCCCTGCTGGGCAAGCCGGTGGTAGGTATCGGCGTCTTCCTGCAGTCCGGCGCCAATGCCCTGGACGTGGCCGACAAGGTGAAGGCCCGCATGGAGGAGCTGAAGCAGAAGTTCCCCAGCGGCATGGACTACGTCATCCCCTTCGATACCACCAAATTCGTCCAGGCCTCGATCCACGAGGTGACCCATACCCTGGTGGAAGCCCTGATCCTGGTGGCCCTGGTGGTCTTCATCTTCCTGCAGAACTGGCGCGCCACCCTGATCCCCCTGGTGGCCGTGCCCGTGTCCCTCATCGGCACCTTCGCCGGCCTGTGGCTGTTCGGCTTCTCCATCAATACCCTGACTCTGTTCGCCATGGTGCTGGCCATCGGTATCGTGGTGGACGACGCCATCGTGGTGCTGGAAAACGTCGAACGCCTGATGTGGGAAGAGAAGATGGCACCCAAGGAGGCGGCCATCGAAGCCATGCGCGAGGTATCCAGCGCCGTGGTGGCCATCGTTCTGGTGCTGTGTGCGGTGTTCGTGCCGGTCGCCTTCCTCGGCGGTATCGCCGGCAAGCTGTATCAGCAGTTTGCCGTGACCGTGGCCATTTCCGTGGTGCTCTCGGGTATCGTCGCCCTGACCCTGACCCCGGCCCTGTGCGCCCTGCTGCTCAAGCCCAAGCATGAGGAACCGGCCATCTTCCGCCCGTTCAACCGCCTCTTTGCCGCCTTCACCAAGTCCTACACCTCCACGGTAAACAAGACCCTGCACCACCGCATCATCGGTACTGTGGCCTGCGTCGTCATCCTGGGCGGCAGCTTCCTCATGTTCCGCGCCGTGCCCGGCGGCTTCGTCCCGGCTGAGGACCAGGGCTACCTGATCAGCGCCCTGATGCTGCCCGACGGCGCCAGCCTGCAACGCACCCGGGTCTCCGGCGAGCAGTTCCAGACCAAGATCAAGCAGGACGAGGCGGTGGACAAGGTGTTCGTCATCGCCGGTAACGACATCATCGGCGGCGGCCAGAAAGCCAACGCCGGTACCGTGTTCATCCCCCTCAAGGACTGGGATGAGCGCAAGGCGGTGGCCGACGACCTGGCGAAGAAATTCACCGGCCTGGGCATGACCCTGCCCGACGGCCTGGGCATCGTCTTCAACCCGCCGGCCATCCGCGGCCTGGGCGCCGCGGGTGGTTTCGAGGTCTACATCCAGTCCCGGGGCGACAGCAGCCCGCAGAAACTGGCCGGCGTCATCGGGCAGTTCATCGAGGGCCTGAAGAAGCGGCCCGAGCTGACCGGCATCAACACCTTCTTCCGCCCCACCTCACCCCAGTTGTACGTCGAAGTGAACGAAGCCAAGGCCATTTCCATGGGCATCCCGGTGGCCGACGTGTACCAGACCCTGCAGGCCACCATGGGCTCCCTCTACGTCAATGACTTCAACTTCAACGGCCGTACCTACCGGGCCCAGCTCCAGGCCGACGCCCAGTACCGGGCCAAGCCGGAGGACCTGGGCAAGGTTTATGTCCGTTCCGCCAGCGGCGCCATGGTGCCGGTCGCGGCCCTGATCAAGGTCAAGTCCGTGGTCGGCCCGGAGCAGCTGGAGCGCTTCAACGGCTTCCTCGCCGCCAAGGTCATGGGCAACTCCATACCCAAGGTCAGTACCGGCGACGCCATCAAGATCGTCGAGGAAGTGGCCAAGGAAACCCTGCCCGCCGGCTACGAGCTGGCCTGGACCGGCCAGGCCTTCCAGGAAAAGCGCACCGGCACCACCTCGGCCATCGCCTTCGGCTTCGGCATCATCATGGTGTTCCTGATCCTGGCAGCCCAGTACGAGAAGTGGTCCCTGCCCCTGGCGGTGATCATGGCCGTGCCCTTCGCCCTGTTCGGCGCCCTGGCGGCAGTGATGATCCGCGGCATGCCCAACGACATCTACTTCCAGATCGGTCTGGTGGTGCTGATCGGCCTGGCGGCGAAGAACGCCATCCTGATCGTCGAGTTTGCCGCCCAGAAGCGGGCCGAGGGCTTGGGCGTGCTGGAAGCGGCCCTGGAAGGCGCCCGCCTGCGTTTCCGCCCCATCGTTATGACTTCCATGGCCTTCATCCTCGGCGTCTTCCCCTTGGTGAAAGCCTCGGGAGCCGGCGCCGCAGCGCGGAAATCCATGGGTACCGGGGTGTTCGGCGGCATGTTGGCAGCCACCTTCATCGCCACCATTTTCATCCCCATGTTCTTCAGCTGGTTGTCGGGCCGCCGGAGCCAACTCCCGGAAGGCACCTACCACCATGTTCACAAGGAGGAAGGCCAATGAGCCGCCTTGAATCCCGCCCGCCCTTCGGCCTCGCCCAGGGCGCGATAGCCGCCCTGGGTCTGGTGACCCTGGCCGGCTGTGCCGTGGGCCCCGACTACAAGCGCCCGGAAAGCCCC
>DATEZY010000210.1:0-2408 GCA_035255085.1 Azospira sp. | reverse complement strand
CATTCCCGACGATGGCCCGGCCCTGCTGGTGTGCAACCACGTCAGCTACGTCGACGCCCTGGTGATTGCCGCCGCTTGCCACCGGCCGATCCGCTTCGTCATGGACCACCGCATCTTCCGCCTGCCGCTGCTCAACTTCATTTTCCGCCAGACCCGGGCCATCCCCATCGCGCCGGAAAAGGAAGATCCGGCCATGAAGGAAGCCGCCTTCGCTGAAGTGGCCCAGGCCCTGGCCGCCGGCGAGCTAGTGGCCCTGTTCCCCGAGGGGGCGATTACGGCGGATGGCGAACTGGGTCCCTTCCGCCCGGGCACTGCCCGCATCCTGGCCGAGACCCCGGTGCCGGTGGTGCCCCTGGCCTTGCGTGGCCTGTGGGGCAGCCTCTTCTCCCGCCGCAGCGCCGCCCAGGGCCGCTGGCCCTGGCGCCGCCACCTCTTCCCCCGCATCGCCCTGGTGGCCGGCGCTCCCCTGGCTCCGGAGGTTGCGACGCCGGAACAACTGCGGCAGCGGGTGCAGGCCCTGGAGGCGCCCCGCTCCTAGCCGAGCAGGCTGCGGGCCAGTAGGCCCAGCCCTGCAGCGGCCAGCACGCCGTTGAGCAGGTGCAGGAAGCGCTCCTTGGATAGGTGCAGGTCCAGGTGGTGGCCCAGCCAGGTGCCCAGCAGCATGGGCGGCACCGCCAGCAGGGCCAGTCCCAGCAACTTGGGGTCGATCAGGCCGGTGAGGGCGCAGAGCAGCACCCGCAGGCCGGTGCTGAGGGCCATCAGCACCGCCTGGGTGGCGCGGAAGGTCTCCCGTTCCAGGGGCTGGCGGCTCAGGTAGGCGGCGTAGAGAAAGCCGCCGCTGCCGAAGAGGCCGCCGAAAACACCGCCAATGACGCCACAGGCCCAGCCCCAGCGCAGCAGCAGCCGGGGCGGGGCGGGCTGCACCAGTCCCCAGGCGCCATAGAGGAGGATAAAGAGGCCCAGGGCGGCGCCCAGCCAGACGGTCGGCAGTCGGCCCAGCAGGGCGATGCCCAGCCCCTGACCCAGGGCCATGGTGGGCAGCAGGCGGAGCAACTGTTGGCGGTCGATGTGCCGGCGCTGGCGCCAGCCCCGGGTGGCCGCCCCGGCGCAATCGAGCAGGGCCAGGAGCGGTATGACCCGGGGCACGGGCATGACGGCGGCCAGGGGCGCGGAGGCCACCATGGCGGAGCCGAAGCCCACCAGGGTGAAGATGGTGTAGGCCGCCACCAGGGCCAGGGCAGCAACGGCCAGGGCGGTGGGGGAGGGCAGGTGGCTCGGGTCGAGCCAGAGGGGAAGGCTGGTGGCAGCGAAGGACATGGCAGTCTCGGTCGGATGAGGTAGGTTGATACCAGCCGGCCTTGGGGCGGCAGGGCTGGACTCACGTGGGGGAGGGGCGGCATGCCCGTGCTCCCTGCCTTGCATGGTGTGGCCGCCGCGGCTATAACGCCAATATCAAATAAATCGCATTGCCATGCCGACTCGTTATGCCTAGCCTGCGCCAGATCCGCTATTTCCTCTGCGTCGCCGACCTGGGCGGCTTTACGCCGGCCGCCGCCGCCCTGTTCGTCGCCCAGCCGGCCTTGAGCCGCCAGATCGCCCAGCTGGAAGAGGAACTGGGCTTCCCCTTGTTCATCCGGGAACCCCGGGGCGTGCGCCTGACCGAGGCCGGTGCCCTGTTCCGCCAGCGGGTCGCCGGCCTGGAGGATGGTTTGCGCGGTGCCGCCGAGGATGCCCGGCGCCTGCACCGGGGCGAGGGCGGGGTGCTGCGCCTGCTCCATTCCAGTTCCACGCCGGTGGCCGGCGCCCTGCTGGCAGCCCTGCAGTCCTTTACCGCCGCCCAGCCCCGGGTGCGGGTGGACCTGGACCGCCTGTCCTCGGAACAACAGCTGGGCGAAATCGCCGCCGGCCGTGCCGACCTGGGGGTGGCCCGGCTACCCCTGCTGCGTCGGGAGAGCAATGTGCTGGTCCAGCCCCTGGCTGAAGAACGGCTCTGGGCGGCCCTGCCCGAGGGCCATGGGCAGGCGGGCAAGGCCGCCGTGGGGCTGGCCGATCTGGCCGACAGCCCCTTCGTCTTTGCCGTGCATCGGGAGCGGGGCGGCCTGGCCCGGCGCGTTACCGACCTGTGCCTGGAGCGGGGCTTTACGCCACTTCTGGCCCCGGTGACCTCGCGCAAGACGGCCATGCTCAACCTGGTGGCCGCCGGCTTTGGCGTTGCCGTGGTGCCTGCCGCCATGGCTGCCCTGGCAACCCCGGGCGTGGTTTTCCGACCCCTGGCCGACGCCGATGCCATGGCCCAGGTGGCGCTGCTCCTGCCGGCGTCGCCGTCGCCCCTGGCCGAGCTTTTCGCTGGCGTGCTGACGCAGGGATGGCCTGAAGCGCGGCGGCCATAGTCGGGCAGTCCGGCCGCG
>DATEZY010000209.1:0-33228 GCA_035255085.1 Azospira sp. | reverse complement strand
GGCCTTGCCCAGGTCGTGCAGCAGGCCGGCCATGCCCGCGGCCCGGGTCTGGGCCTCGTCCAGTCCCAGTTGCCGGGCCAGGGCCACCATCAGGGCGCAGACTGCCACCGAGTGCATGTAGGTGTAGTCGTCCGCAGTTTTCAGGCGGGCCAGGCTGATCAGGGCGCCGGGGTTGCGCGCCACGGAATCGGAAATTTCCTCCACCAGGGCCTGGGCCTGTTCCGCATCCACGGCCTTGCCCATGCGGGCTTCCTGGAACATGGACACCACCGCCTGCTTGGCGCTGGCGCAGATCTTGGCGGCGCGCTGCATTTCCTGCACGGTGTTGGTGCGCTCCAGAGAACGGGTTGCCTGGGCCTCCCGCACCTGTTCCTCGGCCACCTGGGCCTCGGATTCGGTCTCGCTGATGGCCGCTTCCCCGGGCACCACGTCCAGGCCCTGGCTGGTGTCGATCCACACTTCGGTGACGCAGCTGGCACGGATGGCCTGGATATCCGCCGGGTCCTTCAGGACGAAGGAATTGCGCCAGAACGGGTGGTCGAGCCAGGCGCCGCAGAAGGCCTTGAGGTACATGCCGAGACGCAGTTGCTCGACATGGATTTTCTTGAGCATGGGGACGGGAGCGGAAACGCTGAAAGCACCATTTTATGTCCGCCCAGACAGCCGATACAGGAAATAAGCCCGCTTCCTGAGACGTCTCCGCTGGGACTCTTTCCGATCTCCCTCAGGGCTGAGTGGGGGCAGGGGCATCCAGGCTTTCCCGCATCAGCCGCTTGTTGATCTTGCCGATGCTGGTGCGGGCCAGGGTCTTGACGAAGGAAACCTGCATCAACACCCCGTAACGGGACACCCCCTGGGCTTCCGCCGCATGGGCGGCGAAGTTGCGCAGGGCGTGTTCCGTCACCTGGCCCTCCTGTTCCGGCTTCAGTACCACCAGGGCCAGGGGGCGCTCGCCCCACTTGTCGTCGCGGATGCCGATTACCGCCACCTCTTGCACCGCCGGGTGCTGGCCGATGATGTCTTCGAGCTGCAGGGAGGAAGTCCATTCGCCGCCGGTCTTAATCACGTCCTTGATCCGGTCAGTGATCTGGATCGAGCCGCTGGGATCGATATTGCCGATGTCGCTGGTGTGCAGATAGCCGGCGCACCACAGTTCCTCGGCGGCAGCCGGATCGTGCAGATAGCCCTGGGTCAACCATGGGGCGCGTACCACCAGTTCGCCGGTGCTCTTGCCGTCCTGGGGCAGGGGGCGCATTTCCGGGTCGGCGATGCGCAGATCCACCAGGGGTAGGGGCAGGCCAGTGCGGGCGCGCAGGGCCGCCTGTTCCGGGATGGGGGCGGCGAGCTTTTCCGTAGGCAGATGGGCGACGGCGAGGATGGGGCAGGTTTCCGACATACCGTAGCCGGTGAACACGTCGATACCCCGCTCCAGGGCGGCGGCGGCCATGGCCTGGGGCAGGGCGGAGCCGCCGATCATGATTTTCCAGTCGGACAGGTCCGCAGCCTTGGCGTGGGGGTGGTTGAGTAGCATGTGCAGGACGGTCGGCACGCAATGGGAGAAGGTGACCTTTTCCCGGGCCTTGAGGCCGAGCAGCACGTCCGGCTGGTAGCGTCCCGGATAGACCTGCTTCAGGCCGAGCAGGGTGGCCACATAGGGCAGGCCCCAGGCATGTACGTGGAACATGGGGGTGATGGGCATGTACACGTCGTCCCGGTGCAGGCGTCCCTGGACTGGGGCAGTGCCGAGACCAGTGGCGGCGCCCAGGGTGTGCATCACCAACTGCCGGTGGCTGAAATAGACGCCCTTGGGCAGGCCGGTGGTGCCGGTGGTGTAGAAGGTGGTGGCCTTGGCGTTTTCGTCGAAATCCGGGAAGTCGTAGTCCGGGGAGGCGGCCGCCAGCAGGGCCTCGTATTCGCCGGTAAAGGCCACCGGCGGCGTCTGCCCCGGGTGTTCGTGGTCGCCGTGGATGAGGATGAAGGTCTTCACGCTTTCCAGGCGCGGGGCAATTTCGGCCAGGAGCGGGAAGAATTCGCTATTGACCAGGGCCACGTCGGCCTTGGCATGGTTCAGGGTGTACAGCAGCTGCTCTGGCGTGAGGCGCACATTCACCGTCTGCAGCACCGCGCCCATCATGGGTACGGCGAAAAAGCATTCCAGGTAGCGGTGGCTGTCCCAGTCCAGCATGGCCACCGTCTGTCCGGCTTCGACCCCCAGGCCGGCCAGGGCGCTGGCCAGGCGGCCGATGCGCTGGCGCAGGGTGCGATAGGTGTAGCGCACGCTGTCCCGGTACACGATTTCCTGATCCGGGGCATGGGCCAGGGGCGTGTACAGCAGCTGCTTGATCAGCAGGGGATAGGTATAGGCAGAAGGCGTGGTGTCGATCAGCTGGACGGGCATGGTGTTCTCTCGGGCGTTTTTATTATGGCGGGCGACCTGGGGCGCCCGGTGCATTGGGGGAATGGTGCGCCCGCTCCCGGCACCAATGCAAACGCCCGGCAGGGCCGGGCGTTTTGGGGGGCTGTGCTACCGGGCAGGAAGCCAGCGGCGGGCGGCCCGTTACAGGCCGGCATCACCCTTCAGCAGGGCGGCGCGGTCGGTGGCTTCCCAGGTGAATTCCGGCTCGTCCCGGCCGAAGTGACCGTAGGCGGCGGTCTTCTCGTAGATCGGGCGCAGCAGGTCGAGCATGTTCACGATGCCCTTGGGGCGCAGGTCGAAGTGCTTGCGCACCAGGGCGGTCAGGGTCTCGTTGCTCACCTTGCCGGTGCCGAAGGTCTCCACCATGATGGAGGTGGGTTCGGCCACGCCGATGGCGTAGGAAACCTGCACCAGGCACTTGCTGGCCAGGCCGGCAGCGACGATGTTTTTGGCCACGTAGCGGCCGGCGTAGGCGGCGGAACGGTCCACCTTGGAGGGGTCCTTGCCGGAGAAGGCGCCACCGCCGTGGGGGGCGGCACCGCCGTAGGTGTCCACGATGATCTTGCGGCCGGTGAGGCCGCAGTCGCCCTGGGGACCGCCGACGACGAAGCGGCCGGTGGGGTTCACCAGGTACTTGATGTCGCCCTTGATCAGTTCCTTGGGCAGCACCGGCTTGATGATTTCCTCGATGGTGGCTTCGCGGATGGCTTCCAGGCTCATCTCCGGGGCGTGCTGGGTGGACAGCACCACGGTGTCGATGGCGTCGGGCCTGCCGTCCACGTACTTGATGGTGACCTGGGACTTGGCGTCGGGACGCAGCCAGGGCAGGCGGCCGTCCTTGCGCAGCAGGGCCTGGCGCTCCACCAGACGGTGGGAGAGGAAAATCGGCAGGGGCATCAGGGACGGGGTTTCGTCGCAGGCGTAGCCGAACATCAGGCCCTGGTCGCCGGCGCCCTGGCCCAGGTTGTCGTCGTAGGCCTTGTTCACGCCCTGGGCGATGTCCGGGCTCTGCTTGTCGTAGGCCACCAGCACGGCGCAGCCCTTGTAGTCGATACCGTATTCGGTGTTGTCGTAGCCGATGCGCTTGATGGTGTCCCGGGCGACCTGGATGTAGTCCACGTTCGCATTGGTGGTAATCTCGCCTGCCAGCACCACCAGGCCGGTGTTGCACAGGGTCTCGGCGGCGACGCGGGAATGCTTGTCCTGGGCCAGGATGGCGTCCAGGATGGCGTCGGAAATCTGGTCGGCGACTTTGTCGGGATGGCCTTCGGAAACGGATTCCGAGGTGAAGAGATATTCAGACATCTTTGCTGCTCCTAATGATTCCCCGTGTTACTTAACCGGCGCGACCGGCTCCGGGGTTGCGAGCAGGCGACGCTTTAGCAGTATTTATAATCCGCCCTGCAAGTTGTCCTGATTAACTCGGCGGCCGATAATTCTATTTTCTCCGCTGTCCGGGGTCAAACCGGGCAATCTAGATCAAAAAAACGCGATCCTGCCTGTGAGCCTCCTTTTCCGCTTTTTGTTCCATTTTCTTGCTTACCTGCCCCTTTCCTGGCTCCACGGCCTGGGAACCCTCCTGGGCCGGCTGGCCTATGCCGTCTCGGCCAATTACCGCCGCCACCTGGAGCAGAACCTGGCCCTGGCCTATCCGCCGGCGGATGTGGCGCGGTTGCGGCCGGCCGTGGTGGATGCGGCCGGCCAGGGGGTGCTGGAACTGCCCAAGGTGTGGCTGCGCCCCCTGGACGAGGTGGCCGGCCGGGTGGTGCAGGTGAGCGGCTGGGACCTGGTGGAAGGCGCCTGGGAAAAAGGCGAGGGCATCATTTTCCTCACCCCCCACCTGGGCTGCTTCGAGATCACCGCCCAGTACTATGCCGCCCATTGCCGGCCCGAATCCCCCATCACCGTGCTCTACCGGCCGCCGAAGCTGGACTGGCTGGGGAAAATCATCGAAGCCGGCCGGGCCCGCAGCGAGCGCCTGCTGCTGGCGCCGGCGGACCTGTCCGGGGTGCGGGGCCTGATCCGCGCCCTGAAGCGCAAGCAGGCCGTGGGTCTGCTGCCGGACCAGGCGCCGGGAGCCGGCGAGGGCCGCTGGCTGCCCTTCTTCGGCAAGCCCGCGTACACCATGACCCTGGCCGCCCGTCTCTCGGAAGCCGGCGGCACGGTGCTCTTCGCCTACGCCGAGCGCCTGCCCGGGGGGCGGGGTTACCACCTGCGCCTGCAGGCTCCCGCCACCCCCCTGGCCGGGGATACGGTGGCCCGGGCCGAGCAGATCAACCGGGAACTGGAAGCCCTCATCCAGCAATGTCCCGGCCAGTACCTGTGGGGCTACAACCGCTACAAGCGGCCCTCCGGGGCAGAGCCCCCGCCGGCGGGAGACGGGGCATGCTGATTCGGTTTTCCCTGTTCCTGCTCTGGTTGCTGCATTTCCTGCCCCTGCCCCTGCTGCGGGCGGTGGGGGCGGCCTTCGGCCTGCTGCTCTATGTCCTGGGGGCGGAGCGGCGGCGGGTGGCACGGATCAACCTGCGCCTGTGCTTCCCCGAATTGAGCAGCCTGGCGCGGCGGCGTTTGGCGCGGCGCCACTTCATCGCCTTCGGCCAGTCCTTCCTCGACCGGGCCCTGCTGTGGTGGGCCTCGCCCCAGCGCCTAAAGGGCCTGATCCGCATCCAGGGCCTGGAGCAGCTGCCGGCGGACGACACCCCGGTGATCCTGCTCACCCCCCATTTTGTCGGCCTGGATGCGGGCTGGACCCGTCTGACCCTGGAGCGGCCCATGCTGTCGGTGTACGGCAACCAGAAGAACCCGGTGTTCGACGCCGCCCTCTACGCCGGGCGCACCCGCTTCAACGCGCCGGTACTCATTTCCCGCCTCGACGGCCTGCGCAAGGCGGTCAAGGCCATGGCCGGCGGCCGGCCCTTCTACTACCTGCCGGACATGGATTTCGGTCCCCGGGAGGCCCTGTTCGTACCCTTCTTCGATGTGCCGGCCGCCACCATTCCCGGCGTGCCGCGCCTGGCCAAGCTGGCCGGGGCCCGGGTGCTGCCCTGCATCGTGCGCATGACCCGGAGCGGTTACGAAGTCACCCTGGAGCCGGTCTGGGAGGATTACCCGGGGCCGGACGTGGCCGCCGATACCCGGCGCATGAACGCCTTCATTGAAGACCGGGTGCGGCAGATGCCCGAGCAGTATTTCTGGCTGCACAAGCGCTTCAAGACCCGGCCGCCGGGAGAAGCGAAGTTTTACTGAGGGACCGGGTGGCGCCTTACTGCGCCGCCGTTTTCGTGGAGCCTTGATGTCCGTCCATATCCGCAGCGTTCACCCGGAAGAAGTATTCGCCATTGCCGCCCTGGCCCGGGTGGTGTGGCAGACAGTCTATCCGGCCATCATCACCCAGGCCCAGATCGACTACATGCTGGCCCAGCGCTACAACGCCCCCCAGCTGCTGGAAGAACTGGGCCGGCCCGACCTGTGGTGGGACCAGGCGTTTGTCGGGGGTGAGCGGAGCGGCTTTGCCTCCACCCTGATCACCGCCATCCCGGGGGAAATGAAGCTGGATAAGCTCTATGTCCATCCCCAGCGTCAGCGTCAGGGCATCGGTGGCGCCCTGCTGGCCCACGTCTGCGCCCGGGCCCGGCGCCTGGGCTGCGAGACCCTGGTCCTGGCGGTGAACAAGCACAACGCCCCGGCTATTGCTGCCTACGGCCGTTATGGCTTCAGCGTGCGGGAGTCGGTGCGGACGGAGATCGGCCGTGGCTTTGTCATGGATGACTTTATAATGGCCAAATCTTTGACCTGAAGCGGCTGTCGGCGCTTCCCCCCTGTAAACCCGAGCCTTCCATGAAACTCAAATTCACCAAGATGCACGGCCTGGGCAACGACTTTGTCGTGCTCGACGGCGTGCGCCAGGATATCGACCTTTCCCCGGAGCAGCTGCGGCTGTTGGCGGACCGCAATTTCGGCGTCGGCTGCGACCAGATCCTGCTGGTGGAAAAGCCCGGCCAGGCCGGGGTGGATTTCCGCTATCGCATCTTCAACGCCGACGGTGGCGAGGTGGAGCAGTGCGGCAACGGCGCCCGCTGTTTCGTGCGTTTCGTCCACGAACAGGGGCTCACCGGCAAGGCCGAGATCCGGGTCGAGACCAAATCCGGCATCATCGGCCCGCGCCTGGAATCCGACGGCACGGTGACGGTGGATATGGGTGTGCCCATTTTCGAGCCGGCCCGCATTCCCTTCACCAGCGATTCCGATGCCGTCATCCAGCCCCTCATGGTGGGCGACCAGGAACTGGCCATCACCGCCGTGTCCATGGGCAATCCCCACGCCGTACAGGTGGTGGAGGACGTGGAGGCCGCCCCGGTGGCGGTCCAGGGGCCCCTGATCGAATCCCACCCGCGCTTCCCCCAGCGGGTGAACGCCGGCTTCATGCAGGTGGTGGGGCGCCACCATATCCGCCTGCGCGTCTATGAGCGGGGCGCCGGCGAGACCCTGGCCTGCGGTACCGGCGCCTGCGCCGCCGTGGCGGCCGGCATCAGCCGCGACCTGCTGGACTCGCCGGTCCGGGTGGAAACCCGGGGCGGCGAACTGAACATTGCCTGGAACGGCCCGGGCACCCCGGTGCGCATGACCGGCCCGGCGGTTACCGTATTCTCTGGAGAAATCGAGCTATGACCCTGAAAAGCGACGAGGTCGCCCACTACCTGCAGAACCACCCGGCGTTTTTCGAAGAACACGCCGAGCTGATTTCCCACATCGCCATTCCCCATCCCCATGGCGGCCAGGCCATTTCCATCACCGAGCGCCAGATGCTGGCCCTGCGGGACAAGAACAAGGTCCTGGAAGCCAAACTGGCCGAACTGCTGCAGTTCGGCGAGCAGAACGACGGCATCAGCGAGAAGATGCACCGTCTGGGCGTGGCCCTGATCGCCGCCACCACCTTCCAGGCCGTGATCCATTTGCTGGAATTCCACCTCAAGGAAGACTTCGCCATTCCCCACGTGGCCCTGCGCCTGTGGGACCAGCCCGATGGCGTCGGCGAGCTGCCGGAATTCGCCGCCGTCTCCGAGGAACTGCAGGTCTTCGCCGAAACTTTGGCCCGCCCCTACTGCGGCTCCACTGCCGGTTTCGAGACCTCCTCCTGGTTCGGCGAGGCGACGCCCCATATCCGTTCCCAGGCCCTGGTTGCCCTGCGCAATGGCGGCGGCAGCACCGGCATGCTGGCCCTGGGCAGCGAGGACGGAGAGCGCTTCTACGCCGACATGGGCACCCTGTATCTGGAACGCCTGGGCGAGATGGTATCCGCCGCCCTGGGCCGGGCCCTGCGCCAGACTGCCGCCTAGGCACGGCCATGGACGACGTGGCGCTGGTTCAAGCCTACCTGGGCGAACTGGCCCAGCAGCGCCGCCAGTCCGCCTACACCGTCCGCAACTACCAGCGCGACCTGGAGCGCCTGCTGGCCCTGGCCACGGAGGCCGGAGCCGCACCCCTGGCGAGTTTGCAGGACCACCACATCCGCCGCTTCGTCGGCCAGCTCCACGGCCGGGGTCTCTCCGGCCGTTCCATCGCCCTGGCCCTCTCCGCCTGGCGCGGCTTTTTCCGCTGGCTCGGGCGGCGCGGCGATGCCCGGCATAACCCGGTGGAGGGCGTGCGCGCCCCGAAAAGCCCCAAGGCCCTGCCCCGGGTGCTGTCGCCGGACGAAGCCGGGCGCCTGCTCGATGCGCCCTCCCCTGAGACGCCGGCGGAGGCCCGGGACCAGGCCATGTTCGAACTCTTCTACTCCTCCGGCCTGCGCCTGGCCGAACTCGCGGCCCTCGACGTGAATTGTCTGGAAGAAGTGGCGGCCGGGGAAATCCGGGTGCTCGGCAAACGCAGCAAGCTGCGCCTGGTGCCGGTCGGCGCCAAGGCCCGGGAGGCGATCCTCGCCTGGGCCAAGCAGCGGGGCTGCCTGGCCGTCCCGGAAGAGTCTGCCCTGTTCGTCGGCCAGCGGGGCCGCCGCATCAGCCCCCGGGTGGTGCAGGAACGCCTGCGCCTGCGCGCCATCCAACAAGGCCTACCGGCCCGGGTGCATCCCCACATGCTGCGCCACTCCTTCGCTTCCCACGTGCTGCAATCCTCCGGCGACCTGCGGGCGGTGCAGGAGATGCTCGGCCACGCCAGCATTGCCTCGACCCAGGTCTATACCCACCTGGACTTCCAGCACCTGGCCCAGGTCTATGACGCCGCCCACCCCCGGGCCAAGCGCAAGTAGGCAGTCCCATGGCCCGCCGCCAGGATATCCAGCGTTACCGGCGTAACCTGCAGGGCGAGGTGGATAGCGCCGCCCTCTACCGGGCCATGGCCGCCACCGAGGCCAAGGCTGAGCTGGCCGAACTCTATGGCCGCCTGGCGGCAGTGGAGGAGGCCCATGCCGAATTCTGGCGCCGCCGTCTGCGCGAGGCTGGCATGGCCGAAGTCGTGGCCCGGCCCGGTTGGCGCACCCGGGTACTGATCTGGGCCGCCCGCTGCCTCGGTGCCGAAGCGGTCCTGCCGGCCATCGCCGGCCAGGAGACCCGGGACCGGGCGGTGTACGACAGCCAGCGCGAATCCCGCTCCACCGCCATGCCACACCAGGAGCGCTACCACGCCCGCCTGTTGTCGCGCCTCTCCGGGCTGCGGCTCGGCCGTGCCTGGGATGGCGGCGTCTATTCTCGCTTGGAAGGGCGGCACGGCGCCGGTGGCGGCAATGCCCTGCGGGCGGCGGTACTGGGGGCCAACGACGGCCTCATGTCCACCCTGAGCCTGGTGATGGGCGTGGCCGGCGCCGACTTTTCGCCCCGGGCGGTGCTCGCTGCCGGCGTCGCGGGCATGCTCGCCGGCGCCTGTTCCATGGCCATGGGCGAATGGGTGTCGGTGCAGAGTGCCCGGGAGCTCTACGCCAGCCAGATCGCGGCGGAATCGGAAGAACTGGCCGAGGCGCCGGAGGAGGAGCAGGAGGAACTGGTGCTCATCTACCAGGCCAAGGGCCTGCCGGCAGACGAGGCCCGGCGCATCGCCGCACAGGTGATGCGGGATCCGGGTTCGGCCCTGGAGACCCTGACCCGGGAGGAATTGGGCATCAACCCCGGTGATCTGGGGGGCTCGGCCTGGGCGGCGGCCCTGGCCTCCTGCCTGGTTTTCCTGATCGGTGCCGCCCTGCCGGTGCTGCCCCTGGCCCTGCTCGACGGCCGGGCCGCCGTCGTGGCCAGCCTGATCGCCAGTGCCCTGGGCCTGTTCCTTATCGGCGCCGCCATTACCCTGTTCACCGGTCGCAGCGCCCTGGTCTCCGGCCTGCGCCAGCTGGCTATCGGCCTGGCCGCCGCCGGCATCACCTACGGCGCCGGCCAGTTGCTGGGCGTTGCCGTCAGCGGCTAGCCGGCCCGCAGCCAGGCTAGGGGCTCAGGTCTTGGGCCGCTCGGCCGCCGAGTAATTGCTGAAGTGGCCCTCCTTGGCCGCCTGGCTGCGGGCGCTGCGCACCAGGCCGGGGATTTTCGCCGGGGGCGCGGTGAGGGATAACTGTTTTTCAACCGTCGTGCTGCCACAGGCCGGGCAGGCTGGCACGGTACTGGCGCGCACCAGCAGCTCGAAGGGGTGGCTGCAGGCGCTGCACTTGTAATCGTAGATGGGCATGGGGGCTCCTGTAGGTTCTGCGACAAAACCCGCTCGCGTTCTTCCACCACGCAAGAACGATACCCGCGACACCCCTATTCGGTGACCCGCCCCCGCTGGGCCTTCACCTGGCCCCGCTTGGCCTTGCTCTCCACCCGCCGCCGCTGGGAACTGCGGGTCGGCTTGGTGGGGCGCCGGGTACGGGGGATGTGGGCGGCCCGGGCGAGCAGTTCCCGTAGCCGGTTCAGGGCATCCTCCCGGTTGAGCTCCAGGCTGCGGTATTGCTGGGCCTTGATCACCACCACCCCGGCGGCGCTGATGCGCTGGTCCCCCAGGGCCAGCAGGCGGGCCTTGAGCTCCTCCGGCAAGGAGGAGGCGCCGATGTCGAAGCGTAGATGCATGGCGTTGGAGACCTTGTTCACGTTCTGCCCCCCGGCCCCCTGGGCGCGGATGGCGATGAACTCCACCTCCTCTTCCCGCAGCAGGGCCTGGCTTGGAATCATCGGGACGGCTCCTGTCGTACCAACTCCCGGGGCAGGCCGGCGGCCCGCTCCGCCAGGCAGTCGCTGTCCCCGGCGGCGAACTCCCGGCAGATGAAGGGGCGGCGCCCGTAAATGGTGCACAGGAAGGTCTCCCGGTCCAGGGCGGCGCACCAGCCATCGTCGAGCCGGTGCATGACCCAGCCGCCCCAGGCATCCTGCCGGGTAAAGCGGCGGGGAATGTCGTCATCCCCCATCAGCATCACCTCCAGCTTGCAGCAGCAGGCACGGCAGGTGTCGCAGGTGACGGCGGGGACAGTCGGCAGGGGAGGGGGCGATTCGCGGTTCATGGCGGCAGTTTGCCTCATAAGCCGGGGCGGCGGGTGCCGATGGGGCCGTGCTTTGCAGTAAACTTCCGCCTTTGCTGCTTTTTTTGGCCTCCGGGCCCCAGGAAAGACCCCCATGCCTGAACTCATTCTTGCCCGCGGCAAGGAAAAATCCGTTTTCCGCCGCCATCCCTGGATTTTCGCCGGCTCCGTCGAGCGCCTCGAAGGCCGGGCTCGCCCCGGGGATACGGTGGAGGTCCTGGCGGCCAACGGCCGGCCCCTGGGCAAGGCGGCCTACAGCCCCGAATCCCAGATCCGCGCCCGGATGTGGACCTTTGATGCGGAAGAGACCATCGACGACGCCTTCTTCAAGCGCCGCATCGCCCAGGCCGTGGCCCGGCGCCAGGCCCTGCCGGAACTGCGGGGCCAGGAGGGCGTGCGCCTGCTGCACGGCGAATCCGACGGCCTGCCCGGGGTGATCTGCGACCAGTACGGTGACACCCTGAGCCTCCAGCTCACCTCCGCCGGCGGCGAGAAGTGGCGCAAGGCCATCGTCGGCGCCCTGGTCAAGGCCACCGGCTGCGCCCGCATCTACGAGCGTTCCGATTCCGACGTGCGCGGCCTGGAAGGGCTGCAGCCGGTGGTCGGCTGGCTCCACGGCGAAGCGCCCGAGGGCGACTTGTCGATCCTGGAAAACGGCGTGCGCCTGGGGGTGGATGTGGTGGGCGGCCACAAGACCGGCTTCTACCTGGACCAGCGGGAAAACCGCCTGCTCACCGGCCGCCTGGCCGAGGGGCGCAGCGTCCTCAACTGCTTCTGCTACACCGGCGGTTTCTCCCTCCAGGCCCTGGCCGGCGGTGCCACCTCGGTGCTCTCCATCGACTCCTCCGGCCCGGCCCTGGCCTCGGCCCGGCGCAACGTGGCAGCCAA
Organism: Azospira sp.; assembly: GCA_035255085.1. Taxonomy (GTDB): domain Bacteria; phylum Pseudomonadota; class Gammaproteobacteria; order Burkholderiales; family Rhodocyclaceae; genus Azospira. The sequence continues at coordinate 21,457 of DATEZY010000209.1, read as the reverse complement.
TCCCCAGTTGCCGGCGGACCAGGCCGAGTGGTGGGAGGCGGACGTGTTCGATGCCCTGCGGGAACTGAAGAGCGCCGGGCGCAAGTTCGACCTGATCATCCTCGATCCGCCCAAGTTCGCCCCCTCCGCCGCCCACGCCGAACGGGCGGCCCGGGCCTACAAGGACATCAACATCCTGGGCTTCCGCCTGCTCAACCCCGGTGGCCTGCTGTTCACCTACTCCTGCTCCGGTGGCATCGGGGTGGAGTTGTTCCAGAAGATCGTCTCTGGTGCCGCCGTGGATGCCGGGGTCGACGCCCGCATCCTGCGCCGCCTGGCGGCCGGGCCGGATCACCCGGTATCGGTGCACTTCCCGGAAGGGGAATACCTCAAGGGCCTGCTCTGCCAGGTGTAAATCTGACCTAGGGCAGTTCCAGGGCCAGCGCCAGGGGTAGGAATACCAGGGCCCCCAGGTTGCCGAGCATGACCATGGTGGCCACCTGGTCCGGCTCCTGGCGGTAGCGTTCGGCAAAGACGTAGTTGAGCACCGCCGGCGGCAGGGCGCCGAAAATTACCAGCAAGGCCTTCTGCTGCCCTTCCAGCCCCAGCGCCCAGGCGCTGGCATAGGCCAGGGCCATGCCGGTGACCGGTCGGGCCACGGCGCTCCACAGCCCGGTCTTCAGGGCTCCCGGGCTGGCCCCGGCCAGCCGCACCCCGAGGGAGAACAGCAGCAGGGGAATGGACACATCCCCCAGCATCTTCAGCGCCATTTTCAGGGGCGGCCAGATCGGGATGTGCAGCAGGGCTACCCCCAGGCCCAGCAGGCTGGCCAGCACCACCGGGATGCGCCACAGGTTGGCGAGGCGGGTGTGGTGGTCCAGCAGCCAGGCGCCGAAGGAGAAGTGCAGCAGGTTGGAGACCAGGAACAGCACCACCGCCGGACCCAGGGCGGCGTCGCCGAAGGCCAGCACCGACAGGGGCAGGCCCAGGTTGCCGCAGTTGTTGAACATCAGCGGCGGGACGAAGGTCTTGGGAGCCACCCCCAGCAGCCGGGCCAGAAACCACCCCACGACTCCGGAGCCGACGACTCCGACCAGGGCCCCCACCGCCAGTCCCCAGTTGGCCGCCAGGTCGAAGGACTTGTCGGCCATGGCGGCGAACACCAGGGCCGGCACGAACACTTCCATGTTGAGCTGGTTGGCCAAGGCCATGTCCGGCTGACGCCTGCGGCCGTAGAGCCAGCCGAAGAAGGCGATGGCGAAGAGGGGGAAGACGATGGCGACAATGCGCAGCAGCATGTCGGTTCCTGGGGTGGGGTGCGGAAGGGGCGCCGTCAGCTTAAGGGCCGGGGCGTAGCCCGGCCATGGGGGATTCCCCTAGGGGCGCAGCCCCAGGGGCTTACAGAACGTAGCGGGACAGGTCCTCGTTCTGGGATAGTTGGCCCAGGCGCTCATCCACGTAGGTGGCATCGATGGTCAGGGTCTCGGTGCCAGCCTTGCCGGCTGAGAAGGAGATTTCCTCCAGCAGGCGTTCCATGACCGTGTACAGGCGGCGGGCACCGATGTTCTCGGTCTTCTCGTTCACCGAGAAGGCGATTTCCGCCAGGCGCTTGATGCCTTCCGGCGTGAATTCCAGGCTTACCCCCTCGGTGGCGAGCAGGGCCTGGTACTGGCGGGTGAGGCAGGCGTCGGTCTGGGTCAGGATCTGCTCGAAGTCGGCGACGGACAGAGAATCCAGCTCCACCCGGATGGGCAGGCGGCCCTGCAGTTCCGGGATCAGGTCCGAGGGCTTGGCCAGGTGGAAGGCGCCGCTGGCGATGAACAGGATGTGGTCGGTTTTGACCATGCCGTGCTTGGTGGACACGGTGGTGCCTTCCACCAGGGGCAGCAGGTCGCGCTGCACGCCCTGGCGGGAGACATCGGCGCCATGGGCGTCGGAGCGGGAGGCGATTTTGTCGATCTCGTCGAGGAAGACGATGCCGTTCTGCTCCACGTTCTTCAGGGCGTCCAGCTTCACTTCCTCATCGTTCACCAGCTTGGCCGCTTCCTCGTCGGTGAGCAGCTTCAGGGCTTCGGGCACCTTCAGCTTGCGCGGCTTCTTGCGCCCCGACCCCATGTTCTGGAACATGCCCTGGATCTGGTTGGTCAGCTCTTCCATGCCCGGGGGGGCGAAAATCTCCGCCTGCATGGCAGGGGCGGCCAGTTCGATTTCGATTTCCTTGTCGTCCAGTTCGCCCTCCCGCAGCTTCTTGCGGAATTTCTGGCGGGTGGCCGAATCCTCGTTCTGGTTCTCGTTGAAGAAGCCGGCGCCCCGGGCGGGAGGCAGCAGGGCGTCGAGCACCCGTTCCTCGGCGGCGTCCTCGGCCCGGGTGCGGACCCGCTTCATGGCCTGTTCCCGGCCGCCCTTGATGGCGCTCTCCACCAGGTCGCGGATGATGGTGTCCACATCCCGGCCGACGTAGCCGACCTCGGTGAACTTGGTCGCCTCCACCTTGATGAAGGGGGCGTTGGCCAGGCGGGCCAGGCGACGGGCGATCTCGGTCTTGCCGACGCCGGTGGGGCCGATCATGAGGATGTTCTTGGGGGTGATTTCCTGGCGCAGGGGGTCGGCCACCTGGGAGCGGCGCCAGCGGTTGCGCAGGGCCACGGCGACGGCCTTCTTGGCATTGGCCTGGCCGACGATGTGCTTGTCCAGTTCGTGGACGATCTCTTGGGGGGTCATCTGGGTCATGGTGGATGCCTTTCGCCCCAGGCACACGGAGACGACTGCCTGGGATGCCGCCGTTAGTCCAGCGTCTCGATGGTGAAATTCTGGTTGGTGTAGATGCAGAGGTCGCCGGCGATGGACAGGGACTTGCGGACGATCTCTTCCGGGCTCAGCTCGGTGTTTTCCAGCAGGGCCCGGGCGGCGGACTGGGCGTAGGCGCCGCCGCTGCCGATGGCGACGATGCCGTGCTCGGGCTCCAGCACGTCGCCATTGCCGGTGATGATCAGGGAGGAGTCCCGGTCGGCCACCGAGAGCATGGCCTCCAGGCGACGCAGGGCCCGGTCGCTACGCCAGTCCTTGGCCAGTTCCACGGCGGAGCGTACCAGGTTGCCCTGGTGTTTTTCCAGCTTGGCCTCGAAGCGTTCGAACAGGGTGAAGGCGTCCGCCGTGCCGCCGGCGAAACCGGCCAGGATGCGGTCGTTGTAGAGGCGGCGCACCTTGCGCGCGGTGGCCTTGACGACGATGTTGCCCAGGGTCACCTGGCCGTCGCCGCCGAGGCAGACGCGGTTGCCCCGCCGTACCGAGAGGATGGTGGTGCCGTGATACTGTTCCATGGGAATCCTTGCGTGGTCGGGCGGAGGGTGCCGCTGGCTAGCGGTGCTTGGTGTCGATCCGGGCTACCGCATCGACGCCGACCACCTTCAGCAGTTCGGCCACCAGGCGGTTGGCATTGCGGATCAGCACCATCTTGTTCTGGCGCTTGAGCGGGGTGAGCACATTGACCAGGGCGCCGGCGCTGACGAAGTCGATACGGGTGGCGTTGCTGCAGTCGATGACCACCGGGTCGTGGTCGGCGGCGAAATCCTTGAGGTCGATGAAGCGGGCGTTCTTCACCTCGCCCTGCAGGCAGTAGGCGTTGCCGTTTCCTTCCAGGTCGCTATCTTCGCTACAGGCCGCGGCTGCGCCGCTCGGGGTCGCCTGGACCCGGGCCGGGTCCCAGGAAGGGGGAGAGACTTCGAAGGTGACGGCGTAATCCACCGCCTTCTCCTCGAATTCCTCCTGGCGTCCGGTGCGCAGCAGCAGTTCCAGGAGCAGCAGCCAGCAATCCGGATTCTCGTGCTGGCCGGCGACAATGGCCTCGCTCAGCTGGGTTTCCAGGCCGGTGGTGCCGATGAGTTCCACCACCTTCTTGCGCTTGTGCATGTCCAGCAGCAGCTGCAGGCAACGGGCGGCGCCGGCGTTGTCCAGTCCCTGCACCTTGGCCAGGTCGAGGCGGGTCCGGGGGGCCTTTTCCAGGGCGTCGGCCAGGATGCCGAAGGCAGCGTCGTTGTTGCCTTCCATGGCACCCTTGAACATCGCCGTGGGAATGCCGCCAACCGTCTTGGCCTCGGCCTTGGCGGGCTCGCGCCAGGCCGGCGGGGATCTTTCGAAGGTGCGGGCGAAATCCAGTTCCAGGGTCTCAAAGGCGGTCTTCTCGCCCTTGATCTGGTAGTAGTCGAGCAGCATCAGCCACAGGCGCTCCGCCGTGGAGCCGCTGCGGTATTGGCTGGCGGCGTCCTCCAGGGTGATGCGGGCGGCCGGGTCCTGGCCGTGGGCATAGAGCACGGCAGCCTGTTCCACCACGGACTGCAGCGGATCATCCTCGCCTTCCAGCTGGATGCCGTCTTCCAGGCCGGTCAGGGACAGGTCGGTGAAATCCGAGAACTGGGAATTTCCCGGCTCTTCGGCTGGCGCTTCCCCGGGAACGGAGGCCGGTGCGCCAGGCTGGGAGCCAGTTGCGGCGGCGGGTGCAGCCCCTGCCGGGGGCGGTACCTTGACCATCTTGGCTTCCGGAACCTTGTCCTCGACGCGGGGTTTCTTGAACAGCGAGAAAATCATGGACTGCTCTCACGCCCTGGGGGCGCATGGAAAGATTTAAAGTTTTATCACAAATGGCTAATGGGTGCCAATCCGCACAATGGCGCGTCGCACCAGGGTGCTGCCGACACCAATGCCGACCAGGAGCAGGGCCAGCAGCGGACCGAAGGGCTGGTCCAGCATCAGGGCCAGGGCGAAGGCCAGGACATGGGCGCCCAGGCCGATACCCGTACCCAGGATCAGTGCCCCGCGCCAGCTGCGGCACCAGGGGGCGGCGGCCAGGGGCGGCACGAACACCAGGGCAAAGGCGGCCATGACGCCGACGCTCATGGTGCCCAGGGCCAGGATGCCCGCCACCAGCAGGTCGAAGGCGAGATGGACGCGGCGGGCCGACTGGCCCCGGGCTCGGAAAAAGTCTGGGTAGAAATGAGACAGCAGCAGGGCCCGGGAAATTCTGCCCAGGAGCGGTACGGCGACGACCAGGGCGGCGACGGCGGCGATCAGGTCCCGGCTGTCGGTGAAATAGAGCTGGCCGTCGAACAGGGCGTGGCCCAGGCGTTCGGCCAGGGGCAGGTTGGCGGCCAGGAGCACGGCGCAGCCCCAGCCGGCCAGGAGCAGCATGGCGTAGGCGGCGCCCCGGGTGGATTCGGTGGCCTCCTCGAAGGCGTTTTTCACCCCCGCCGCCACGGCCGCCGCTAGGGGGCCGCCCAGGGCCAGGGGCAGGCCCAGGGCCATGGCCGAGAGGCCGCCGGCCGCCGCCATCTGGGCGTAGGACAGGGCCGCCAGCCATTCGCCCCGCAGACGCAGGTAGGCGCCGTAGAGGGGCAGCAGCAGGGCGAATACCAGGCCGGTGAGGAAGGGCTGGAGAAACAGGGGGTCGAACAGCAGGTCGGTATTCATGGGGCGAGACTCACGATGCGGCTGCAGGTGGCGGCGACGAAGCGCTCGTCGTGGCTGACCAGCAGGATGCCAGCGCCGCTGCCGGCCCGGGTGGCGATGGCCGCTTCCAGGGCGCCGACGCCTTCCGGATCCAGGTTGTTGGTCGGTTCGTCGAGCAGCACCACCTCTCCCGGGGCCTGGAGGCAGGCCCACAGGTGCAGGAACTGCAGCTGGCCGCCGGAGAGACGGTCCAGGCGCTCCCCCAGGCGGCCCGCCAGCCATTCGGGCAGGCCGGCGGCGGTGGCGCCGGTGAGGGCCAGCAGTTCCCGTCCGCACAGGGGTACTCCGGCCACTCCTGGCTGGCGCTGGGTCTGCAGGGACAGATGGATGCCCGGGGCGGTTGTCACGCTGCCGGCGAAGCGCCGGACCGGATTGACCAGGGCGGCCAGGAGGGTGCTTTTGCCCGAGCCGTTGGGGCCGGTCAGGCCCAGGACCTGGCCCGGCTCCAGGGCGAAGTCCACGGGCCCCACCACCGGGCGGGTATAGCCGGCCACCAGGCCGGTGACGTTGAGCAGGGTGGTCATGGCAAGCTTATTTCAGGGCGCCGATCAGGCGGTTCACCGTGTCGTCGAACAGGCCGAACAGGTCCTTGGCTTCCGGTGTGCCGCCGACGGTGAAGGGCAGGACCACGGCGGGAATGTGGGCCTGCTCGGACAGCCAGCGGGAGGGCGTGTCGTACTGGTAGGCCGGGCGCAGCACCATGCGCGCCGGGGTGGTCTTCTGCCGCGCCAGGACTTCCGCCAGATAGGCGCTGGAGGGCTCGACCCCGGGCTTGGGTTCCAGGGAGCCGACCTGCTTCAGGCCGATCCAGGCATTGAGGTAGGGGAAGGCGCTGTGCTGCACCAGGATCGGCACGCCCTTGAGGGGCGCCGCCTGGGCTTCCCAGCGGGCCATGGCGGCCTTCCAGCGGGTCGTGAAATCCCGGTAGCCGGCCTGGTAGGCGGCGGCCTGGCTGGGATCCAGCTGGGCCATACGTTCCGCCAGAGCCTGGCCGATGCTCAGGTAATGGCGTGGGTCGAGCTGGATGTGGGGATTGCCTCCCGGATGCACGTCGCCGTGGGAGCGGTCCAGGGCGGCGGGGGCTTCCAGCAGGGTGACGTAGCGGGCAGCCTCGAAGTAGCCCGGCTGGCCGGTCTGGATCGCCGGGTTGCCGGAATCCCGCTGTACCAGGGGCAGCCAGCCCACTTCCAGTTCCGCCCCGGTGGCGATCAGGAGCTGGGCGCTACGCCCCTTGGCGATGAGGGAGGGCTTGGCCTGGATGCGGTGGGGATCCTGCAGGCCGTTAGTGGCGGTGAACACCTCTACCCGGTCGCCGCCGATTTCCTTAGCCAGGGCGCCCCACTCGGGCACCGTCGCGAACACCTTGAGCGCGGCCTGGGCCGGCAGGGCGCAGGCTAGGAGCAATAGAATAAATAGTCGTTGCATGAGAGTGGTCCTTCTCAAAAATTCAGATCACACAAAACCGCGCGAGCGCAGCCGGTTTTAGAATTTGTGGGCGCCGTGGGTGCCTAGGCTCTGGATGTACTGCAGGAATATCTGGTTGTCGGTGCGGCCCAGGCCCGATTCGTCCCGGGCCAGTTGCAGACGGAAGCGGGAGAACTCGCTCGGGCTGTAGTCCAGCATCAGGGTGTTGCGCGTCGGGTTGTGGCTGGCCAGGACCGGGAAGTCGGCGCTGCCGAGGACGCCGCTGTCGGCCAGGCCGATATTGACTGAGCCGTAGTTCAGCTGGTCGTGGCGTAGGCCGGCGCGCCAGCGGGGCATGAACTGGTACACGCCCTGCAGGTACCAGCCGGACTGGGCGCTGCTGTAGCCGCCGCTGCAGGCGCCGGCGCAACTGCCGGCGAGGGAGGTGCTGGCCAGGTCGCCGCTTTCCCGGCGGCGGAAATACTCGCCCTGGAGGGTGAAGTTGGTGACGTCGGCGTTGCCGTTGGGCGCCCACTTCCATACCCCGTCCAGCACCCAGAGGCGGCTCTTGCCACTGAAACTGTCGCTGACGGCGGCGCCGCTGCTGTCGGTGTCGTTGAAGGCCCGGTCCCGGGGCGACGTGCCCAGGTAGGACAGGCCGGCGCGCCAGGCGTTGCTGGCGCCGATGTCGCCGCCCAGGTGGGCGAAGGCGACGCCGCTGGTCGTGCCGTTCTTGTCCCGGTTGGTACTGGGGAAGGACTGGCCCCGGCCCGCTTCCAGCCCCAGTTCGAGGAAGGTGTCGGTGGGGGCGAGCCAGCGCAGTTGCACCCCATCCTGAGCGAACTGGTTGCCGAGGAAGGCCTTGTAGGCCAGGGGGGCATCCACGAAGTCCCAGGCGTGAGCGTGCTGCTCGTTCAGGTAGCCGAGGCCGGAGTAGAAACGCCCGGCCTTGAGGTTGAGACCGTGGCCCAGGCCCAGGCTTTCGATGAAGGCGTTTTCCATATCCACCCCGCCTTCGGGCTTAAGGGAAGCGATGGCGGTGCCGCGCCAGTCCGGGTCCACGTTGGCGGTGAGCACCAGTTCCGTTTCTCCCAGGCTGAAGCCCCGGCTGCCGGGCCCCACAGCGCCCAGGGTGGGGGTGAAGCCAGTGATCTGGTAGGTCTCGGGACGCTGCTTCAGGTTGTTGTAGGTGCCGGTGAGAATCAGGGAAATGTCGGGATTGAAGGCATTGCTGCGGGCCGGCTCCCGGTTCTGAGCCGCAGCCTTGCTGGCCTCACTGGCCTCGGCGGCGCTGCTCTGGGCTTGGGCGGCAGCCTTCTCGGCGCTGCCGGCCTGGGTTTCGGCCTGGGCCAGGCGGCTTTCCAGGGACTGGATGCGGCGTTCGTATTGGGCCTGCATCTGTTGCAGTTGCTCGCGCATCTGCTTCACTTCCTGGGCAAGCTGGGCATCGCCCGTGGCATTGCCGGCGGCCTGGGCTGGAAAGGCTGCGGCCAGGGCCAGGGCGAGTGCCGTCAGGGACAGGTTACGCATGGGGACTCCTCGATCATGAATAGACGGCCACGCCTCTGGGGGCGGCCGGGCGGGACGGGCTTTCGGCGGGGAAGGCGCGTCCCGGAACTGGGGGATCGGTGGGAAGTCAGGCCCGGGGCGGGGCGCCCTGGCGGGGGGAGGGGCGTGGGGCATCCTGCCAGGAGGCAGGCAGGACGGTGCTTGGCGGGGTGTCCTGGCTGGAGATCGCCGGCTGTTGGGGCTGTGCGGGCAAGGGGGCGTCGCCGCCATGGCTGGCGAGGCAGACCAGGCAGACCCCGTCGGGATTGGCGTCCGGCGCGGCGTCCAGGTGGCTGGCTAGGTGCAGCACCCAGAATAGGCTGGCGAAGAGGGGGAGGAGGGCGAGCCAGCGCCCGCTACGACGGGCCTTCATGGCTGCTGGGCCGCCTGGGGCGCATCGGCATCCTGGATGCCGCCGCAGAACATGGTGAAGGCCTTTTCCACCTGGTCCCGGGAGAGGCCCCGGACGATGAACACCAGCCGGGTGCTGCGGTCGTTGTAGGGTGCCTGTTCCGGCCAGTGCTCCAGGAGGGCCGTGGGATAGCGGGTATGCTGGACGCAGTGCACTACCCGGGGCTGTTCCTCCCCGGCCACGTGGACCAGGCCCTTGACCCGCAGCAGGCGGTCGCCGCAGGTGGCCAGGAGCACGTCCAGGGCTTCCAGGAAGTCGCCCCAGGCGAAGGGTTCGGCGAAGCGCAGGGTGAAGGCGTGCACCAGGGCGTCGTGGCGGTTCGGGTCATGGTCGTGACCCGTAGTTTGGTCAATTCGGCTGGCCCGGGTCGCCTTGACCGCCTCATCGGCCAGCCAGCGGGCCACTTCCGGCCCCTTGGCGGCAGGATCGAAGGCGCCCACCTCGAGGAACCATGCGGCCTCTACCTGGCCGTGGACCACCGGGTGTCGGGGCGCCCCCGGGTTGAGGCGCTGCAGGCGGCGTTCCAGCCGGGCTAGGGCTTCTCGGTCGGTGACCAGATCGGTCTTGGTGAGCAGCAGCCGGTCGGCCATAGTGACCTGCTTCACCGCCTCGAAGTGGCGGGAGAGCTGGCCGTCGGCATGGGTCGCATCCACCGCCGTGATCACCCCGTCGGTGCGGTAGCGGTCGGCGATGAAGAAGTCTTCCATCAGGGTATGCAATACCGGGGCTGGGTCGGCCAGGCCGGTGGTCTCGATCAGCACCCGCTTCAGGGTCTTGATTTCGCGCCGCTGCACGCGCTGGGCCAGGTCCTTCAAGGCCCGCACCAGGTCGCCCCGGACGCTGCAGCAGAGGCAGCCGGAATCGAGCAGCACCAGGTTCTCGTCCACCTTCTCCACCAGATGGTGGTCCAGGCCGGTCTCGCCGAATTCGTTGATCAGCACCGCCGTGTCGGCCATTTCCGGCTGGCGCAGCAGGTGGTTGAGCAGGGTGGTCTTGCCGGCGCCGAGAAAACCGGTGAGGACGGTGACGGGAATCTTGCGGCTGGCCTCGCTCATGGCCTTGCCTCGGCGCTTGGCTCGGGCTCTGCGGCGCAGCCCGGGCATTGGCCGTGGAGGTCCACCGCCACCCGTTGCAGGTGAAAGCCGGCCGGCAGCGCGGGGGGCGGCGGCGCGGCGGATTCCAGGCAGAACACCTTGCCGCAATCGGCACAATGAAAGTGGGCGTGGGCCCCATGGGGTGCCGCCGGGCCGGTGGCTGCGTAGCGGAACACCCGGGCGGCATCGGTGGTCTTGTGGGCTAGGCCGGCGCTGACCAGCCAGTCCAGGGTGCGATAGAGGGTGACCCGATCGCCGGCCAGGGGGCCCAGGCGGCGTTCCACCTCCAGATGGGTGAGGGCGTCGGGGGTCTGGCGCAGTAGGGCCAGCACCTGGATCCGTGCCGGCGTTGCCCGGGCGCCCACGGCCCGGATGGCCGCCGTCGCCTGGCCGTTGGCTTCCGGGCCGGAAGCGGCAGCAGGGACAGGCGCAGTGACGGGAAGGGGGGCAGGCTGGGTCGGCATGGGGCGCTGATTTAAGCACAACAGAATGGCAGTTGCAACAGGGTTGCAACTGCCATTCTGTCGCGTTGCCGGCGGTCAGCCGGAGAAGCGCTGTATCTGCCGCCGGTCCCGCTTGGTCGGGCGGCCCTTCATGTCCTGGCCGGGAGCCGGCGCCAGGTGGCGGGTTTCCTCTTCCCGGGCGCGCCGGGCGACGGATTCGGGGGATTCCAGGTAGAGCTGCCGGGCTTCTTCTGCCGGGCGGCGGTAGGGATTTACTGCCACCACGGTGACGCTCCAGTGGCTCTGGCCCAGGGTGATGTCCAGTTGATCCCCGGCTTTCACTTCCCGGGCGGTCTTGCTGGGGTGGCCGTTGAGCTTGACCTTGCCGCCATCGATCGCCACCTGGGCCTGGCTGCGGGTCTTGAAAAAGCGGGCGGCCCACAGCCATTTGTCCAGGCGCTGCCGTCCCTCCGGATCGAAGTGGGGGATGGCCGAAGGGGTCTCGCTCATTTGGCGAGCAGGGCCTTGAGGGCGGCCCGTTCCGCGGCCAGCACCTTGATCACGCTAGGACGGGCGCTCATGCGGGCATGCCAGGCGGCCAGGTTGGGGAAAGCGGCCAGATCAAACTTCCAGCGCTGGGCCCAGTGCCAGAACGGCAGCAGGTGGCAATCGGCGATGCTGAAGTTGTCGCCCAGGAGCCAGGGGCCCGCGCCCAGGCGTGCCTCGGCCAGAGCCAGGCCGTTGCGGTAGCGCTGTTCGGCGCCAGCCTTGATTTCGGCATGGGCGGCTGGGTCGGCCAGGTAGCGCTCAGGGCCCCAGATCGGGCCGGAAACGGCGTGCAGGCTGTAGGCGGCGTAGGACATCCATTCCAGGACCCGGGCCCGGCCCAGGGCATCGGCCGGCAGCAGAGCGGCGGCCGGATGGGTCTCGGCCAGCCAGAACAGGATAGCGCTGGCCTCGCTCAGCACCTGGCCGTCGGGCAGGCCGAGGGCGGGCACCTGGCCGGCCGGGTTGAGCTTCAGGTAGTCCGGGGCTTTCTGGGCGCCGGTGATGAGGTTCACGGCCTGGGCGGTGTAGGTGGCGCCGGCTTCTTCCAGGCCCACATAGACGGCCTGGGAGCAGGCGCCTGGGAAGTGGAAAAAGGTCAGTGGTTGGGTGGTCATGGAGCGCTCCTCCAGTTCGGGGAGCGCCAGTCTAGCGCGCTTTGCCGCTGGCAGACCATGGACCTCTTGGCAGCTATTCCCGCACCGGCTTCTTGCCCAGCTTGCGTTGCAGGGTGCGGCGGTGCATTTTCAGGGCCCGGGCGGTGGCGGAGATGTTGCCCTGGTTTTCCGCCAGCACTTTCTGGATGTGCTCCCATTCCAGACGGTCCACCGAGAGGGGGGACTCGGCCACCGGGGTGCTGGCATCGCCCTCGGTACGGTGCAGGGCGGCGACGATTTCGTCGGCGTCGGCCGGCTTGGCCAGGTAGTGGGTGGCACCCAGCTTGATCGCCTCCACCGCCGTGGCGATGCTGGCATAGCCGGTGAGCATGACGATGCGGGTGCCGGCTTCCAGGGCGGCAAGTTTCTCGATCAGCACCAGGCCGGAATCGCCCGGCATTTTCAGGTCCACCACGGCGTATTCCGGCGGGTTGAGGGAAGCCTGGGCGTAGGCTTCCTCGGCGCTGCTGGCGACGCTGACGAGGTAACCCCGGCGCTCCAGGGCCCGGGCCAGGACGCGGCGGAAGACGTCGTCGTCGTCGGCCAGGAGCAGGGTGGGCCGGTCGTTGTCGTCCGGCAGGTCTGCCGGCTGGGCGTGGGTGGGATGCATCAGCGTTGTTCCATCAGGGCGGCATTGGGCAGAGTGACGCGGGTGCAACAACCGCCTCCTTCCCGGGCCAGGATTTCCACGGTGCCGCCCCAGCGTTCCAGGGTGGCGTTGGTGAGGAACAGGCCGATGCCCATCCCCCCCGCCTGGCCGTCGGTGCCGGCCTTGGTGGTGACGAAGGGCTGGCCCAGGCGGGCGGCCACTTCCGGAGCCAGGCCCGGGCCCCGGTCGAGGAAGTCCACCACGCAGCGGCCATCGGTGCTGTAGCTGCGTACTTCCACCCCCTGGGGCGAGGCATCGGCGGCGTTGTCCAGCAGGTTGAGCAGGGCCTGTTCCAGGCCCCGGTCCGGGCGTACCGTCGGGCCGGTTTCCTGGGGCTGGTAGTGCACCTGGGCCCGGGGCCGCAGCAGGCGCCAGCCTTCGATCACCGCCTCAAGCCAGGCGGCGAAGGCCAGGGGGGAGGGCGCCGGGGCGCCATCCCGGGCAGCCCCGGCGGAGGCCAGGACTTCGGTGAGGATGTGCTTGCACTGGTCCACCTGCTGCCGCAGCAGGGCTAGGTCCTCGCCCAGAGGGCTGCGGTCCGGGTGGTTGTCGTTGAGGCGCTGCTCTTCCAGTTCCATGTCGCGCAACACCACGGCCATGGTGGCAAGCGGCGTGCCGAGCTTGTGGGCGGCGCCGGCGGCCAGGGTGCCCAGGGCCAGGACCTGTTCCTGGCGCAGGGCCCGTTCCCGGGAGCGGCCGAGCTCCTGGTCCCGTTCCCGCAGGGCGGTGGCCAGGCGGGAGAGGAAGTAGGCGACGATCAGGGCACTCACCAGGAAGTTGAACCACATGCCGATGACGTGGAGGGCGAAGCCGCCGCCGTGGCTGGCGTGCTGGGGATCGATGCCGCTGATGCCGGCGAGAAATTCATCCAGGCGCAACAGGTCGCCCTGGGGCGCGGGCAAGGGCTGGTTGAAGAACAGGAGCAGGGTGTAGGCCCCCAGGGTGACGCCGGCCATGGCCCAGGTATGGCGCCCGGGCAGGGTGGCGGCGGCAATGGTGAGGGGCAGCAGGAACAGGGAGACGAAGGGGTTGGCCGAGCCGCCGGCATAGTAGAGCTGGACGGCGAGGACCAGGACGTCGGCGCAGAGCTGCAGGAAGTATTCGCCGTTGCCCACCGGCCAGGGCCGGTTCAGGCGCCACTGGGTGAACAGGTTGAGCAGGGCCAGGGCAATGGAGGCGCCGATCATGGGCGCCACTTCCAGGGGCATGCGCAGCCAGCCGGTGGCCAGCAGCACGATGCCGGCCTGGGACAGCACTTCCACCCGGCGCAAGGCCACCAGGCGCGCCAGGGACTGGGCGTTGGAGGGCAGGGGGGCGGTGGCGGTCAGGGCGGGCATCGCCGCCATTCTAATGCTCTGGAGCGGTGGGCGCAGGGGCTGCGGCGTTTTGTCGCGCCGGAACTGAGGGCTGGAAAGGATTGGCTCTTACCCAACGGGGAAAACGACGGGCATAAAAAAGGCGCCCCAACCGGGAGCGCCTTTTCTCGTTCGATCCGGCCAAAGTCAGGGCAGGGGCGTTTCGCCGGCGAACAGCTCGGCCACGGTTTCGCGCCGGCGCACCAGATGTACCTGGTCTCCATCCACCATGACCTCGGCGGCCCGGGGACGGGTGTTGTAGTTGGAACTCATGGAAAACCCGTAGGCGCCGGCGGAAAGCACTGCCAGCAGGTCGCCCGGGGCGACCGCCAGCAGCCGCTCATGGCCGAGGAAGTCGCCGGATTCGCACACCGGCCCCACCACCTCGTAGCTGGCGGGGGGCACGTCCCGGGTCTGCACCGCCACGATGTCGTGGTAGGCATCGTAGAGGGCGGGCCGCATCAGGTCGTTCATGGCGGCGTCAATGATGGCGAAGTTCTTTTCCTCGCCCGGTTTGATGTACTCGATGCGGGTCAGCAGCAGGCCGGCGTTGCCCACCAGGCGGCGGCCCGGCTCCAGCACCACTTGCAGGCCGCGCCCTTCGAGCTTTTGCAGCAGGGGCAGGAGGTAGTCGGCGACCTTGGGGGCGACTTCGTCCTGATAGCGGATGCCCAGGCCGCCGCCCAGGTCGATGTGGTGCAGATTGATGCCGTCCTCGGCCAGCTGGTCGATGAGCAGCAGCACCTTGTCCAGGGCCTCGGCGAAGGGCGAGGCATCCAGGAGCTGGGAGCCGATGTGGCAGTCGATACCGGCGACCTTGAGGCCCGGCAGGGCGGCAGCGCGGCGGTAGAGGCTGCGAGCCTCCTCGTAGGCGACGCCGAACTTGTTCTGCTTGAGGCCGGTGGAAATATAGGGGTGGGTCTTGGCATCCACATTGGGATTGACCCGCAGGCTCACCGGGGCCTGCTTGCCCAGGGACAGGGCCACTTCGTTCAGACGTTCCAGTTCCGGGGCGGACTCGACGTTGAAGCAGAAAATACCGGCGTTGAGGGCCTGGGCCATTTCCTCGGCGGTCTTGCCGACGCCGGAGAAAACGACCTTAGCCGGATCGGCGCCGGCGGCCAGGACCCGCTGCAATTCGCCGCCGGAGACGATGTCGAACCCGGCGCCGAGGCGGGCGAACAGGCTGAGAATGCCCAGGTTGGAGTTGGCCTTGACGGCATAGCACACCAGGCCATTGCTGCCGGCCGGATGGGCGGCCAGAGCTTCGCGGAATTCGTTGAACGAGGCTTCCAGGGCGGCACGGGAGTAAACATAGCAGGGCGTACAAAAACGCTCGGCGATGTCGCTAAGAGGAACGGATTCGGCGTACAGGACGCCGTTGTTGCGGCTGAAATGACTCATGGCTGGCTTAACGGGTGGGGGTGGGGAGCGTGCTAACATCGTCCTGCACCGGCGCCGTTTGGGCGGGCCGGGGGGCGGATGTCTGCGGTTTGGCCGGCGCAGTGGCTGGCGTGCTGGCCTGAGGTAGCGGCGGGAGGACCAGAGGCCCCTTGGAGCCGCAACCGGCCATGGCCAGGGCTGCGGTCAGCGCGATATACAGGATAGGACGGCGCATGGAATTGGTGCTCCGGATTGGCGCGAGAGGCGCATGGTAGCACAGGCAAAAACAGGGAATATGAGCATGAATGAAAGCGAATTTAGCGAGCTGGCGGAGAAGACTCTGGCTCGCATCGAAGCCGGCCTGGAGGCCAGCGGGGCCGACCTGGACTTTGAACTGGGAGCCGGTGGGGTGCTGGAGGTGGAATTTGCCGACGGTTCCAAGATGATTATCAACCGCCACGCAGCCGCCAAGGAAATCTGGGTGGCGGCCCGTTCCGGGGGGTTTCACTTCCGCCCCGAAGGTGAGCGCTGGGTCGATACCCGGGACGGGAGCGAGTTGTTCGCCAAGCTGGAGCGCTTGCTTGGTGAGCAGGCCGGTGAGCCGGTGCCTCTGGGCTGAGCCGAAGGTCGGCCACTGCGTTGGCCAGAGGCTTAGCTGTCTTGCTAAGGCAGCGAGCCCCGTTTCAGCTACACCGCTAAGAGCTTACGGACTTGGCCCCTCGGGGAGGCTTCTGTTCCCCGGGGGCTTGGCCTCTCAATCAACCGGCTTGGAGCCGTCGTCCTTGGGTTCGGCGGGAACTTCTGCCGGCACGTTCTCGCTGTAGAAGAATTCCTTGGCGGTACCGGTCTTGGAGCGCTCGCTGGCCACTTCCACTGCGACCAGGCCTTCCGGCGCGGGCTGGAAGGATTCGGGCACATCCTTGAGGGCGCGACTCATGTAGCCGATCCAGATGGGCAGAGCGGCGGTGCCGCCGGTTTCACCGCTACCCAGTTTCTTCGGCTGGTCGAAGCCGATCCAGGCGCAGCCGGTGACCGTCTGCTGGTAGCCGCAGAACCAGGCGTCCACATATTCGTTGGTGGTGCCGGTCTTGCCCGCCAGGTCGTGGCGCTTCAGTTGTACCGAGGCCTTGGCCGCGGTGCCAAAGATGGTCACATCCCGCAGCATGGAGTCCATCAGGTAGGCATTGCGCGGGTCGATGGCGCGCTGGCTCTCGTCCCCGGCGGTGACTGGCTGGGCCTGGGCTAGGACTTGCCCCTTCTCGTCCCGGATATCGTGCACGATGTAGGGCTGGATGCGGTAGCCACCGTTGGCGAACACCGAGTAGGCCGTGACCATCTGCCAGGGCGAAACGGAACCGGCGCCCAGGGCCATGGTCAGGTAGGGAGGGTGCTTCTCGGCTTCAAAACCGAAGCGGGTGGCGTAGTCCTGGGCGTACTGGGTGCCGATGGCTTGCAGCAGGCGGATCGACACCATGTTCTTGGACTTGGCCAGGGCCGTACGCAGCTTCATCGGCCCCTCGTATTTGCCATCGTAGTTGTGGGGTTCCCAGGGGGTGCTGCCGGTCGCGCTGGCCGGGATAACGATGGGGGAGTCCTGGACGATGGTGGCCGGGGTATAGCCTTTCTCCAGGGCTGCAGAGTAGATGAAGGGCTTGAAGCTGGAGCCGGGCTGGCGCCAGGCCTGGGTGACGTGGTTGAACTTGTTGCGGTTGTAGTCGAACCCGCCAACCAAGGCGCGGATACTGCCTTCCCGGGGATCCACGGAGACGAATGCAGATTCCACTTCGGGAATCTGGGTGAGCTGCCACTGGCTCTTGTCGTCCTTTTGCAGACGGATGATGGCGCCTCGCTTGATGCGCTTGTTGGGTGGCGCCTTGTCGTCGAGCATGCGGGCCGCAAATTTGAGGGCGTCACCGGTCAGTACGACCAGTTCACCGCCGCGCTTGTAGGCCTTGATGTGCTTGGCATCGGCTTCCAGAACCAGGGCGGTTTGCAGGTCTCCGGCATCGCTAAAGTCCTGGATCAGGTCTTCCAGTTCCTCATCCTGGTCGGCCTTGACGTTTTTCATGTCCACATAGGCCTCGGCGCCCCGGTAGCCGTGGCGGCGATCGTAGTCCATGACGCCGCGGCGCAGGGAATTGTAGGCAGCCTCCTGGTCGGCCTTGAGGATGGTGGTGTATACGCGGAGGCCGCGGGTATAGACGTCATCGGGGAAGCGCTCGGCAGCGATCTGACGGGCCATTTCCGCCACGTAATCGGCGCGCACGGCGAACTCGTTGGCGTCCCGTTTCACCACCAGGGCTTGCTTCAGAGCTTCCTCATACTGCTTGTCGTCAATGAAGGCCAGTTCGTGCATGCGGCGCAGCACGTATTGTTGACGCAGGCGGGCCCGCTTGGGATTGACCACCGGATTGAAGGAGGAGGGCGCCTTGGGCAGGCCGGCGAGCATGGCCGCCTCGGCCACCGTGATGTCCTGCAGGCTCTTGCCGAAATAGATCTGGGCGGCAGCGGCGAAACCGTAGGCCCGCTGGCCTAGGTAAATCTGGTTGATGTAGAGCTGGAGGATTTCGTCCTTGGAAAGATTGTGCTCAATCTTGAAGGAGAGCAGGGCTTCGTAGAACTTGCGGGAGAGGGTCTTCTCGCTGGACAGGAAGAAGTTGCGAGCGACCTGCATAGTAATAGTGGAGGCGCCCTGACGCTTGCCGCCGCTGGTCAGGTTGGCGATAGCCGCCCGCAGAACCCCCAGTGTGTCCACGCCGCCATGCTGGTAGAAGCGTTCGTCTTCCGCCGCCAGAATGGCGTGCTTCATGGTTTCCGGCACTTCCTGGATGCGCACCAGGGCGCGCCGCTCCTCACCGAATTCGCCAATCAGGGCACCGTCAGCGGTAAAGACGCGCAGCGGAATTTTCGGCCGGTAGTCGGTCAGGACTTCCAGGGAGGGGAGATTGGGGTAGGCTAAAACCAGAACGATGCCGGCCATGGCAACACCAATGGCAATCAGGCCGACAACAAAAAGAATTGGGTAGGCGATCCAGCGCAGAACGGGGGGCAAAATGGCTACTCGCGGACGAAGAGAAAGTGAATTATACGCCGGCCCTTATGGGCAGGCTAAATGGCTTTACATGCCCGATAGTTGCTGCTAGCATCTAAAGTAAATTATTCGTATTGTCCCTAAGTATAAATTTTTACAGGGATTTTTTTGGGGAGCCCGGTTTGCAGCTCGACCTTTCGATTCTCAATCCTAAAGCCAAGCCGCTGATTGGCCTGGATATAAGCTCGTCATCGATAAAGATGGTCGAGCTTTCCGGCGGTGCCAAGGAAGGCTACCGGGTGGAGCGGTATACCATCGAAGTGTTGCCCCGGGACGCGGTGGCGGATGGCAATATCGTTAATCTCGAAGCCGTGGCCGATGCGGTCAAACGAGCCTGGAAGCGCATGGCTACCGCGACAAGGCAGGTTGCCATGGCGCTTCCGGCGGCCGCGGTCATTACCAAGAAGATCATTGTTCCCGCGGGGCAGCGGGAGACGGAGTTGGAACAGTTGGTGGAGTCGGAGGCCAACCAGTACATTCCGTTTGCCTTGGACGAGGTGAATCTCGACTTCCAAGTGGTTGGTCCGGCCCCTTCATCTCCGGAAGAGGTGGAGGTGTTGATTGCCGCCTCCCGCAAGGAAAAGGTTGAGGATCGGGTGGCGGTGGCGGAAGCTGCCGGCCTCAAGGCCGTGGTCATGGATGTGGAATCCTATGCAGCCTTGGCAGCCTTTGAGTTGATCGAGCGGCAATTGCCGGATCAGGGGCAGAACCAGGTCATCGCGATTGTCGATGTCGGGGCTAACGTCACCAACTTGACCGTAATGCGTAACGGCCAGCAGGTCTACAACCGAGAGCAGGCTTTCGGCGGCAATCAACTTACCCAGGATATTTCCCGCCAATTCGGCATGAGCCTGGAAGAAGCGGAGGCGGCCAAGCGCTCGGGCGGATTGCCAGAGAATTATGAGGCAGAGCTGTTGCGCCCCTTCGTGGAAAGCCTAGCCCTGGAAGTTTCCCGAGCACTGCAGTTCTTCTTTACCTCAACCCAGTACAGCCAGGTCAATCACATCGTCTTGTCCGGCGGGTGCGCCGTGATTCCCGGAGTGGATGAGGTGGTAGCGGCCCGTACTCAAGTCAATACGTTGATGGCCAATCCCTTTGCCGGTATGGCGGTATCCGACCGGGTCCGGGCGCGTAGCCTTGTAGCTGATGCGTCGTCCCTTATGGTGGCTTGCGGCCTGGCTCTGCGGAGGTTTGAAGAATGATTCGCGTCAATCTCCTGCCGCATCGCGAAGAAAAACGCAAAGCAAGGCGGCAGCAATTTTTTGCGCTGGGCGGCTTGGTGTGCGTGCTTGCCGGCCTGATCGTTTTCCTGGGATATACCGTAATCGGCGGTTACATCAGTTCCCAGGAAGAGAAAAATGATTTCCTGAAAAAGGAAATTGCGGTGCTTGATAAGCAGCTTGAAGAAATCAAGCGCTTGAAAGAACAAACCCAGGCGTTGCTGGCCCGTAAGCAGGTCATCGAGTCGCTGCAGCGGGATCGCGCTGAAGCTGTGCGTCTGTTGAGCGAACTGACCAAGCAGATGCCGGAGGGCGTGTATCTCAAATCCATGAAGCAGGAAGGACAAAAGGTCAGTATCGGCGGCTATGCCCAGTCCAATGCCCGGGTGTCGACGCTAATGCGCAATTTGGAAGCCTCACCGTGGTTGGAAAAGCCCAACCTGATTGAAATCAAGGCGGCGGATGTCAATAAGAGGCGCCTGAACGAGTTTTCCATGACCTTCATGATTACCCGGGCAGCCACTGATGCTCCGCCCAGTGCAAGTGCCGGCAAGGGGGTGAAGTAATGAAGCAGATTGCGTCGCTGCCTAAGCTGGATTTCAAGGCGCTAGCCGAGGAATTCAAAAATCTAAATCCGAAGGATGTGGGCTCGTGGCCGTTTGCCCCGAAATTGGCGGCATTGGTCGGGGTGTTCATAGGTATTCTGGTGGCGGGATGGTGGTTCGTCTGGAACGACCAGTTGGAGGTGCTTGAAACCCGCCATCAGGAAGAAGCCAAGCTCAAGGACGAGTACCTCAATAAGAAGCAACAGGCGATCAACCTTGATCTCTACACGCAACAACTCAACGAGATTGATCGCTCATTTGGCGCCCTGTTGAAGCAGCTTCCGAGCAAAACGGAAGTTGAGGCCCTGTTGGTCGAAATCAATCAGGCAGGTTTGGGACGTGGTTTGGCGTTCGAATTGTTCCGTCCAGGCGCTGAGGCGGCGAAGGATTTTTACGCCGAACTGCCGATCACCGTACGTCTGACGGGTAGTTATCATGATTTTGGCGCTTTCGCCGAGGACATTGGAAAACTGCCGCGGATCGTTACTCTGAACAATATTGCAATTTCTCAGCAGGCCAAGGACGGTTCCCTGACCCTGGATGCGGTGGCAAAAACCTTCCGTTATCTGGATGAGGAAGAAGTGGCTAAGCAGAAGAAGGCAGCTCAAGCTGGGGCCAAAAAATGAGTGCAAGCAAAGGTGTGTTCGTCGGACTGGCTTTGGTGCTCCTCGTCGCTGGGTGTGGGGGTGGCGATCATGAAGATCTAAAAGAATGGATGCGTGAGTCCACAAAGGATCTCAAGGGGAGGGTGCCACCACTCCCTGAGGTTAAACCATATGAGCCGGTGGCTTACGACGCTCAAGCCTTGGTGGATCCATTCAAGGCGGCCAAGCTTGAACCCGCTCAGAAGAAAGGGGGCGGGGGGATTCAGCCCGACTTTAATCGGGTACGTGAGCCCCTGGAGTCGTTCCCTCTGGAGTCGCTGAAATACGTGGGTTTCCTGCAGCGAGGGAAAATGCCGAATGGGCTGATTATGGCGGAGAGTGCTGTTTACCAAGTGAAAATTGGTAATTACATGGGGCAGAACTTCGGCATCATCACCAACATCACGGAAAACGAAGTAACGTTACGGGAATTGATCCAGGATTCCGGTGGCGACTGGGTGGAGCGTTCCAGCACGCTCCTCTTGCAGGACAAGGAGACTACGAAATGAAATTGCACACAAGAATGTGGCGTGCATGCCTGGGTGTTAGCCTGCTGGCATTGAGCCTGGCGGTAAATGCCCAGCAGGGGGCGTCTGGGAATTCAATTGAGTCAATCAATGTGGCTCAACAAGGGGATTCGATCACCCTCAAACTGGGTTTGCGCGAAGCGCCCAGCGCGGTACCAACAGGATTCAGCATTGCCAACCCGGCACGGGTGGCCCTGGACTTTCCCAATACCAGTAACGGCCTTGGGCACAGTACCGAAACTGTCGCCGCTGGCGCGTTGCGCAGCGTTAATGTGGTTCAGTCGGGTGATCGGACCCGGGTAGTTTTCAACCTGAATCAACCGATGACGTATGAGACCCGTGTGGAAGGGGCTGCGGTATTCGTGACCTTGAGCGCAGTAAAGGCGTCGGAAGCGGTAG
>DATEZY010000208.1:0-14109 GCA_035255085.1 Azospira sp. | reverse complement strand
GCCTGCCAGGCGGCCAGGGTCTTGGCGTGCTCGGCCCGCAGGGCGGCAGCATCAAAGCGCACGGCGCGCAGGGTGCGGCGGGCATCGAGCAGGTCGAGGAGGCTGGAGGCCCCCTTGCTGTAAGCGAATTCAGCGGCCTTGGCGACCCGTTCGGCATCGGCCAGGAGACCGCTTTCCAGGCGTTGGCGCCGGTCAGCGGCGGCCTGCAGGGCGGCAGCCACCCGGTCAACCTCGCCCCGGGCCAGGGCCCGGGTCTGGTCCAGCAGTTCCCGGGCAACCTGCAGATCGGCCTCGGCCCTGGCGATTTCACCCTCGTAGGAGTGGCGCAGGAAGAGCGGAATGCTGACGCTGACGCCGTAGGTATTGTTGGGGGATTCGTTCCCCGGTGGGTAGTGCTCAAACTGCACCCCCACCGACACATCCCGGCTGCGGTTGGCCCGGGCCAGTTCCCGGGCAGCCTCGGCCGCCTTTACCCGGGCCAGGGCGGCCTGCACATCGGGGCGCGCCTCCAGGCCACCTTCGGCCACCGGAACGGGCACGCTGCCCAGATCAGGCCAGGGATCGGCAGCGGCGAGACTGGCGGCAGCACTTTCCTGGCCGATGAAATAGGCCAGGGCCACCCGGGCGGCCGCCAGGTCGGACTTGGCTGCCCGGGCATCGTTTTCCGCCCGGGCCACTTCCACCCGCAGACGGGCGGCGTCGGCCACGGCGATATCCCCCACCTTCAGGCGCAAGTCCGCTGCCTTCTGGCTGCGTCGGTAGAGTTCGGCACTCTCTTCAGCAACCTGGACCTTCTCCTGGGCCAGGCGCAGGTCCCAGTAAGCCGACTGGAACTGGAAACGGCTTTGCCGGCCGGTGTCGTCCAGATCCCGCTGGGCGGCTTCCAGCCGGGCGCCTGCAACCTGCTCGCGCAGGGCGCGCTTGTCGCCGCGCTCGAGCAACTGATCGAGACGCAGCACCGAGTCCATGGTCTTGTCGCGCAGGCTGCCACCGCCGATGCCCGTGCGGGGATTGAGGGAGGTGGTGGAGAAAGTGAATTGGGGGTTGGGGGCCTGGCCCGCCGCCACCCGATCTGCCTCGGCGGCGCTAACCGCGCCCCGAGCCAGGCGCAGTTCCCGGTTATGTTCCTGCCACAGCTTTTCCGCCTGGACCAGACTCAAGCCTGCTTCGGCAACCGACTGGGTGGTCACCGGCGTGACTTGCCCCCAGCTGGACAGGGGGAGGCAGAGGCTGGAAGCAAGGAGAAGAAGGGAAGCAGGGAAAAGTGGGGCTGGGATGTGCCGCATCGGGTTTTGATCCTATCAAGGAGGCTGGTATCGTATGGCCCCTCACTGACTTCCAACTGACTCTCTATGCGCATCCTACTGGTGGAAGATGACGCCCTGCTAGCCGATGGCCTGGCGCGTGCCCTGCGGCAGTCCGGATACATTGTAGATTGGACCCAGGATGGCAAGGAGGCCGATAACTGGCTAGCCAACCAGGAGTATGAGCTGGCCATCCTGGACCTGGGCCTGCCCGGCCTGGAAGGGGGTGAGGTTTTGCAGCGCCTGCGTAGCCGTCGCCAGGCGACGCCGGTACTCATTCTCTCGGCCCGGGAAGCGCTTGAAGAGCGGGTCCGGGTGCTTGATCTGGGGGCGGATGACTACCTGGTCAAGCCGGTGGCGCTCTCCGAGCTGGAGGCCCGGGTCCGGGCCCTGATCCGCCGGGGGCGCACCCAGCCGGAACCGGAAATGCGCCTGGGCAAGCTGCGCCTCGACACCGTGGGCCGCCGCGCCTGGCTGGACCAGGAGCCCCTGGACCTCACTGCCCGGGAATGGGCTGCCCTAGAATTCCTCGCCAGCCGCGCCAACCGCATCGTCAGCAAGGAACAGATCATGCAGTCCCTGTACAGCTGGGACGATGAGATCACCCCCAACGCCATTGAAAAATTCGTCTCCCGCCTGCGGGTAAAGCTGGAGCCCGGCGGCATTTCCATCCGCACCGTGCGGGGCCTGGGCTACTACCTGGAAAAACCCGCCGACGACGCCACCGAAGCCACCCCGGATGCCCCCCCGGCCTAGCCTCAAGCGCCTGCTGCTGCTCTGGCTGCTACCCGCCATGCTGCTGCTGGTGGCTGCCGGAGGACTTACCGCCTACGGCATCGCCCTGCGCAGCGCCACTCAGGCCTACGACCGGGCCCTGCTCGACACCGCCCTGGCCCTGGCCGGCCAGATCCACGTCAAGGACGGCCAGCTGCAGATCAACCTGCCGAGCCAGGCCCAGGAAATCCTCCTGACCGACCGCTACGATCAGGTCTTCTACGAAGTCATCGGCCCGGACGACCAGTTCATCGCCGGCCACCACCACCTGCCCCGCCCGCCCCGGCTCCTGCCGGAGGACGGACGCATCTATTACGACGGCTGGTATCAGGGGGCACAGGTGCGCGTCGCCGCCTTCTTCGCCCTGCGCGAAGGCATCCCGGTGATGGTGTTGGCGGCAGAAACCCAGATCAAGCGCGACAATCTGGCCCACGACATCCTGCTCTCCATGCTCCTGCCGGAATTATTGCTTGTGGGCGCCACGGTGATCCTCGGCTGGCTCGGCATCCGCCACGCCCTGCAGCCGGTGGAAGACCTGCGCGAGGAGCTCTCCCACCGCTCCCACCAGGACTTGCGCCCGGTTTCCGGGCCCCGGGTGCCGGCGGAGATCGGTCCACTGGTGGATGAACTGAACCACCTGCTGTCACGCCTGGACAACTCCCTGGCGGCCCAGCGCAATTTCGTATCCGATGCGGCCCACCAGTTGCGCACCCCCATGGCCGCCCTCCAGGCCCAGGCCGAACTGGCCCTGCGGGCCCTGGACAATGGGGGCTGCGGCACCGACCTGCGGCCCGAACTGGAGCGCATCCTCACCGCCACCCGGCGCCTGACCCACCTGGCCCACCAGCTGCTGGCCCTGGCCCGGGCGGAACCTGGCGGGGGCGGCAGCCTGACACCCCAGGACCTGCAGCAGGTAGTACTGCAGGGAGCGGAATTGTGGCACCAGGAGGCATTGCGCCACGGCCTGGATCTGGGCTTCGAACTGGCGCCAGCCCAGCTGCAAGGATCTCCCCTGCTGCTCAGGGAGCTGCTGGCCAACCTGATCGATAACGCCATTCGCTACACCCCGGCGCCAGGCAGCATCACGGTGCGCTGCCTGGAAAAGGAGAAAGGGGGCGAAGGGGAACTACGCCACGCCGTGTTGCAGGTGGAGGACAGTGGCCCGGGAATTCCGGAAGGAGAACGGGAACGGGTATTTGAACGTTTCCAGCGCCTGCAGGGGGAACGCAACCCGGAGGGCTGCGGCCTGGGACTGGCCATCGTCAAGGAAATTGCACGCCAGCATGGCGCCAGCGTGCATGTCGGGGTGTCGCCCGCCCTGGGCGGGGCATTGATGGAAGTCGCCTTCCCGCCCCTACCCCGGACCTGAGGCGCCTTACGCTACCGGCGTCGTCGGCTTGCGGCGGATGAGGCGCAGGGCCGACAGGGTGTAGCCGGAGAAGGAATAAATGACGAACAGCCCGAACAGCACGCCCGGCGGGTAGCTGAAGACCAGGGCAAAGGCCAGGACGATGGCCGCCACGGTGATGAAGGGCACGCTCTTCCGCAGGTTGATGTCCTTGAAGCTGTAAAAGCGGCAGTTGGTCACCATGGAAATGCCGGCGAAGATGGTCAGGGCGCAGGCCACCCAGCGCACATCGGGCCCGGCCACACCCACATCCAGCATGAGCCAGACGAAGCCTGCCACCAGGGCGGCCGCGGCGGGGCTGGGCAGCCCCTGGAAGAAGCGCTTGTCGATCACTTCCAGGGTGGTGTTGAAGCGGGCCAGGCGCAGGGCAGCGCCAGCGCAGTAGATGAAGGCGGCGATCCAGCCCAGCTTGCCCATGCCGCGCAGGGACCATTCGTAGATCACCAGGGACGGGGCGACGCCGAAAGACACCATGTCCGAGAGGGAGTCGTACTCCGCCCCGAAGGCGCTCTGGGTGCGGGTCAGACGGGCCACCCGGCCATCCAGGCCATCGAGCACCATGGCGATGAAGATGGCCACGGCCGACTGTTCATAAAACCCGTTCATGGCCTGGACGATGGCATAGAAGCCAGCGAACAGGGCGGCGGTGGTGAACAGGTTGGGAAGGACGTAGATACCGCGGCGCTTCAGCTCGGGATTAAACAGGGCCTTGCGCGGTTTTAGTTCGGGCATGACAGCTTCTTAGTTCAGCTCAGCAAGAATCGTGGAGGAAGCATACACTTTTTCGCCAATGCTGGCCTTGATCCGGGCATCCAGGGGCAGGTACACATCGACCCGGGAACCGAAGCGGATGAAGCCATAGCGCTGGCCACGGGCGAGTTGCACACCGGCATCGACGTAGTTGAGGATACGCCGGGCCACCAGGCCGGCCACCTGCACCGAGGTCACATCCTGGCCATCGGCCGTCTTGATCCACAGGGCGCAGCGCTCGTTCTCGACGGAGGCCTTGTCCAGGGCGGCATTGACGAAGGCCCCAGGGTTGTACCACTTCTGTTGCACAGTGCCATCCACCGGACTACGGTTGGAGTGCACATTGAAGACGTTCATGAAGACGCTGACCTTGATCGCCTGCCGGTTCAGGTAGGGATCCAGGGCCTTTTCTACGGCAACGATGCGGCCGTCGGCGGGGGCGACGATGGTCTTGGGACCGCCGGCAATCTTGCGCGCCGGATCGCGGAAGAACTGCAGCACGAACAGGGCGATGATCCACAGGGGAATCGCCACATAGGCCGGGGCAAAGGCACTGCCGGCCAGGGCTGCCACCAGGGCGATGGTCAGGAAGGGCCAGCCTTCGCGGGCAAGAATGGGATGGGGATAGTTATTCACGGGCACTCTTTCAGGGCCGTTGGGGGGCTGACTCAAGCCAAAAGCCGGGCCAGCATGCTCATGCTGTGAAACGAAGGCGGGGCGAGGCGCCCGGAAGACGGCAGTGCGTCAGCACCGCCCCTCCCGGGCGCCTCGCCCCGTACAAGCAGCGATCAGTTCTTGGATTGGTCGACCAGCTTGTTCTTCTTGATCCAGGGCATCATGTCGCGCAGCTTCTCGCCGACCTGCTCGATGGGGTGAGCGGCGGTCAGACGACGGCGGGCGGTCATGCTCGGGTAGTTGGTCTTGCCTTCCTGGATGAACATCTTGGCGTATTCACCGGTCTGGATGCGCTTCAGGGCGTTGCGCATGGCGTAGCGGGACTCTTCGTTGATGACTTCGGGGCCGGTCACGTACTCGCCATACTCCGCGTTGTTGGAGATGGAGTAGTTCATGTTGGCGATGCCGCCTTCGTACATCAGGTCCACGATCAGCTTCAGCTCGTGCAGGCACTCGAAGTAGGCCATTTCGGGAGCGTAGCCGGCTTCCACCAGGGTCTCGAAGCCCATCTTCACCAGTTCCACGGCGCCGCCGCAGAGCACGGCCTGTTCGCCGAACAGGTCGGTTTCGGTTTCTTCACGGAAGTTGGTTTCGATCACACCGCCCTTGGTGCCGCCGTTGGCAGCAGCGTAGGACAGGGCGATGTCCTTGGCCTTGCCGGACTTGTCCTGGTACACGGCGATCAGGGAAGGCACGCCGCCGCCCTTCAGGTACTCGGAACGCACGGTGTGGCCGGGGCCCTTGGGGGCGACCATGATCACGTCCACGTCTTCGCGGGGCACGACCTGGTTGTAATGCACGTTGAAACCGTGGGCGAAGGCCAGGGCAGCGCCCTTCTTCAGGTTGGGTTCCACTTCGGCGTAATACACGGCCGGGATGTTCTCGTCCGGCAGCAGAATCATGACCACGTCGGCGCCCTTGACGGCCTTGGCGATCTCTTCCACCTTCAGGCCGGCCTTTTCGGCCTTGGACCAGGAGGCACCGCCCTTACGCAGGCCAACGGTGACCTTGCAGCCGGAATCCTTCAGGTTCTGGGCGTGGGCATGGCCCTGGGAGCCGTAACCGACGATGGTGACTTTCTTGCCCTTGATGAGGGAGAGGTCAGCGTCCTTGTCGTAATAAACTTTCATGTTTTTCCTTTCGGGTTCAAGGGCTACTTCAAACTTTGAGAATACGGTCGCCGCGGCCGATGCCGCAGACGCCGGTACGTACGGTTTCCAGGATCAGGCCGGCATCGATGGCGGCGATGAAGGAATCCAATTTGGCGCTGTTGCCGGTCAGTTCGATGACATAGGCGGAATCGGTGACATCGATGATGCGACCGCGGAAAATATCCGCCAGTCGCTTCATTTCTTCCCGGTCCTTGCCGGTGGCGCGGACCTTGATCAGCATCAGTTCCCGCTCGGCGTGGGCCGCTTCCGACAGATCCACCACCTTGACCACGTCCACCAGCTTGTTGAGCTGCTTGGTGATCTGCTCCAGCACGTCGTCGGAACCACGGGTGACGATGGTCATGCGGGACAGGGAGGCATCCTCGGTGGGAGCCACGGTGAGGGATTCGATATTGTAGCCACGGGCGGAGAACAGCCCGGCGACGCGGGACAGGGAACCGGCTTCGTTTTCCAGCAGGATGGAGATGATATGGCGCATTTTGTTCGGCTCCCGGCTCACAGTTCTTCGGACAGGATCATTTCGGACAGACCCTTGCCCGCCGCCACCATGGGATAGACGTTAGCGGTGGGATCGATGATGAAGTCCATGAATACCAGGCGGTCCTTGTACTCGGTGAAGGCCTTCTTCAGAGCCGGCACCACATCCTCCGGCCGCTCGATCTTCATGCCGACGTGGCCGTAGGCCTCGGCCAGCTTGACGAAGTCCGGCAGGGAGGTGACGTAGGACTGAGAATAGCGCTTGGAGTAGAACATTTCCTGCCACTGCCGCACCATGCCCAGCATGCCGTTGTTCAGGTTGATGATCTTCACCGGCAGCTCGAACTGCTTGCAGGTGGACATTTCCTGGATGCACATCTGGATGGAACCTTCGCCGGTGATACAGGCCACCTGGGCATCCGGATTGGCAAAGCGCACGCCCATGGCGTAGGGCAGGCCCACGCCCATGGTGCCCAGACCGCCGGAGTTGATCCAGCGACGGGGCTTGTCGAACTTATAGTACTGGGCAGCGAACATCTGGTGCTGGCCGACGTCGGAGGTGATGAAGGCATCGCCGCCGGTCACTTCGTAGAGCTTTTCCACCACGAACTGGGGCTTGATCAGGCCGTCCTGCTTGTAGCCCAGGCTGTTCTTGCCGCGCCATTCGTCGATTTGCTTCCACCACTTGGTCATGGCCGCCGCGTCGGCGTTGGCGCCATCTTCCAGCAGCTTGAGCATTTCATCGAGCACATCGGGCAGATTGCCGACGATGGGCACATCCACCTTCACCCGCTTGGAAATGGAAGAAGGATCGATGTCGATGTGGATGATCTTGCGCTGCACTTCACCGAAATGGTCGGGGTTGCCGATCACCCGGTCGTCGAAACGGGCGCCCACGGCCAGCACCACGTCGGCGTGCTGCATGGTCATGTTGGCCTCGTAGGTACCGTGCATGCCGAGCATGCCGACGAACTGGGGATCGGTGGCCGGATAGCCGCCCAGGCCCATGAGGGTATTGGTGACCGGGAACTTGAGGCGCTGGGCCAGCTTGATCAGCTTCTCGGCCGAGTCGGAGAGGACCACGCCACCGCCGGTGTAGATGATGGGGCGCTTGGCTTCCAGCAGCAGCTGGACCGCCTTCTTGATCTGTCCCAGATGCCCCTTCACTACCGGGTTGTAGGAGCGCATCTGGATGGTGGCCGGATATTCGAACTCGCACTTGTTGGCGGTGACATCCTTGGGAATGTCCACCACCACCGGGCCAGGTCGGCCGGTCTTGGCGATGTGGAAAGCCTTCTTGATGGTGGAAGCCAGGTCCTTGACGTCCTTCACCAGGAAATTGTGCTTCACGCAGGGGCGGGTGATACCGACGGTATCGCACTCCTGGAAGGCATCCTGGCCGATGTAGTAGGTCGGCACCTGGCCGCACAGCACCACCATGGGGATGGAGTCCGTGTAGGCAGTGGCAATACCGGTAACGGCGTTGGTCACCCCGGGACCGGAGGTCACCATGGCAACACCGATCTTCTGGGAAGAACGGGAATAGGCATCGGCAGCATGAACGGCAGCCTGCTCATGGCGGACCAGGATGTGCTTCACCTGATCCTGCTTGAACAGCTCATCGTAAATGTGCAGCACCGAACCGCCAGGATAGCCGAACACATAGTCGACCTTTTCTTCCTGCAGGCACCTGATTACAATCTCCGCACCGGTAAGCGTCATTTTTTGGCCTTACGAGAGAGTTTTCACTCGAAAAACCCGCAACGTTAACGGGTCGCTCCGGATTGGTCAAGGCAAAAGAGCGTGCGCCAGCCTCATCCGCCCCCGCGACTCGCGGATCACCTGTATATTATTGCCCCCATAGGAAATTCCCCTGTCCACAGCACGCGAACTTTCGGACTTTCTTGCCTCGGTGGAACGGCGCGCCTTCAAGCAGGCCATGTTCGCCGTCCGGGACGAGGATGCCGCCTTGGACATCGTCCAGGACTCCATGATGCGCCTGGCGGAAAAGTACGGCGACCGACCGGCAGAAGAATTGCCGATGTTATTCCAGCGGATACTGCAAAACGCCATCCGCGACTATTACCGGCGGACCAAGGTCCGCTCCATGTGGACAACTCTGCTATCCTCCCTATCCCCAGGGGACGACGAGGACACGGACCCGCTGGAAACCCTGGCCACCGAAGCCAATTCCAACATCCAGACACCGGACGGATCGTTGGAGCAGACCCAGGTACTGGCCGTAATCGAAGATGAAATAAAGAACCTTCCTCCGCGTCAACGGGAAGCCTTCCTCATGCGTTACTGGGAAGAGATGGATGTCGCCGAAACCGCGGCGGCAATGGGCTGCTCAGAAGGCAGTGTAAAGACCCATTGTTCTCGTGCCACCCACACACTGGCTCAGGCACTCAAAGCCAAGGGAATTTCGCTATGAACGAACTACATTTTGCATTCCAGGTCAGGCAGCAACTGAACCGGGGAACTCTGGCCATGGACTGTACGACCCTGGACCGACTGGCGGCAGCTCGGCAGCAGGCGCTCGCCCGGCAAAAAGTAGCGGTTTCCTCTTCGGTACTGGCTGGCATCGGCGCCCATTTCCAGATCCACTTCGACCACCTGCACCCGCGTCAGCTGCTGCTACTCGTCGCCCTGGCCGTGGCCATCGCTTTTGGCTCCCTCGCTTACTGGCAAGCTCAAGATCAGGTTTCCGAACTGGAAGAGGTAGATAGCGCCCTCCTGTCGGACGACCTCCCCATCAGCGCCTATCTGGACAATGGTTTCGACGCATGGCTCAACAAACGCTCCAGCGAGGAATAATTTCCGCCCTCATTTTGTGCGGAGGCTTGCTCGCCGCGTTTTGCCCCCTGGTGGCAGGTGCTGACGCACCTTCCACTTCTGCCATCATCGCCACCCCGCCCCAACCCACCTGGGCTGAGCTCTCCAACGAGCAGCGAGAAGTCCTCACCCCCCTGGCTGACGACTGGAATCAGATGGAATATTTCCGGCGCAAAAAATGGCTGGGAATTGCCGAACGTTACAATCGCATGACCCCGGACGAGCAGGCGCGCCTGCAAAGACGCATGCGCGAATGGGCCGACCTGACCCCGGAGCAGCGCCGTGCCATCCGGGAAAAATACAAGAACATCAAGCAGCTCCCCACGGCCAAGAAGGACGTGGTGAAGCAAAAATGGCAGGAATACGCCACCCTTTCCGATGAAGAGCGGCAAAAGCTCAAGGATCTAGCCCCGCCCGCCAAAAAGACCTGGGGCCTCATTCTGCCCACCCGCAAGGGACCGACGGCCCAGCTGTCTCGGCCCGCTCCGCCTGGCGTCCATCCAGCCCCTCGGAACCAGGCTGGAGCCCAAGCGCACTCCCGGATTCCCACCCTGCCCGGCACCGCAGCCGCGCCGGCCGGATTCTCCCTGTCGGGGGTGCTGTCCCCCAAGGCAGACCGGCTTATCACACCGACACATTTCCCCTCGATCCAACACCGATGAACTCTGCCTTGACGCCGCCGGCAGCGCAGACGCCTGCCGTCCTGCGCCGCCTGGTCAGCATGCTGTACGACACCCTGTTGCTCCTGGGGGTGCTGGCCGTAACCTTGATCCTGCCCCATGTATTGCTGGGCATGATCGCCCACCGTACTGCCGCCCCAGCGCTCGTGCAGGGCCACTTGTTCCTGGTGCTGCTGGTCTATTTCGGCTGGTTCTGGCTCCATGGCGGCCAAACCCTGGCCATGAAGACCTGGGCCATCCGCTTGGAAAACGCCGAAGGCGGTCCGGTACGGCCGCTCCAGGCACTCCTACGCTACCTGCTCGCCTGGCCCAGCGTTTGCCTTCTGGGAGTCGGAGTGCTTTGGGCCCTGATGGACCGGGACGGGCAATTCCTGCATGACCGCCTCAGCGGCACCCGTCTGGTCCGCTGCCCCCGCACCTAAACAGTTCCTAAGCCAGCGCCTGGCGGCGTATCAGCGCCGCTCCACCCACCAGATCATCACCACTGCGGCCAGCAGGAATAAGGCCGAGGGCGCGATGGCGCTGGAAAAGGGCGTCCAGCTGTTGATCACCCCCAGGTTGGAAAAGAGCCCGTTGAGCATGTGGAAGAACACCCCGAGCATGACCCCGGAGAAAATCCGCAGACTGACCCCTCCCACCCGGTTGTGGGTGTAGCCGAAGGGCAGTGCCAAGGCCACCATCACCAGCGCCGCCAGGGGATAAACCACCTTCTTCCACATGGCGATTTCATAACGATCGGTTTTCTGATGGTTGTCGGCCAGGTGCTTGATATAGGAGGTCAGGTGCCAGACGGACATATGCTCAGGCACCACCAGCAACACCGACAGGATGTCCGGATTGAGGGCCGACTGCCAGAGCACTTCCCCCTTCTTTTCCACTCGCGACGTATTCCCCTCTAGCCGGGTCTGCACCACCCCGGTCAGGCGCCAGCTGCTGGGGGGCAAATACTCACCCTCCTCGGCGTCGCTGACGGATTTGAGTTGACGCTGGTCGTCGAACTCGTAGATGCGAACCCCCTTCAACCGAGCCTCGGGCGACACCGTCTGGACATTGACGAAGCTGTGTTCGTCCTTGACCCACAGGCCGGTGCGGAAATCCGAAGCCGCCACCACCCCGCCCTGGGCACGCAGGCGCAGTTGCTGGGCCACTCGTTCGGCCGGCGGCGCCACGAACTCGCCGATCAGAAAAGTCAGCAGGGCAAATAATCCAGCCACCCGGAACAGGGTCAACAACAGATCCCGGGTAGACAGGCCCGCCGCCCGCAACACCGTGATTTCCGAATGCCGGGCCAGGGTGGACAGGGAAAACAGGGCGCCGATCAGCACAGCGATCGGCATCAACTCGTACACCCGCCCCGGCAGGGTCAACAGCACGTAGAGCAGGGCATGCTGCAGCCCGTAACTCCCCTTGCCGATGCTCTGCAACTCGTTGATCAGGTCAAAAAAGCCGAACAAGGCCAAGAAGGCTGCCAGCACCATGAGGGTGCCGATCAAGACCTCCCGGGAGAGGTATCTTTGATAGGTGGAACCGAGAAGTCGCTTCATCGCCGCAACCGGAGGAAGGAAAAGACCGCGATGCGGCGCAGGAACAACAGGGGCAGCAGGGCCGCCATGACCAGGTGCACCAGCCACCAGCCAGTATCGAATCCGAGCTTGCCCTGATTGACCCAGGCCTGGCTGACGGAAAGCAGGTTGCTGTAGATGGTAAAGGTCAGAATCGCCAGAATCAGGTTGGCCGAGCGGCCGGCCCGGGGATTGACGAAACTCATGGGAATGGCGAGCAGGGAGAGAACCAAGGCGGAAAGGGGAACCCCGATGCGCCACAGCAGCTCCGCCTGGTAGGTGCGATTCTGCGGGTTTCGCAGCAATTCCCGGGTCGGCGTGTTACTCGGCGTCTTTTCAATACCCTGGGATTCCTTGGTCTCGATGCGCAGGGCGTAACGGGCAAACTCCAGAATCCGGAATTCCGGCAGTCCCGGCGTCACTTCGTAGCGCCGACCATTTTCCAGGACCATGAAACGATCGCCGTTTTCGGCCTGTTCCTGATGACCGCTGGCCGCCATCATCACCCCCAGCTTCTGGTCCTGGATGGAGCTGACGAAGACGTTGCGCACCACACTGGAATCGTCGGCCAGGGCTTCAACGAACACCACCCGGTCGGCGCTACTGGCCTCCTTGAAGGCGCCAGGAGATACCTGGCCGGCGCCCTGACCCCCCTGATGGGACATCTTTTCCCGGAATTCAACGCTCTGACGCAAGGCCCAGGGCGACAGGAAGAAGGACAACAGGGCGATGGTGACAACCACCGGTATGGAAAAAGTCAGCACCGGACGCACCCAGGCGGTCAGGGGCAGGCCGGAGGAAAACCACACCACCATTTCCGAATCCCGATAGCTGCGGGAGAGGGTCAGCAGAATGGACATGAACACGGTGAGGGAGAGCAGCACCGGCAGGTAATTGATGGCGGTAAAGCCGAGCAGTGCCGCCACCGCTTCCGACTCCAGCTGGCCGGCAGCCGCCTGGCCCAACAAACGAATCAGGTGGGTGGTGAGCAAAATGGCGAACAGCGCCACGAACACGCCGACCGCCGTTTGGGTGAACTCACGCCGGACGGCGCGCTGAAAAATCATGCTTTGACTTTGGCGAAAGGAAACGGTGATAATCAGGGCGAAATTCGCATTTCAGCCGTATTTTTGCCGATTTATCACAAAGTTTCTAACAGGAGCGGACGGTGGAATTTAGCATAAAAAGCGGTAGTCCGGAAAAGCAACGCAGTGCCTGCGTCGTGGTTGGCGTGTTCGAACCGCGCAAACTCACCCTGCCGGCGGAGCTCCTCGATAACGCCGCCCGCAACTACATTTCCGACATCATCCGGCGCGGCGACATGGAGGGCAAGCTGGGCACCACCCTGCTCCTGCACAATGTCCCGGGCACCTTATGCGATCGCGTCCTCCTCGTCGGCCTCGGCAAGGAAAAGGAATTCCGCGAGAAGGAATACTGTCAGGCCGTGCGAACGGCGGTCAAAACCCTAAATGAAACGGGTTCTTTCGACGGCGTAGTCTTCCTTACCGAAATACCGGTCAAAAAGCGGGGCGTGGCCTGGCGGGTACGCCAGGCGGCCATCGTCGCCCAGGAAACCGTCTATCGCTTCGACCAGCTGAAGAGCAAAAAGGATGAGTTGCGCCGCCCCCTGCGCAAGCTGACCTTTGCCGTGGAGCGCCGCAACGAGCTGACGCCGGCCGAGGAAGCCCTGGCCCAGGGCCTGGCCATCGCCGACGGCATGATTCTGGCCAAGAATCTGGGCAACCTGCCGGGCAACCTGTGCACCCCCACCTACCTGGCCGAGCAAGCCCTGAAGATGGCGGAAGAACTGGCCCTGGAATGCCAGATCCTGGAACGGAGCGACATGGAAGCCCTGGGCATGCACAGCCTGCTGTCCGTGGCCAAAGGCTCCCACCAGCCGCCCAAACTGATCGTCCTGCACTACAAGGGGGGGAAGAAGGAAGAGAAACCCCTGCTACTGGTGGGCAAGGGCATCACCTTCGACACCGGCGGCATTTCCCTCAAGCCCGGCGCCGAGATGGACGAAATGAAATACGACATGTGCGGCGCCGCCAGCGTCCTCGGTACCATCAAGGCCTGCGCCCTGATGAAGCTGCCGCTCAACCTGTCGATCATCGTTCCTGCCAGCGAGAACATGCCCGGTGGCGCGGCTTCCAAGCCCGGGGATATCGTCACCTCCCTGTCCGGCCAGACCATTGAAATTCTCAACACCGACGCCGAAGGCCGCCTGGTGCTGTGCGATGCCCTCACCTACGCCGAGCGTTTCGAGCCGGAGACGGTGATCGACGTCGCCACCCTCACCGGCGCCTGCGTCGTCGCCCTGGGCGGCGTTGCCACCGGCCTGTTCAGCAACAACGACAGCCTGGCCCGGGAACTGGCCCATTGCGGCGACGAAGCCTTCGACCGGGCCTGGCACATGCCCCTGTGGGACGACTACCAGGAACTGCTGAAGAGTAATTTTGCCGACATGGC
>DATEZY010000207.1:0-46713 GCA_035255085.1 Azospira sp. | reverse complement strand
CGGCCTGGCTGATGCAGAAGGCGCGATCATCGCTGGCGTGCTGCGCGGCAGCCCGGCTGATGGGGCCGGCATCAAGCCCGGGGACATTCTGTTGGCCGTCGGCGGCCAGGCGGTGAAGGATCCTCAAGTAATGCTCGACCTCATCGCCAACCTGAAGCCTGGCAGCAGCGTGCCCTTCAAGCTGCGCCGGCAGCAGAACCTGCTGGAACTCCCGGTCAAGATCGGCAAGCGCCCGCCCATGCGCCGCGAGCCGGAGCAATAACCCCTTCCGAGGATTCCCCCCATGTGCCAGCTGCTCGGCATGAACTGCAATGTCCCCACGGACATCTGCTTTTCCTTCACCGGTTTCCAGGCCAGGGGCGGACTGACCGATGTCCATGCCGACGGCTGGGGCATCGCCTTTTTCGAAGGCCGGGGCACCCGGCTCTTCCTCGATCCCCAGCCCTCAGCCCATTCGCCGGTAGCGGCCCTGGTGCGGCAATACCCGATCCGCTCCCGCAACGTCATCGCCCATATCCGCAAGGCGACTCAGGGGGTGGTGAGCCTGGAAAACACCCATCCGTTCATACGGGAACTGTGGGGGCGGTACTGGATCTTCGCCCATAACGGCAACCTGCTGGATTTCGCCCCGGACTTCGATGGCAGTTTCCTGCCGGTGGGCAACACGGACAGCGAGCGGGCCTTCTGCTGGGTGCTCCAGTCCCTGCGTCAACGCTTCGGCCAGCAGGCACCGACGGATGACGACCTCTTTGCCGCCGTCGCCGAACTTAGCCGGGATATCGGCAGCAAGGGGGAATTCAATTTCCTGTTGTCCAACGGCGACTGGTTGTTCGCCCATTGTTCCACCCAGCTGACCCATGTCATCCGCCGCGCCCCCTTCACCAAGGCACACCTGAAAGACCAGGACGTGACCGTGGATTTCAGCGAGGTCACCACGCCCGATGACCGGGTAGCAGTCATCGCTACCCAGCCGCTAACCGACGACGAGGTATGGACGCCCATGGCGCCGGGCAGTTTATGGTGGTTTGCCGAAGGAGAGGCGATGCGTCAGGTGGCGACAGTAGCTGGACCGCGGAAGGCTCCCGCTTGCCCCACCTCCCCGCAAGGCGAGGTCGGCTGCTGCTAGGGGAGGAGTTTTCCCCCGGTCATCCCCAAACTCGCCAGATAGGCGCCCTTATTCCTTGGGCGCCAGCGGAGCGTCATCCTTGCCAGCAGCTACTGGCGGCGCAATGCGGTTTTCCGGCGCCGGACGGCTGACAAAGGCGGCGAGGATAATTCCCAGTTCGTACAGCAGCCATAGGGGCACGGCCAGCATGACCTGGGAAAGCACATCCGGCGGCGTAAAGACGGCACCAACGATGAAGGCGCCGACGATCACATAGGGCCGCCATTCACGAAGCTTGGCCAGTTCCACAATGCCGGTCTTGACTAGGACGATGACGATCACCGGTACTTCGAAAGTGACGCCGAAGGCCATGAAGGTGGACAGGACAAAGGACAGGTACTTGTCGATATCCGTCATCCAGGCCACCCCCTCCGGCGCCACCTTGGCCATGAAGCCGAACACCGTCGGGAAGACCAGGAAGTAGGCGAAGGACATGCCGCAGAAGAAGAGCAGCACCGAGGCGAACACCAGGGGCAGCACCAAGCGCTTCTCATGGGCATATAGCCCCGGGGCGACGAACGCCCAGGCCTGGAAAAGCACGTAGGGTAGGGAGATGAGGAAAGCCACCATCAGGGTGACCTTCATCGGCACCAGGAACACCCCGACCACGTCGGTCGCAATCATCTGCCCGCCCGCCGGCAGGGTAGCCAGCAAGGGACTGGCCAGGAAGGTATATAGCTCCTTCGACCATGGGAAGAGACAGACAAAGACGACAAAGACCGCCAGTAACGCCCGGATGAGGCGGTCCCGCAATTCCACCAGATGGGAGAGGAAGGATTCTTCGCCCGCGCTGCTATTACTTTGTTGAGGTTCTTGACTCATGGCGGGTCAGGACTTGGGCACGTCGGCGGGCGCGTGGGCGGGTTCGGAAGCTTGGACGGGAGCAGCAGCCACCACCATCGGCACTTCTGCCCCGGCGGCTGGGGCTGTTTCGGCAGCCGCTGCCGGCGGCTGGATAGCCTCATTGAGGGACTTCTCGGTACTGGCCAGTCCCTGCTGAATGGAGTGCTCGAAACTGCGGGCCGAATCCTGGAGCTGCCCCTGGAGCTTCTTCAATTCCTCCAGTTGCATTTCCCGATTGATATCGGACTTCACGTCATTGACGTAGCGTTGCAGACGCCCGAGCAGATGTCCGGCCGTCCGGGCCACCTTGGGCAGGCGCTCGGGACCGATGACGATCAGCGCCACCACGGCAATGACCATAAGCTCGGAAAAACCGACATCAAACATAAGGATGGGGAGCGTTCAGTGAGGAAGAGAAGAAAATGCGACAACCTGCCGGGACAGCAAGACAGCAAGGCGGTGAAGCCTCTACCCTGCCACCCCGGCCGGGAAAGCCAATCAGGACTTGGTCTTTTCCTTGACTTCGCCTTCGATGGTCTGGCCGGAAGTCACCTGCTGGGGCGGAGCGGTGTTGCCTTCAGCGGTACCTTCCCGCATCCCTTCCTTGAACCCCTTCACGGCACCGCCCAGATCCTGGCCGATGTTGCGCAGTTTCTTGGTGCCAAAAACGAGCATGACGATCACCAGGACGATCAGCCAGTGCCAGATGCTAAAGCTACCCATATCAGTCTCCTTAATTCCGTTTCAGCATCGGCCCCACGGGGTCGGGACCACCGACGATGTGGGCGTGCAGGTGGGGAACTTCCTGCTGGCCGATGCGGCCGGTGTTGATGATGACCCGGAAGCCCTCGGGGCTGCCTTGATCGACCGCAATTTTATTGGCCACAGCCAGCACTTTCCCCAGAACCGGGGTGTCTGCCTCGGTGGCATGGGCCAGGGAGGCGATGTGACGCTTGGGCACGACCAGCACATGCACCGGCCGCAGCGGGTTGATGTCATGGAAGGCGAACACATCGTCGTCTTCATAGACCTTGCGCGACGGAATCTCGCCACGCACGATCTTGCAGAAAATGCAGTTGTCCATAAGGAGCCCTGACAGCTTAGAAAATGGCGGGAAGCCTAATCACTTAGAGCGGGAAGCCTTCTCGTCAATTCCGGAAATACCCTCGCGCCGGCGCATTTCCTGGGAGACATCTTCGATACTCAGGCCGTAGAAGGCCAGCAGCACCAGGATGTGATAGATGACGTCGGTGGATTCCCAGACGATATTGAGGCGCTTGCCTTCCTTGCCGGCCATGATCAGCTCGGCGCATTCCTCGCCGATTTTCTTGAGGATGGAATCTGGCCCCTTGGAAAACAGTTGGGCGGTGTAGGAGGTTGCCGGATCGGCATTGCGGCGGGAGGCCAGGGTCTCGGAAAGACGGTGTAGAACGTCGTGTGTGCTCATTTTGCGTAAATTTCCTTCGGATCTTTCAATACCGGATCAGCGGGAACCCAGCGTTCCCCCTGCAATTCATTGAAGAAGCAACTTTCCCGGCCGGTATGACAGGCAATGCCCCCGACCTGCTCGATCGCCAGCAACAGCACATCGCCGTCGCAGTCGGTACGAATGGATTTGATCTGCTGGAAATGGCCGGACTCTTCGCCCTTACGCCACAAGCGCTTGCGGGAGCGGGACCAGTATACCGCCGCCCCGGTCTGCAGCGTTTCCTGCAGCGACTCCCGGTTCATGTAGGCGAACATAACCACGCGGCCGCTGGCGGCATCCTGGGCGATGGCGGGGATCATGCCGTCGGCGTCCCATTTCAGGGCGTCCAGCCAGGGCAGGGAGTTGTCCAGGTCGCTCACAGGCGAACCTCGATACCCCGGTCGCGCATGTATTCCTTGGCCTGGCGCACCGTGTATTCACCAAAGTGGAAAATGGAGGCAGCCAGCACGGCATCCGCACCGCCCTGAGTAACCCCGTCGGCCAGATGCTGCAGGTTGCCGACACCGCCGGATGCGATCACTGGAATGGAAACGGCATCGGATACCGCCCGGGTCAGGGCCAGATCAAAGCCGTTCTTGGTGCCATCCCGGTCCATGGAGGTGAGCAGGATTTCACCGGCACCCAGGGCCTGGACCTGCTTCGCCCACTCGATGGCATCCAGGCCGGCATTGTTACGTCCGCCATGGGTAAAAACATCCCACTTGCCGGGAGCCGTCTGCTTGGCGTCGATCGCCACGACG
Organism: Azospira sp.; assembly: GCA_035255085.1. Lineage (GTDB taxonomy): Bacteria > Pseudomonadota > Gammaproteobacteria > Burkholderiales > Rhodocyclaceae > Azospira. The sequence goes on along the minus strand of DATEZY010000207.1, from coordinate 42,476 downwards.
ATGCACTGGGAGCCTACCTTGTCGGAGGCTTCCTTCACCAGATCCGGATTCTGCACGGCGGCAGTGTTCATGGAGACCTTGTCGGCCCCGGCATTGAGCAGGCGCCGCACATCTTCCACTTTGCGCACGCCGCCGCCCACGGTCAGGGGAATGAACACCTGGGAGGCACAGGCTTCGATGATGTGCAGGATGATGTCCCGCTGGTCGGAACTGGCGGTAATGTCGAGGAAGGTAACCTCGTCGGCCCCCTGTTCGTCGTAGCGGCGGGCGATTTCCACCGGATCACCGGCATCCCGCAGTTCGACGAAATTGGTGCCCTTGACCACCCGGCCGGCGGTCACGTCCAGGCAGGGGATGATGCGTTTGGCGAGCATAGCGATGGGGCTGGCAGAAGCGCGGGCGCCTGAGGGCGCTTTAGCTGCTGCAGCCTTACTCCTTACTTAACAGTCAGTTTGTCGGCCGTTTCCTGGGCGATCTTGAAGTCCAGGGAGCCGTCGTAGATGGCCCGGCCGGCGATGGTACCCACCACGCCCTCGCCTTCCACGGCGCACAGCTGCTTCACGTCGTCGACGCTGGACAGGCCGCCGGAGGCGATGACCGGGATGCGCAGGGCCTGGGCCAGCTTCACCGTCGCGTCGATGTTGATGCCGGAGAGCATGCCGTCGCGACCGATGTCGGTGTAGATGATGGATTCAACACCGTAGTCCTCGAACTTCTTTCCCAGGTCGATGACGTCGTGGCCGGTGAGCTTGGACCAGCCATCCACCGCCACCTTGCCGTCCTTGGCATCCAGGCCGACGATGATGTGGCCAGGGAAGGCGGTGCAGGCGTCATGCAGGAAACCAGGATTCTTCACCGCGGCGGTGCCAATGATGACGTAGGTCAGGCCGGCATCAAGGCAGCGCTCGATGGTGTCGAGATCGCGAATGCCGCCGCCCAATTGCACCGGGATCTTGTCCCCGACTTCCTTGAGGATGGCCTTGATGGCGGTTTGGTTCTTCGGCTTGCCGGCAAAGGCGCCATCCAGGTCCACCAGGTGCAGGCGGCGAGCGCCCTGTTCCAGCCAGTGGCGAGCCTGATCGGCCGGGGATTCGGAGAAAACAGTGGCCTGTTCCATCAACCCTTGTTTGAGACGGACACATTGGCCGTCCTTCAGGTCAATCGCGGGAATGATCAGCATGGAGAAAACCGAAATAGGAAAGGGATGGGAAGGTCAGCCCTCAGGGCTGCCAGTGGATGAAATTCTTGAGCAGCGCCAAGCCATCGCGGGCGCTCTTTTCCGGGTGGAACTGGACCGCGAAGATATTATCCCGGGCCACCGCACAGGTAAAGGGGATGCCATATTCCGTCGTACCGGCCGCCCAGGCGGCGTTTTCCGGGGTGACGTAATAGCTGTGTACAAAATAGTAGCGGGCACCATCCTCGATGCCGCCCCACAGGGGGTGAGCCTGAACCTGGCGCACCTGGTTCCAGCCCATGTGAGGCACCTTGAGGCGGGTGCCGTCGGCGGCCAGCATTTTCTCGGCGGGAAAACGGCGCACCTGGCCGGCGAAGACGCCCAGGCCGGGCACATCGCCCTCCTCGCTGTGTTCGAAGAGCATCTGTAAGCCGATGCAGATACCGAGGAAGGGCTTGTCCTTGGCCGCCTGCAGCACGGCGGGGCGCAGGCCCCGGGCCTCCAGTTCGGCCATGCAGTCGGGCATGGCCCCCTGGCCGGGGAAAACCACGCGCTCGGCCGCGGCAACCACGGCCGGATCGGCGGTGACAACCACTTCCTTGTCGTCCGCCACATGCTCCAGAGCCTGCCAGACGGAGCGCAGGTTGCCCATGCCGTAGTCGATGACCGCAATCTTGCCCATTACAGGGCCCCCTTGGTGGAGGGAATGACGCCGGCGGTTCGGGGATCGGGGCTCACCGCCATGCGCAGGGCGCGGGCGAAGGCCTTGAACACCGTCTCGCACTGGTGGTGGGCATTTTCACCGCGCAGGTTGTCCACATGCACGGTAATGAGGGCATGGTTCACCAGGCCCTGGAAGAATTCATGGACCAGTTCCGTATCCAGGGTGCCGAGCATGGCGCGCTTGAAGTCCACATGGAATTCCAGGCCGGGGCGACCGGAGAGATCCACGACGACGCGGGACAGGGCTTCGTCCAGGGGCACGTAGGCGTGACCGTAGCGGGTCAGGCCCTTCTTGTCGCCCAGGGCCTTGATCAGGGCCTGGCCGATGGCGATGCCGATATCTTCTACCGTATGGTGGCCGTCGATGTGCAGATCGCCCTTGGCTTCCACTTCCAGATCGATCAGGCCGTGGCGGGCGATCTGGTCCAGCATGTGGTCGAGGAAGGGAATGCCGGAGTTAAGCTTGGCATGGCCGGTACCGTCGAGATTGAGACGGACCGTAATCTGGGTTTCGAGGGTATTTCGGGAAACTTCGGCTTGCCGCATGGGAGCACCGTTCACAGGGTAATTCGGAAACAGTAGCCATGATACCATTTCAGCCCTGATGCGGCCTTGGCGGTGCATTTCAACCCCAAGCGCCCCAATCCCTAGCCACCCCGTCCGCCCCATACACCTTTTCCCGACCTATCCGGCTATGAGCAAATTCTGGAGCCCCCTGGTTCACCGCCTCACCCCCTATGTCCCCGGGGAGCAGCCCAAGCTGCCGAATCTGGTGAAACTCAATACCAACGAGAACCCCTATCCACCCTCCCCCAAGGCCGTGGCAGCGATGCAGGCGGAAATCGGCGCCGACGGGGGCAGCCTGCGCCTCTACCCAGATCCCAACGCGGATCGGCTGAAGGCTGCCGTGGCGGCCTTCTACGGGGAATTCGGCATCAGCGCCCAGCAGGTCTTCGTCGGCAACGGCTCCGACGAAGTGCTGGCCCACGTTTTCATGGGCCTGTTGCAGCACGATGCCCCCCTGCTCTACCCCGACATCAGCTACAGCTTCTATCCGGTCTACGCCGGCCTCTACGGCATCACCGCCGAGACCGTACCCCTGGGTGAGGATTACGGCATCGACCTGACCGCCTACCGCCGCGCCAACGGCGGCATCATCTTCCCCAACCCCAACGCCCCCACCGGCCGCCTGCTGCCCCTGGCCGAGATCGAGGCCCTGCTGGCGGCCAATACGGAATCGGTAGTGGTGGTGGATGAAGCCTATGTGGACTTCGGCGGCGACACAGCGATTGCCCTGGTCAACCGCCACCCCAACCTGCTGGTGGTGCACACCCTGTCCAAGTCCCGCTCCCTGGCGGGCCTGCGGGTGGGCTACGCGGTGGGCCACCCGGACCTGATCGAGGCCCTGGAACGGGTCAAGAACAGCTTCAACTCCTACCCCCTGGACCGCATCGCCATCGCTGGCGCCGTGGCTGCCCTGGAAGACCGGGCCTGGTTCGACCGCACCCGCAATGCGGTGATCGCCAGCCGGGAACAGCTGGTGAGCGATCTCACCCTGCTCAGCTTCCAGGTCCTGCCCTCCGCCGCCAACTTCGTCTTCGCCCGCCACCCGGGCCGGGACGGCGCCGAGCTGGCCCAGGCCCTGCGCCAGCGCAGCATCATCGTGCGCCACTTCAAGGCCCCGCGCATTGACCAGTTCCTGCGCATCACCATCGGCACCGATGAGCAGTGCGGCGCCCTGGTGGGGGCCCTCAAGGAAATCCTCGGCTAAAGCGTAACGCCGCAAAAGACAAAGGCCCGTCCAATGGACGGGCCTTTTGTTTTTCACCTGCCCGGAGAGCCAAGCAGGACGCCATTCTCCGCCACACCCTAGCCTGGAATGGCGTGAATACTGCCTTCCCGGCCATTCACACCCAGCCCAGCAGGCCCACCAGCCCTCCCAGACCGATCAGCCACAGGGGATGCCAACGGGTCTTTAGCAAAGCTACTGCCGTCAGCAGGGCCAACAGCAGGCCGCCCCAGCCCAGGCCGGCCGACTGGCCGATGAGGAAGGCGGCGGCGAAAATCAGTCCCACCGCCAGGGGCGCCACGCCCAACTGCACTGATTGCTGCCAGCGGGCGCCGGCGAAGCGGTGCCAGTGGCGCATCAGCACGTAGATCATGATGCCCGTGGGCAGCACCATGCCCAGGGAAGCCGCCAGGGCGCCGGGAATGCCCGCCACCTCCCAGCCGATCAGGCTCACCACCAGGCCGTTGGGACCCGGTGCCGCCTGGGCGATGGCGTAGAGGTGGGTGAAGGTGGCGTTGTTCAGCCAGTGTTTTTCCAGCACCACCACCCGGTGCATTTCCGGCAGCAAGGCCGAGGCGCCGCCGAAGGCGACGCAGAACAGCAGGGCAAACTGGAAGAAGAGGTCGGCCAGCAGGGTCACGGCGCCGCCTTGCGTTTGAGGTGGGCGTAGGCCACGGTGGCCGACACTCCCAGCAGGCCCACCATCACCACCGGCATGGGCCAGCGCAACAGGGCCACGGCGACGAACACCGCCAGGGTAAAGGGCAGGAACAGGTGCTTGAGCTTGAGGGCCAGGGCCATGCGCCAGGCGGTGCCGAAGAGCAAGCCGCAGCCCACGGCGGCAATACCCCGCAACAGGCCCTGGGCCTGGGGCAGCTGGCCGTAGCGATCGTAGAGCAGCCCCAGCAGCAGGACGATAAGCAGGGGGCCGCCGAAGAGGCCCGTCACCGCGGCGATGGCGCCACGGATGCCCTGGTAGCGGGAACCCACGGCAATGGACAGATTGGCCACGTTGGGTCCGGGCAGGAACTGGCACAGGCCCAGGAGGGAATTGAACTCCTCCGCCGTCAGCCAGCGCCGCTCCTCCACCAGCATGCGCCGGGCAAAAGGCAGCACGCCGCCGAAGCCGGACAGGCCGACGGAGGAAAAGCCGAGGAACAGCTGCCTGCACGTGACGGGGGCGGAGGAGTTGCCTCCACCGCCCCCGGGTTGCTGCTGTTCCCTAGCCTCAGGCATCGAGGCGATAGCGGGCCGACTGGGCGTGGGCCGGCAGACCCTCGCCGTCCGCCAGGGTGGCGGCAATGCGCCCCAGGGTCTGGGCGCCTTCCCGGGAAACCCGGATCAGGCTGGTACGCTTCTGGAAGTCATAGACCCCCAGGGGCGAGGAGAAACGGGCGCTGCCGGAGGTGGGCAGCACGTGGTTGGGGCCAGCGCAGTAGTCGCCCAGGGACTCGGAGGTGTAGGGGCCGATGAAGATGGCGCCAGCGTGATGGATCTTCTCCACCCAGGCATCGGGCTCGGCCATGGACAGCTCCAGGTGCTCCGGCGCGACCCGGTTGGCCAGTGCCACAGCTTCTTCCAGATCCTTGACCTGGACCAGGGCGCCGCGGTTTTCCAGGGAAGCACGGATCACGGCCTGACGCGGCATGGTCGGCAGCAGCTTGTCGATGCTGGCCTGGACTTTTTCGATGTAGGCGGCGTCCGGGCAGATCAGGATGGACTGGGCCAGTTCGTCGTGCTCGGCCTGGGAGAAGAGGTCCATGGCCACCCAGTCCGGGTCCGTGGAGCCATCGGCCAGCACCAGGATTTCCGAGGGGCCGGCCACCATGTCGATGCCGACGATGCCGAACACCCGGCGCTTGGCACAGGCCACGTAGGCATTGCCGGGACCGACGATCTTGTCCACCTGGGGCACGGTTTCAGTGCCGTAGGCCAGGGCCGCCACCGCCTGGGCGCCACCGATGGTGAAGACCCGATCAACGCCAGCCAGACAGGCGGCGGCCAGCACCAGGGCGTTCTTCTCGCCGCCGGGGGTGGGCACCACCATGATCAGTTCCTTGACCCCGGCCACCTTGGCCGGCAGGGCGTTCATCAGCACCGAGGAGGGATAGGCGGCCTTGCCGCCGGGCACGTAGAGGCCTACCCGGTCCAGGGGGGTAACCATCTGGCCGAGACGGGTACCGTCGGCCTCTTCATACTGGAAGCCGTGGCCGATCTGGCGCTCGTGGTAGGCACGGATGCGACCGGCAGCCGCTTCCAGAGCGGCGCGGCGCTCGGCCGGCAGACTCTCCAGGGCGGCCCGCAGTTCGGCCTGGGGCAATTCAAGGGCGGCCATGTCGGCAACGCTGACGCGGTCGAAGCGGTTGGTGTAGTCCACCACCGCCGTATCGCCCCGGGCCTTGACGTCGGCCAGGATGCCGACCACCGTCTTTTCGATGTTGTTGTCCTGGGCGCCTTCAAACGCCAGCAGGGCATCCAGCTGACGTTGGAAGTCCGCATCAGCGCTGTTCAGACGCTTGATATTCACCTGGCTCATGCCATCTTCTCCACGGCCTGGGTAAAGGCCTCCAGGATGGGACCCAGGGTTTCCCGTTTCAGTTTCAGGGAAGCCTGGTTCACGATGAGGCGGGAGGAGATATCCATGATGTGCTCCACCTCCACCAGATTGTTGGCCTTGAGGGTGCCACCGGTGGACACCAGGTCCACGATGGCATCGGCCAAACCGGCCAGGGGCGCCAGTTCCATGGAGCCGTAGAGCTTGATCAGGTCCACATGCACGCCCTTGGCGGCAAAGTGCTCCCGGGCAATCTTGGTGTACTTGGTGGCGATCTTCAGGCGGGCGCCCTGGCGCACGGCGTTGTCGTAATCGAAACCGGCGGGAACCGCCACGCTCATGCGGCACTTGGCGATTTTCAGGTCCAGGGGCTGGTAGAGGCCGGCACCGCCGTGCTCGATCAGCACATCCTTGCCGACCACGCCGATATCGGCGGCACCATGCTGGACATAGGTGGGGGCATCAGTGGCGCGCACGATGACCACCCGCACGTCAGGCCGATTGGTGGCGATGATCAGCTTGCGGGAGGTTTCAGGATTTTCGGTCGGCACAATGCCGGCAGCGGCCAGCAGGGGCAGGGTTTCTTCGAAGATGCGGCCCTTGGAGAGGGCGATGGTAATGCCGTTCACGGCGGATTCCCGGATGCAAAAACCGTCATTTTACCGTATCGGCGCCGGCCCTTGGTCCGGGCTTCTTGGGCAGGATGGCACCTTATGGTAAAAGCATGGCATCCCCATGCTTCAGGCCAGCCCATGAGCGCCATCATCTACGCCCTTTCCGCCAACGCCGGCATCGCCGCCTCCAAAGCCGTAGCGGCTGTCTATACCGGCTCCTCTGCCATGCTCGCCGAGGCGGTCCATTCCGCCGCCGACTGCACCAACCAGCTCCTGCTCCTGCTGGGCATCCGCCAGGCCAGGCGGGCACCGACCCCGGACCATCCCCTGGGCTTTGGCAAGGCCACCTACTTCTGGTCTTTCATGGTGGCCATCCTGCTCTTCTCCCTGGGGGGCGCCTTTTCCATCTATGAAGGCGTGCACAAGCTGTCCCACCCGGAGCCCCTGGAGAACCCCTGGATCGCCATCATCGTGCTGGGGGTTGGCGCGGCCCTGGAGGCCTGGTCCCTCAAGGGCTGCATCCAGGAAATCCGCGAAAAGGCCGGCGACATGCCCTTGTGGCGCTATTTCAAGGACAGCCGGGAATCGGAACTGATCGTGGTCATGGGCGAGGACATCGCCGCCCTGGCCGGCCTGACCCTGGCCCTGGGGGCCATCCTGCTCTCCCTGGCCACCGGCAATCCAGCTTTCGACGCCTGGGGCAGCATCGCCGTGGGCCTACTGCTGGTGGTGGTGGCCCTCGGCGTCGGCAGCGAGGTGAAAGCCTTGCTCATCGGCCAAAGCGCCGAACCAGCGGTTCACGCTGCCATGGAAGGCTGGCTGCAGGAACGGCCGGAGGTGGAAACCCTCTACAACCTGATTTCCTTCCAGATGGGCAGCTACCTGTTCGTGGCGGTGAAGGCCCGCATGACCGAGCGGGACAGCGCCGCCCGCCTCATCGACCAGGTCAATGCCGTACAGGATGCGTTCAAGGCGGCGTTTCCCGAGGTGCGCTGGGTCTTTTTCGAACCCGACGACAAAGGCTAGGTGGGACTCAGTTCCTAGGCCAGGGCTTCATCCTGGGTCAGCTCCGCCGGCAGGCAACCGACGGGGGGACCGAGCACGCCGTCCGTGCCCTCGAAGCGCACCAGGATGATCTCCTGACGCAGATCGGCGGCCGCCGCGCCAATCTGCACCACCACCCCTCGGGCGCCGGGGCTGGCCAGCAGGGCATCTTCCGGTAAATCCGGGACACCGCCGTCGTTCACGATCATTTCCATGGCGAAAACCACGTCGCCGATATTGAGGTAGTTGGGCATGGAGGCACTCCGAGTGGGGACACTTCCCTTGGAGCAAGCTTAATGCCCGACAGAGAATCCATAGGTTTCAATGGCTTAATAAAAAAGCCCCGTTGTCGCATGCACGACAACGGGGCTTTTTTGTCAGGTAGTGTGTATTTAGCGCACGCGACGGACGCTGGCCCCCAGCTTGGACAGCTTCTCCTCGATACGCTCGTAACCCCGGTCCAGGTGGTAGATGCGCTCGATCAGGGTTTCGCCCTGGGCCACCAGGGCGGCAATGACCAGGGAGGCCGAGGCGCGCAGGTCGGTAGCCATCACCGTGGCACCTTCCAGGCGCTCCACACCCTTGACCACCGCGGTATTGCCGTTGATGTCGATGGAAGCCCCCAGGCGGGCCAGTTCCACCGCATGCATGAAGCGGTTCTCGAAAATGGTCTCGCGGATGGTGGCCGCCCCTTCCGCCACGGTGTTCAGCGCCATGAACTGGGCCTGCATGTCCGTAGGGAAGGCGGGATAGGGAGCGGTACGGATGCTCACCGCCTTGAGCCGGGCCGGTGCCTTCAGCGTAATCGCATCGCGTTCGGTCTGGATATCGCAGCCGGCATCCATGAGCTTGTCGATCACGGCGTCCAGGTAGGCGGAGGAAGTGCGGGTCAGACGCACCTCGCCGCCAGTGGCGGCGGCAGCACAGAGGTAGGTACCGGTCTCGATACGGTCCGGCATGATGCGATGGGAGGCGCCGTGGAGCTTGTCCACGCCCTGAATGCGGATGACGTCGCTGCCGGCACCGGAAATACGGGCGCCCATGGAAATCAGGCAGTTAGCCAGATCCACCACTTCCGGTTCCCGGGCGGCGTTCTCGATCACCGTTTCGCCGTCGGCCAGGACGGCGGCCATCATCAGGTTTTCCGTGCCGGTCACGGTGACCATGTCGGTGCAGATGCGGGCCCCCTTGAGACGGGTCGCCTTGGCATGGATATAGCCGTGCTCCACCTTGACCTCGGCGCCCATAGCCTGGAGGCCCTTGATGTGCTGATCAACCGGACGGGCGCCGATGGCGCAACCGCCGGGTAGGGACACCTTGGCCTCGCCGCAGCGGGCCATGAGCGGACCCAGCACCAGGATAGAGGCACGCATGGTCTTCACCATGTCGTAGGGAGCCACCGGGTTGTTCAGCCCACGGCCATCCAACACCACGCCATCGGCCCCGTCCAGGGTGACTTCGACCCCCATCTGGCCAAGCAGGCCAAGCATGGTGGACACGTCGTTCAGGTGGGGCAGGCTGGACAGCTTGAGGGGCTCGGCGGCCAGTAGGCTGGCACAGAGAATGGGCAGGGCGGCGTTCTTGGCGCCGGAGATGACCACCTCGCCGGAGAGGGGAGTGCCCCCCTGGACCAGCAGCTTATCCATGGTTCGCGCTCCATTCTTCGGGGGTATAGGTCTTCATGGAGAGGGCATGGATTTCACCGCTATCCAGGCGCCCCTTGATGGTTTGATAGACGCGCTGCTGGCGCTGGACCCGGTTCTTCCCGGCGAATTCGGCACTGACGATCACCGCTTCGAAATGATGGCCGTCGCCGGCAACCTGGATATGGTCACAGGCCAGGCCCTCCTGGATATAGGTCTGGATGTCTTCGGGTCTTACCATGGTCAAGCTCTCAATTTGTAGCCCCGCTGAAGCAGGGCCAGGGTTGCAACCGCCAGCACAATGAAGCTGGCGGCGACGACGACCAGGCTGGTTTCGGGCGCCACATCGGAGACGCCAAAAAAGCCATAACGGAAGCCATCGATCATATAGAACACGGGGTTGAAACGGGATACTTCCTGCCAGAACTGTGGCAGGGAATGGATGGAGTAGAACACGCCGGAGAGCATGGTCAGGGGCATGATGAGGAAGTTCTGGAACGCCGCCAACTGGTCGAACTTGTCGGCCCAGATGCCGGCGACCATCCCCAGGGCGCCGAGAATGGCGCCGCCCAGCAGGGCGAAGGCCACCGCCCAGAGCGGAGCATAGAGACCGGCGGGAACGAACCACAGGGTCATCAGCAGAACCCCGCTCCCCACCACCAGCCCCCGCACCATGGCGGCCAGCACGTAGGCAAGGAAAAACTCGCCGTACGAAATGGGCGGCAGCAGCACGAACACGATGCTGCCGGTGACCTTGGACTGAATCAGGGAGGAGGACGAGTTGGCAAAGCTGTTCTGCAACACCGACATCATCACCAGCCCGGGCACCAGGAAGGCGGTATAACGCACGCCATGAACCTCGACCTGGGCGTCCAGTACATGGGAAAAGATGAGCAGGTAGAGAAGCGCCGTTAGCACCGGCGCGCCTACCGTCTGGAAACCCACCTTCCAGAAGCGCAGCACTTCCTTACGCAACAGGGTACGAAAACCGATCATGACCGACCTCCCTGATCGGGAATTGCCTCATCAACCCCATCGCGCATTAAACGTACGAACACCTCTTCCAGGTCCGGGGCATCAAGGCGCAGGTCCTCCACGACGCAACCCGCCTGGCGCAGCTCCGCCAGGATTGGCTCCAGCTCCCCATAACCGGCCAGCGACAGGCGCAGCATGCCGCCCTCAGAGGACAACAGCCGAGGACGCAAGGTATCGGGCAAGGCGCTGCCGTCCCCCAGGCGCAAACCCAGGGTATGGGCGGAATAGCGCTGCAGCAGGCTGGCCGTGGAATCCAGAGCCACCAGGCGCCCCTGCTTGAGCATGCCGATGCGGCCGCACAGGGTTTCAGCCTCTTCCAGGTAATGGGTGGTGAGGATGATGGTGTGGCCTTCCCGGTTGAGGCGGCGGATGAATTCCCACAACCCCTGGCGCAGTTCCACGTCCACACCGGCGGTCGGTTCGTCGAGTACGATCACCGGCGGGCGGTGCACCAAGGCCTGGGCCACCAGCACCCGGCGCTTCATGCCGCCGGAAAGGCGGCGCATGTTGGTGTCAGCCTTGCTAGTCAGATCCAGGTTGGCGAGGATCTCGTCGATCCAGTCGTCGTTGTGCGCCAGACCGAAGTAGCCGGACTGGATACGCAGGGTTTCGCGCACCGAAAAGAAGGGATCGAAAACCAGCTCCTGGGGCACGACGCCAAGCCGGCGCCGGGCTTCCCGATAATTGAGTCCCACATCCTGGCCGAGCACCTTGAGGCTGCCGGAGTCCGGCCGCACCAGTCCGGCCAGGCAGGAAATGAGGGTCGTCTTGCCGGCGCCGTTGGGGCCCAGCAGGCCGAAGAATTCGCCTTCGGCAATATCCAGGGAGACCCCGGCCAGGGCTTGAAGGGAACCGAATCGCTTGGCGACCCGCTCAATGGAAACGGCAATACCCATGGCTACCGGAAATTCCGGGAAATCAGGCGAGGGGCAACAGGTCCGCCACCCCGTACAGGGCGGCCAGACTCAATAAACTGGCGGGAGGATTGACGACACTGAAGCTACGACCCTGGGCCTGGGTGCGGCGCATCCAGGCGAACAGCACCGTCAGGGCGGAAGAATCGGCGTCCGGCACCGCCGCCAGGTCAACCCGGGAAACATTGGCCAGGGCTTCCTGGCCTCTAAGCAGCAATTCCCGGGCGTTGGCGATCACCATGGGCGCGGTGACGCGCAGGCTGTCACCGGAACATTCGATCATTTCTTGTCGGCTCCCTTGGCCGCCACGTTGGGCTCCAGAGTCTTGTTCTTGGTCATGAGGACCTTGATCAGGCCATCGATACCGTTGGCGCGGATTTCCTGAGCAAAGGATTCCCGGTAGTTGGTCACCAGGGAGACGCCGGCCACTACCACATCAAACACCTTCCAGCCTTCGGGCTGCTTTTCCAGGCTGTAATCCAGGGTGATGGGCTTGCCACCCGGCTGGTTGATCTGGGTCCGCACCACCACGTCGGTATCGCTGGCCTGCATCTTGAACGGCTTGTATTCCACCGTCTGTTCTTTATAGGCGGTCAGAGCGTTGGCGTAGGTTCGCACCAGCAGGGTCTTGAATTCGTGGGCCAGCTGCTTCTGCTGGTCCGGGCTGGCCTTCTTCCACTCCCGTCCCAGGGCCAGGGCGGTCATTCGGTTGAAATTGAAGTGAGGCAGGACCTTGGCATCCACAAGATCGATGGCCCGTTTGGTGTTGCCACTCTGCAGTTCCTTGTCGTTGCGGACGACGGTCAGCACCTCGTCGGTAACTTTCTTCACCAGAACATCGGGCGCCAGATCTTCAGCCTGAGCGGGAGCCACCGCCAGCAAGCCCAGGGACATGCCAACGGCAAAAAGAAGGGAGCGGATGGACATCATGGAAGTATCTCTGAAATAAACAAGGTTACTGACTAACGGCCAAGGCACTTGGTCGGCTGACTGCAAGGCGCCAAAAAAGCGGCACCCTAAAGCATAAGCCCCGCCGGATACGGCGGGGCATGGAAAACAGGGAGTTACTCCTCGCCGTCGTCGTCATCCCGCGGCGGGTTGCCATCATGGATCAGGCTCTTGCGCCGCTGCAGGTAGGCGTCACGCATGTAGGAGTACTTATCCAGCGCCGCCTCGTCGATGACCTTCTCGGCAGGCAGCAAAGAGGCCCGGGTATCGACAAGGCGCAGGGCGACCAGGCTGTTGCGCGCCGGCACATTATCCACATTCCAGACCGGATCCACCGTTGCATCCACCGCGTAACCAACCGTATCACGCACGGTACGGGAGCCAATAAAGGGCCACACCACATAGGCGCCGCTGCCCACACCCCAGCGACCAAAAGTCTGACCGAAGTCTTCGTCGTGCTTTTCCAGACCGGCATGGGTCGCCACGTCAAACACACCGAGGATACCGACGGTAGTGTTGATCAGGAAGCGCCCCGCATCGGAAGCAGCCTCGCCCGGCTTGCCCTGGAGCAGGTTATTCACAGCAATGAACACATCGGCGATGTTGCCGAAGAAATTGCCTACCCCGGTCTGCACCGGCTGCGGCACGGCATAGTCGTAGCCCTTGGCCACCGGCTTGATCACGGCCTTGTCCAGCCCTTCATTGAAGGAGAACATGGCTCGATTGAAACCTTCCAAGGGATCCTTGGGGTTATTGGCGGTGCTGGCGCAACCGGTCATTCCGGCTGTCAGCGCGACCGCCAGAGCCAGCCTTCCCATGCGCTTGGCAATTTCTTTTTTCACGGCGAACCCTCGTCGTAGATTATGTATTATGAGCCTGAATAACCGATTCCCGGTACGAGAATGGTTTATTTCTTGTCCTGACCTTCGGAGGCCTTGTTGAACAGGAACTGGCTAATCAGCTTCTCCAGCACCACCGCCGACTGAGTCTTGGCAATGGTTTCACCGGGAGCGAGCATTTTTTCGTCGCCACCCACATCCAGCCCGACGTACTGCTCACCGAGCAGACCCGAGGTCAGAATGGAGGCGAAGGTGTCTTTGGGAAACTTGAAGCTGGTGTCCACATCCATGGTCACCACCGCTTCATAGGTCTGAGGATCGAAGCGGATAGCCGACACGCGCCCGACCAGAACGCCGGCACTTTTCACGGGCCCGCGGACCTTTAGCCCCCCGATGTTATCAAATTTAGCCTGCAACGGATATGTCTCGGCAAAGTTAGTACCGGACAGATTACCTACGCGCAACGCCAGAAACACCAGCGCGGCAAAACCAATTACGACAAAAACACCGACCCACAGGTCGAGCAACTTGCGATTCATCAAGCCCCCCGGAACATAAACGAGGTAAGAATAAAGTCGAGCGCCAAAATGACCAGCGCGGAAGTGACCACGGTACGGGTGATCGCCCGGGAAACCCCTTCTGCCGTCGGCTGGGAGTCATAGCCCTCGAACACGGCGATCAGGGTGACGGCAATGCCGAAAACGAAGCTCTTGATGACGCCGTTCAGCACATCCATCTGAAAGTCCCCGCCGGCCCGCATCTGGGACCAGAAGGCACCGGAATCCACCCCGATGAAAACGACACCAATAAGGTAGCCACCGAACACACCCATGGCGGAGAAAAGCCCCGCCAGGAAAGGCATGGAAATGACCCCCCCCCAGAAACGGGGTGCCACCACCCTGGCCAGAGGATTCACCGCCATCATATCCATGGCGGTCAGTTGCTCGGTGGCCTTCATCAAACCGATTTCCGCCGTCAGGGAAGTTCCGGCCCGGGAAGCAAACAGCAGCGCAGCCAGCACCGGCCCCAATTCCCTGGTCAGGGATAGAGCCACCAGGGTGCCCAGGGCTTCGGATGAACCGTAGCGCTGCAGGATTTCGTAGCCCTGCAAGCCCAGCACCAGCCCCACAAACAAGCCGGACACCAGGATGATGACCAGGGACAAAACCCCGCAAAAATAGATTTCCCGGATCGTCAGCTGAAAACGAAAGAGGGACTGACCGGAATAACGCAGGATCGCCAAAAAGAAGCGGGCAGCAAACCCGAGGCGCCATACCCGGTCCACCATGGATGCACCGATGGAGGAGAAAAAGCGTTCAAACACGGCCCCCCCTCCCAAGCAGGTCGTCGGTCACCGAGACCGTCGGGTAATGGAAGGGCACGGGGCCGTCGGCCTCGGCGTGGACAAACTGGTGCACGAAGGGATCCTTGGAGGCACGGATTTCATCCGGCGTTCCCTCGGCCACAACCTTGCCGCCGGACATGAAATAGATGTAATCGACGATCAGCAGGGACTCCTGGATATCGTGAGTCACCATGACCGAAGTAGCCCCCAGGGCGTCGTTGAGCTTGCGGATCAACTGTCCGATCACCCCCAGGGAGATGGGGTCGAGACCGGTGAACGGCTCGTCATACATGATCAGCATGGGATCCAGGGCCACGGCCCGAGCCAAGGCAACACGACGCGCCATACCACCGGACAGTTCCGCCGGCATCAACTGGTGGGCACCGCGCAACCCTACCGCCTGAAGCTTCAACAACACCAGGTCGCGGATCAACTCTTCCGGTAGATCGGTATGTTCCCGCATCTGGAAGGCCACGTTGTCGAACACCGACAGGTCGGTGAACAGGGCACCGAATTGGAACAGCATGCCCATGCGGCGACGCAGGGCGTAAAGCTCCGCCGTGCCCATCTTGTGCACCGCATGGCCGTCCACCCGGACTTCACCTGAAGAAGGCTTCAACTGACCACCAATGAGGCGCAGCAAAGTGGTCTTGCCACAGCCGCTGCCCCCCATGATGGCAATCACCTTGCCGCGCGGGAATTTCATATCCACCCCATCGAGCACCTTGCGGGTACCGTTATCGGTGGGATAGGAAAAATTAAGCCCCTGAATTTCGACCAAACTGTCGGTCGGCACGCTCGCCCTCTATTTCAAAATTGGCAAAGGCGGAATTCTAACAGAACATTGCCCAGCCACCCTCTTGAATTCCATTGTACTAAAGCACCAACAATCCACAGCGCCTCTTTGTCCGGAAGCCTCTAGCCCCTTAAAAGGCCAAAATGCCTACAGGGCGGCCAGGCAGACGCCTCAAATATAACGACATTGGAATATTTATTTGGTATACCATGAGCCATCTATAGCCAACCTCACCCCTCTCGGCCAGCACCATGAAGCCCCAACTCTTCGGCAGAACTGCGCTGTGCCCCACCCTGGCCATGACTCTGGCAGGCAGCCTCGCCGCCTGCGCCATCACCCCTGTTCAGGCACCATCCAATTCCCACCTCCAGGCAGACAGTGCTGCCGAAGTCGGCGGCCACATTCCCGCCCCGGTACAGCAGACCATCGCCCTGCCCAGGCCAAAGGCTGCCGCCAAAGCGGAAACCTATTCAGTGGTCGTCAACAACGTGAAGGTGCACGAACTGCTCTTCGCCCTGGCCCGGGATGCCAAGCTCAACGTGGACATCCATGGCGGCATCAGCGGCAATGTGACACTCAATGCCATCGACCAGACCCTGCCCCAGCTCCTCAATCGCATTGCCAAACAGGTGGACATGCGCTTCGAACTGGACGGCCCAAATCTGGCCGTCATGCCAGACGTCCCCTACCTCAAGACCTACAAGGTTGATTACGTGAATGTCAGCCGGGAGGTCTCCAGCACCATCGCCTCCAATAATCGGGTGACTTCCGGCTCCGCCGGGATTGCAAACAATACGAACAGCACCGGAGGCGGCAACATTTCCACCACCCGGATCGAAAACAGCACCAAGAACCGGTTCTGGGAAACCCTGGACAAAAACATCAAGGATCTCCTGCGGGAGACCGACAAGATCCTGCCGGAAGGCTCCAGCGAAACAGTGGTTGAGCAGGCTTCATCCCAGAGCACCACCGGCACCGGCGCCATGCCACCCACCCAGACCCAGCGCGGCAGCCCACCAAACAACCTGGCGGCAAGCCCAAATCCGGCAGCCTTGCAGAATGCCGGAACCACCGTCGTTCGCCGCACCACTTTCCGGGAGGCCGCCTCCGTCATCGCCAATCCGGAGACCGGAGTCCTTTCCGTGCGCGCCACCTCCCGGCAGCACGAAAAGGTTCAGGAGTACCTCACCCACATCATGGCCAGCGCCCGACGCCAAGTACTGATCGAGGCCACCATCGTCGAAGTCGCCCTGGCAGATACCTACAAGCAGGGCATCGATTGGAAGCGGCTACGGAGCGACGGCTCCGGCTTCACCTTGAGCGGCACCTCCGTCGGCAAGCAAGCCGTCGAAAACGTCACCCCATTCGTCATCACCAACGTGGATAAACGTCAGCCCCTCAACCTGGATCTGACGCTCAAGCTGCTGCAGACCTTCGGCAATGTGAAGGTCCTGTCCAGCCCCAAGATGTCGGTACTCAACAATCAGACGGCCATGCTGCGGGTGGTCGAGGATTTCGTCTATTTCAAGGTCGACAGCAACCAGACAGCCACCACCAATGCCGGGGTACAAACTTCCGTCAACACCACGCCCCAGACCGTATCCATCGGCCTGACCATGACCGTCACCCCCCAGGTCAGCGACAACGACACGGTGATTCTGGACGTCCGCCCCACCGTCACCTCGATCGCGGCCTTGGCCCCAGACCCCAACCCGCTGCTCACCATTCCCAACAACGTTCCTCAACTACGCACCCGGGAAATCGAGTCTGTCATGCGCATCGCCAGTGGTGACGTAGCCGTCCTGGGGGGACTGATGGAAGACAGCATCGACTACAAGACCAACCGCATTCCCCTGCTGGGGCAAATCCCCCTGTTCGGCGAAATATTCACCAATCGCGACAATGTCACCCGAAAAACCGAACTGGTCATTTTCCTGCGCCCCATCGTCATCAGGGATGCCAGCATCGTCGGTGACTATGCCGGATTCCGGGAACAACTGCCCCAGGGAAATTTCTTTGCCACGCCCCCGGGATACCCCCAGGCGATGCCCTTCGTCTTTGGCGACAACCGCCCATGAGCCTCTTCATGGATGCCTTGAGAGAGGCCGAGACGACCAAGCTCCAGGGCGGCGGACTCGGACTGAATCTGGAATCCTTTATCCCTGGCGTTTCACCAATCGCCCTACCTGACGTGAACGCTTGCCTGGACAAGGTGAATGTGGACCTCCAGGCAGCTGCCCCACCCCATCACCTCCCTCTACCGCCTGAGGAAAAGCCCTCCGCAGCCCAATACGCGGAAGGGAATGCGGCCGCCAGCACTCAGGGAGATAACAAGCCATCTTTCCCTTCAGGGAGGACTACCGCGCCGGCCCCTGTCCGAAAATCCATATGGGTCGGCCTACTCGCAGGCACGGCATTGGCGCTGATGGGCATTGCGGGGTATTTCTGGCATGAACTTCAGGGGGCCGTAACGTCCGATCTGGATCATCCTACTCAAGCCATGTCCCGGCCCCTGGCGACGCCCCCTTTCCCAGCCACGGCCGGTACCGCGCCAGAACCCTCCCAGGCAAGCACTACCGCGGGTGCCGTTCCCCAAGCATCCGCACCGCCAGCCGAGATCAGGGAGCCCTACCCGGACACCGCCTCCCGCCAACCTAACGAGTCACCTCCGAACCCCATCCGACTCACCCGCAGCTCTGCCAGCCTGAACCCGGTCCTGGAGCGGGCCTACACCGCCCTGCAGCATCAGGACTTCGCTAGTGCCCGCCAGGATTACGAGCAGGTGCTGCAGACCGATCCGAAAGACGTGGACGCCCTTCTGGGGCTCGCCGCCATTGCCGGCCGCGAAGGCCAAACCAAGCAGGCCGAGATGCTCTATGTGCAAGCCCTGGAAGCGGATCCGAAAAATCCGGCAGCCCAGGCGGGCCTAATAGGGACAAGGGGGCTGGCCTCCCCCCTGCAATCCGAAGCGGCCCTGAAGACCATCCTGGCCGAACAACCGGAAGCAGGGCATGTCCATTTCGCCTTGGGCAACCTTTACGCCCAACAGGGGCGCTGGAGCGAAGCCCAGGCGGCCTATTTCAAAGCGCTGACCAGCGACGGCGACAATCCGGATTATCTGTTCAACCTGGCGGTAAGCCTGGATCACCTGCATCAGAACAAGGTGGCGGCCCAATACTACCGTCACGCCATCACGGCGACCGACAGTCGCAGTGCTGCTTTTGACCCGGAACAGGGACGTCGTCGCCTCCAGGAGCTGCAGCCCTGACTCCGGCATGGAACAGGAAGCAAAGGACCTCGTACCAATGGACACTACGACCAGCCAGCGCCCCGCCCTCGGCCATGCCCTGATCACCCAGGGCATTCTGTCCGAGGACCAGTTGCGTATTGCCGTCCTGGAGCAGATGAAGTCCAAGCAACCGATAGCCAAGCTCCTGGTGTCCCTGGGCTTCGTCAGCGAAGCCACCCTGCGGGATGCCCTGTCGGAGAGCCTGGGGCAACGATCCATCGATCTATCCCGAGCCATCGTGGCTCCCTCCGCCCTGCAACTCGTTCCCCGGGATCTGGCCAAGCGCCACCGCCTTCTGCCCTTGGACTACGACGCTGGGAAGCGGCACCTGACGCTGGCTCTGGCCGACATCCATGACATCGTCGCCCTGGACAAGGTGCGCAGCCTGCTTCCCGGAGGATTGGAGATCACCACCCTGCTGGCCGGGGTATCGGAAATAGACCGGGCCATCGACCAATACTACGGCCACGAATTAACTATCGACGGCATCCTGCACGAGATCGAGACAGGGGAAATCGACTGGCAAAGCCTGCAGGGCTCCGGAGATGAATACAGCCAACCGGTAGTGCGCCTGATCGACGCCATCATGGCCGATGCCGTGAAGCGGGACGCATCCGACGTGCACTTCGAACCGGAGGCTGGCTTTCTGCGCATTCGTTATCGCATCGACGGCCTGCTGCGCCCGGTCCGCGCCCTGCATAAATCCTACTGGCCAGCCATGGCGGTGCGCCTCAAGGTCCTGGGGGGCATGAACATCGCCGAGACCCGGGCGCCCCAGGATGGCCGCATCAACCTGGAACTGAGCGGCCGGCCGGTGGATTTCCGGATCGCCGTGCAACCCACCATCCACGGCGAGAACGTGGTGCTGCGCATTCTGGATCGACAGAAGGGCATCGTTCCCTTGGAGCAGTTAGGACTGGCGGACGATTACCTGGGACAGCTCAAGCGGATGATCGCCCGGCCCGAGGGCATCATCCTGGTCACTGGTCCCACCGGCAGTGGCAAGACCACCACCCTCTATTCGGTGTTGAAACACATCAATTCCGAGGGGGTGAATATCATGACCCTGGAAGATCCGGTGGAATATCCCATGCCCCTGGTGCGCCAGACCTCGGTGGCGGAATCGACCAAGCTGGATTTTGCCAACGGCATCCGCTCCATGATGCGCCAAGATCCGGACGTCATCCTGGTCGGTGAAATCCGCGACCAGGAAACCGCCGCCATGGCCTTCCGCGCTGCCATGACCGGACATCAGGTGTATTCCACCCTGCACACCAATTCCGCCATCGGCGCCCTGCCCCGCCTCCAAGACCTCGGCATCCTGCCGGAGCTGATGGCCGGCAATATCATCGGCATCATCGCCCAGCGCCTGGTGCGTCGCCTGTGCCCCCTGTGCAAGACCCCCTGCCGGGCAGAAGCCGACGAGGCTCGCCTGCTAGGCCTTGCCACCGAGACCCTGGCACCGCTCATCTACCGACCCGGCGGCTGCGAGGGGTGCGATTTCCAAGGCTACCGCGGACGCATCGCCCTGATGGAACTGCTGCGCCTGACGCCGGAACTGGATGAATTGGTGGCCCGCCGCGCCACCGCCCGGGAAATGCACCTCCAGGCCCTGCGTCAGGGCTTCATCCCCTTGGCGGAAGACGGTCTGCGGCGCGTCCTGGAGGGCTCCACCTCCCTGGAGGAGTTGGGCCGGGTGGTGGACCTGACGGACCGGATGTAACGATGGGCCTGTTCAACTACAAGGCAGTTAATCCGGAAGGGCGCATCGTCCGCGGACATCTGGAAGCCTTGAACCCGATGGATCTGGAAATGCGCCTGAAGCGCATGGACCTGGATCTGGTCAGGGCAGCCCCCCGCCACCGCAAAACCCTCTTCGGCGGCAGCGTTCCGCGACGTGAGCTGATCAATTTCTGCTTCTACCTGGAACAGCTCAACCGGGCCGGCGTGCCCATCCTGGAAGGCCTCGCCGATCTGGGGGAGTCCGTGCCGCACCCGCGCTTTCGAGAAGTACTGGCCGGCCTGAGAGAGAGCATTGCTGGAGGCCTGACGCTGTCGCAAGCCCTGGCCGAGCACCCAAGCGTCTTCAGCCAGGTCTTCGTCAGTCTGGTACGGGCCGGCGAACTCTCCGGCCAACTGCCGGAGGTACTGGCGAACCTGAGCGACTCTCTCAAATGGGAAGACGAACTCTCATCCCAAATCCACAAGGTCATCCTCTACCCGGCCTTCGTCGGCACCATCGTCACGGGGGCCACCCTGTTCCTGATGTTTTACCTGGTGCCGCAACTCCGACAGTTCGTGCGCAATACGGGGCAGGAATTGCCGCTCCAGACCCAGGCCCTGTTTTTCACGTCCGACCTGTTGCTCAACAACTGGCATGCCGCCCTGCTACTGCTCATCAGTTCCGCCATCAGCCTGAACATCCTGCTCCGCCGCAACCCCTTGCTGCGCCGGCGCTTCGACGGCTTCAAGCTGGGCCTGCCGATACTCGGCCCCATCCTGAAAAAGATCGCCCTGGCCCGTTTCGCCAACACCTTCGCCCTCCTATATGCATCGGGAATTTCGGTGCTTGAATCTATCCGCACCACCCAGGGTGTTGTAGGCAATCGCGTCATCCGCCGGGGACTGGAAGAGGTGGAGCAAAGCATCGGCGAAGGCCAGAATGTCACCGCCGCCTTCCAGAACATTGGCCTCTTTCCTCCCTTGGTGATACGCATGCTGCGGGTGGGAGAGAGCACCGGGGAACTGGACCAAGCCCTGCGCAACGTCAGCTATTTTTTTAACCGGGACGTGAAGGAGTCGGCAGAAAAACTCCAGTCCCTCATTGAGCCCATGCTCACCGTGATCCTGGGCTGCCTCCTGGGCTGGATCATGCTGGCCGTCCTCGGCCCGGTGTATGAGGTCATCAGCAAGCTGAAAACCTAGCACCATGGCCAAGCGAACCCTGCTCTACCTCAATGCCCTGCAACTTAGCGCCTATGGCTGGCAGGCCGGCAAGCTGCTAGCGGAAGGCGACTTCCCGAATACCGCAGCGGGTCGCAACGCCTTCCGCCTCTATCTGGAGAGCCGCCGTCAGCATCTCTTTTACCTGCTGACCAACGTGGCCGAGGAAGGCTTTCAGCACGATGCGATCCCATTCCTCCGGGGCCAGGATCGCACCACCGTGATCGCACGCAAACTCACCCAGCATTTCCACACGACACCCCTGACCGTTGCCATGAGCATGGGCTACGAACAGACCCGGCGCAAGAATGAATGCCTGTTCCTGGCCGCCCTGACCGATCCCCGGCCAATCCTGCCCTGGACCAACATGCTCCAGGAGACAGGCGCCTGCCTGGTCGGCGTGTATTCCCTTGCCCTCCTTAGCCGCGCCCTGCTGCGTCAGCTGCACCGTAGCAAGGAACAGGAGCCTTGCCTGCTGCTCACTCTGCAGGACCAGAGCCTGAGGCAAAGCCTTTTCGAGAATGACGAGTTGAGTTTCTCCCGCCTCACCCCCTTGCACGATTTCAGCAGTGCCGGTATCGCCCAGGCCATCAGCAGCGAAGCCGCCAGGTTGCACCAGTATCTGGAGAACCAACGCCACACTCCCTGGCACCACCGCCTCAAGGTCTACGCCCTGGTCCATAGTCAGGTACGTCCAGCCGTCGCTGCTGCCTGCCAACCTACTCCCGCCCTGGATTTCGACATTATCGCCAACGACGAGGTCGGGTCCCGGATCGGGCGGGACATTTGTCTCCAGGACAGCCGCAGCGAAATCCTCTGGCTCCACCTGCTGGCGACATCGCCCCCACGCCAGCAGTTTGCTGCCCCGGCCCTGCGTCGCGATTATCGGATATGGCAGCTCAAGACTGGCCTCAGCCGGGGGGCCGTGGGATTTTTTCTGGTGTGCCTGCTATTCGCCGGCCAGCGGTTTTACCTTGGGCAGAGCCTGACGCAAGAAGCCGCAGCGATTCAGGCTGAAGCCGACGGCATCCGGCAAAGCTACGATGAACTGGCCCAGACCTTGCCCCGACTGCCGGTGGACCATGAGCAGTTGCACCAGATCATCAGCCGCTACGAGCGCTTGAAAAAGGAAACCGGGGACCCGGAATACCTTCTCCGGCGCCTCAGCCAAGCGCTGGAGGCAGCCCCCCAGATCGAGGTGGAAAGTCTCGCTTGGCAGCAAGGCGGAGCACCGGCCAGCCTCCCGATCCCGGGCAAGATCCCCGCCCATGGAGTCAACCAATCCGAATCGGCGCTACTCAGAGGCAGCATCGCTACCCCACCCGACACCAAGCCGCGCCAGGTACAGGACATCTTCGAGCGTTTTACCAAGCAACTGCAGGCTGTCCCGGACATTCAGATCAAAGTGCAGCAACAGCCTTTCGACGCGGAAGCTGGCAAGTCACTGAAGGGTAGCGGGGAACAAGCCCTAGCCGCAGGGCCCAGGCCCTTCTCCCTGCAGATCAGCCGCAAGGGGGCTGGATGAAGGTGACGCTGCAGTTGATTCGCCGCATCGCCCCCAGCCTGGCCCTCTTTGTTGCGCTAAGTGCCGGCGGAGCCTATCTGACTTTTCTGGCCCAGAAACAACAGCAGCAGGCTGCCTTCCAGCGTGAAACAGCGCGAAGCCGGCTGGACCAGGCCCAGGCCCGCTTGCGCAGGGTCCAGGAGACAGAGCAGGAAATCCGACGCCAGTCCGCCCTGTTCAGCCACTTGGGCAGCCGCGGCATCCTCGGCGAGGAACGGCGCCTGGACTGGGTGGAACAGATCAGGGAAATCAAGGAGCGGCGCCAGCTCCTTGGGCTGGAATACGAATTCGCGCCGCAACAGCCCCTAGCAGGCAACGACCCCTGGAGTTTCTATAGCAGCACCATGCGGCTCCAGTTGCAGCTGCTGCACGAGGAAGACCTGTTCAACCTCCTCGCCGACCTGCGCCGGGGCGCCCAGGCCCTAGTACAGGTACGCCAGTGCGACATCACCCGAATTCCCCGCTCTTCGCAGTTTCCACGGAACGAAGACACACCGGGCAGCCTGCCCGCCAACCTGCAGGCCCAATGTTTCCTGGACTGGATTTCCATCCGGGAAAGCCGAATCCGCTGAAAGCAAAGGTCCATCACCCATGCCCGAAGCCATCCTTTGCCCGAAAAATATCGTCCTGACGACGCTCCTGGCCGCCACCTTCCTGATGTCTGCCCCGCCGGCCCAGGCGGAAGATGAAGTGCCCCTGGGGCGACTCTTCTTTACCCGGGAACGGCGCCAGGCCCTGGACCGGCAACGTCTCGACAAAGTCGTGGCTCCCATCCTGGACGACGACGAGCCCCTCCTCACTCTCAATGGCATGGTGCGCCGCTCTGGGGGCAAACCCACCGCCTGGATCAATGGCCGGCCCCAACATGCAGGCGATCCCGGCGCCATCCAGATTCGGCCCGACGCCACGCACCCGGGCAAAGCAAAGGTCGCGACGGAATCCGGCGCCACCGTCCTGCGCGTTGGCCAGTCCCGTATCCACGGAACGGGAGAAATCCTGGACCCGCTGCCCCCTGGCAGCATCGTGGGCATCCGGGCTCCGGCCCGCTGAAGCGTGAGCAAGGTTTTCCTCGCCTCGCCCCCAGCCCCGGGGCGACAGCAAGGCGCAGCCCTGCTGGCCCTGTTCCTGGTTCTTTTTCTGCTCGGCGCCTTCGGCTTGATGCGTCAAACGGGTCAGGGAACATGGCACCGCTATCAGGAGGAGGCCACCACCCAGGCCATCGCCCAGGCAAAAGAAGCGCTGATCAGTTTTGCCACCACCTACCGGGATACCCATCCAGACCAGGTTTGGGGGTATTTGCCCTGCCCCGACAGCAATAACGATGGGGTGGCAGATCCTGGTAATTGCGGTGCCAGGGACGAAACGGTGATCGGGCGGCTTCCCTGGAAAACACTGGGGCTACCACCGCTGCTGGACGGTACCGGCGAATGCCTGTGGTACGTCGTTTCCGGGAACGCCAAAGACAGCCCAAAGACCGCCCTCCTCAACTGGGATACACCGGGCCTGTTCGTCATCAAGGATAGCGCCGGCACCCTTCTCGCCGGAGCAAGCGCCCATGACCGCCCCTGGGCCGCACTCATCGCCCCGGGCCGAGTTGTCCGCGGCCAAACCCGAGCAGTTACGGGGGGAAGCGGCGGTACGGCTTGCAGCGGCAGTCTCGGGGCAAGCGACTATCTGGAAGGATTGGACAGTCTGTCCGGCCCACTTCCCACCCTCGTCCTGGGCACTCCGGAAAGCGCCAGCAATGGCAGCAACAACGACCGGGGGCTGTGGCTCAACGGCCCGGAAGTGTTCGAGCGGATCAGGCAGCGTAGCGAGTTCAAGAATGACATCGACACCCTGCTAACCGATCTGAGCAACTGCCTGAACCGCCTTCCCGCCGCGGCCTTACCCCCGGCATCCCCCAACAACAAGGGGGTTGGCACCTTTCCCCCGCCCCTGGTAAGCAACGAAGTGCTCTCCCTATGCCTACCAACCGCCCCGCTGAAGCTGAACCTGCTGCAGAACTGGCAGGACAACCTGCTCTATGCCACCCCGGCCAGCGTCAACGGGGATGCCAATTGCAAGGCAGCCCTGCTCTTTGCCGGAGCACGGAAAACCGCTGCCACCTCACCCCAAATACGGGAAACGATCACCCAAAGGAAGGATCCTACCAACTATCTGGAAGGCGGCAATGAGGCGGCTCTCCGAACGGGCGGCAATTTGGCTGGTCCAGCTTATTTCGACAAGAGCAGTCCCGCAACCGACCTGCTCCGCTGCATCAAGGGACTACCGGTCGGGGCCGTACACCTGTCATTCGCCAGCGATTTCACCAATTTCGCCGTCACCGGTGGAAATCAGGCCGCTATCCCCCATCCTGCAGACGCAACCCTCGAACTTGCCGGGGCCACCGGGTTAACTGGCGGCTGCTTCTGGTATGCCGCCCCGCTCCCCCTGGCCGGCCGGACCTGGCGGGCCTATTACGAATTCCAATTCGGCTTGGCTGACACCTCGGCCCTGGGCAACGGCAGCGACCGGGGCTACGGTTTCACCCTCCAGATTGTCCAGGGGGACAACGGAACGCCCCTTTCCTGCGGCTCCGAATCCAAACTCGGCACCCTGCAACCGGTGGATGGATGGCTATACTCCCTCGTTGTCGAGACGGACGTATCCCGCAACACCGGCAATGCGGACCCGGCCGGCAACCATACGGCCATCATGATCAACGGCAATCTCAACCATGCCGGCTCCGGCTCCATCAATCAAACCTGTGACGGCAGCGCCAGCGGCTGTTTGCACCGTCCGGCAAATCAATTCGAGGAAGCCCCTCACCCCCTGGCCCATAATCAACGCGTCGAGATACGCACTGGTTGCAACAGCAGCTGCTCCAGCTGTACTCCGGCCAATCACGCTTTCCCAAACAACTACGCCAACGTGGCCGTATGGGTGGACTGCCGCGACTGCAACGACGTTGCCGTTGCTCTGGAACGGGCGGCCCAGCCCCCCACCATCCAGCGCTGCGTCAATCTGGACAGCACCATGAACACGGCCTACGTCGGCATCACCAGCGGCTTCCTCTCAACGACCGCCACCGCCCAATCGGTAGTCATCCAGAATTTTTCCCTACGTAGCGAATAAACTGCGATGCCCTCATCCTTACCCTCACCGCCGGCCCTGCAGACAGGCTTTACGCTGACCGAACTGGCCATCGTCTTGGTGATCATGTCTTTGCTTAGCGGCGGCATCCTGCTTTCCCTTTCCGCCCAAGCCGAAAGTCGCCACCTCAACGACACCCGGCAGCAATTGGGGGAAATCAAGGATGCCCTGCTCGGATTCGCTGCCGCCAACGGTTATCTACCTTGCCCGGATGTGGATAGCGATCCCCGCAACACCAGCTATGGCGTCAGCGATAACACTAGCTGCAGTAGCGGCGAAGGCTGGCTGCCGTTCAAGACCCTGGGCACCTACGAGCATGACCCCTGGGGCAGCCATCGCACCCAGGCGGGAGACCCGCCCCAGGGCCGTTGGCGCTATCGCCTGGACAGTGCCTACGGCAGCGCCATCACCCTCGCCACCAGCCAAGCCGATGGCCTGGCGGTGGTGGACCGTAGCGGCAACGCCCTGACCAACAGCGGCAACGACAAGGACCGGCCGGTTGCCATCATCTATTCCACCGGCCCTGACGGGATCGCCAATGGCCGCAACGGAGACACGACCGGCAATGAATACGCTGCTGACATCCCGGGGCCTGGATTTGACGATCAACTGTTATGGATTTCCCGTCCGCTGCTGTTCAATCGCCTGATCGCCGCTGGGCGCCAGCTCTGACACTCGGAGATAGGGAAGAACGTTGACCAAGCCCCCAGGCTCCTGCCACACTGGGCCAAAAGACACATGACCTCGTGCTAGGCACGGCCCTATCCTCCCCATGTTCCAAAACGGCTTTTTTGCTTCGCTGCGCGAAGCTGGCCTCTCCGAAGACGATACGGCGGAGGTGCGTCTCAATAAATCGCTGCTGATTTTCGCCACCGGCCTGATTAGCGCCACCGCCATGCTGTGGCTGGTCATTTACTGGCTGCTCGGCACCCAGGTGTCCTCCGCCTTCCCCCTGGCGTTCCAGTTGATCATCGCCGGCAACCTGCTGCTCTACTTGAAGACCCGCGACTTCAGTCTTTTTCGTAGCACGCAGCTGACCTTGTTCCTGTTGATGCCCTTCGCCGCCCAATGGAGCATGGGAAATTACCTCAGCGCCAGCGGCATCAGTCTCTGGGGCCTGCTCGCCCCTATCGGCGCCATCCTGTTTTTCGGCGTCAGGGAGTCCCTCGCCTGGTTTGCCGCCTACCTCCTCCTCACCCTGCTCACGGGCATGGTGGACTACCAGCAGGCCGCAACGTTCAGCCCCCATCCTCCCTCCATCGCCCTACCCACCAGCATCGCCTTCTTCGCCCTGAATTTCGCTGCGGTCTCGACCATCGTCTACCTGTTGCTGCGTTTCTCGGCAGTGGAAAAGCAAAAGATTCAGGCGCGCATGGAGGAAGCCCATCGGCTGCTCAAACTCGAGCAGGAACGTTCCGAGCGCCTGCTGCTCGACATCCTGCCCGGCCCCGTAGCCCAGCGCCTGAAGCAAAACGAGCAGACCATTGCCGACGGCTTCGCCGATGTCACGGTGATGTTCGCCGACATCGTCAATTTCACCCAGGTAGCGGAGGGCCTGTCACCCCAGCAGGTATTTTCAATGCTGAACAAGATTTTCTACTCCTTCGATGAACTGGCCGAGCAGCACGGCCTGGAGAAAATCAAGACCATAGGTGACGCCTATATGGTGGCGGGCGGACTGCTTCCGGGAGAGGAGGACTACGCTGATGCCATGGCCGACCTGGCCCTGACCATGCGGGACCTGCTGTATCGCGACTTCACCGTGAACCGGATGCGCCTGGAAATACGCATCGGCATCTGCAGCGGGCCGGTGGTCGCCGGGGTGGTCGGCAAAAGGAAATTTACCTATGACCTGTGGGGCGACACCGTCAATATTGCCAGCCGCCTTACCAGCGAAGGCATGCCGGGCATGATCCAGGTGGACGCAACCACCTACCAGCACTTGCGTGAACGCTACGAATTCCAGCCGCCCCAAACCTTGCACTTCAAAGGCAAGGGCGAACTGCAGGTCTACCGTCTCCTGGGGCGCCGCGAAACGCCGGGGCAAAATCCCGAATCCCTGGTGCTGACGGCACCTTAGTTCTGGACCCGTTGAGGCCGTCTCTGCGTGTACAGCGGGGCATCAGTAGCTGAATAATTCTGCGACGACAGTCCGCAACACAATATTCATATGACATACTAGGGACCTCAACAGCACGCACTACACTGCCCATCAGGAGACCGCAATGAAATCCCAGCAACAGGGCTTTACCCTTGTGGAAATTGCCATTGTGCTCGTCATCATCGGACTGCTTCTGGGGGGCGTACTAAAAGGCCAGGAACTGATCACCCAGGCCAAGATCAAGAACATCGCCAATGACTTCAACGGCGTTGCCGCCGCGGTTTATGTCTATCAGGACCGCTACAAGGCTTTGCCTGGCGACGACAACGGGGCCAAGGCTCGCTGGACCAACACCGCCAATGGCAACCGGAACGGCGCCCTGGGGGAAGACTTCTCCGCCGCCACTGCGGATGCCGAAGTCCGCCTATTCTGGCAGCACCTGCGCTTTTCCGGACTGATCGGCGGCGACACGGCCAGTCAGGAGCAACCCCTCAATGCCGTGGGTGGCGTCACCGGCGTGCAAACGAATAGCGGCCCGGCAGCGACTCCCGACCTAGCCGGGCTGGTAGTCTGCTCCTCCAACCTATCGGGGAAAATTGCCAATGCGGTGGACAATCAACTGGATGATGGCAGCCCGACAAAAGGCACGATCCGGGGCTATCGGCAAACATCCGGCATCACTATCGGCAGCGATGTAAGCGGGATCCTGCGCCAGGCGCCGACGGATGCGGCCTATGTGGACGATGGGGCGGCTCTCTACACGCTATGCAAGGCCCTGTGACCCCCCTGGGCAAAACCGGCCAGGGCAGCATCGCCGATACCTTCAGCCCTTTTTCAGCAAGCGCCCCTCGGCTGCCTGCAACTCTTCCACGCCTCCCAGCAGGACCACCACGTCGCCCTCGTGAAAGCGGGTTTCCGGCAGAGGCTCCAGGGCCTTGATGTCCCGCCGGCGCACGGCGCTGACCTCCACCCCGAGGTCGAACAAGCCCAATTCGTTAATGCTGCGCCCGATCGCATGGGCCCCGGGCGGCAGGGTGACGGAATGCAGGCGGGGCTGCTGGATTTCGCTCAAGGCGGCATCCCGGTCTGTCACCCCGTGGAAGAAGCCGCGCAGCAGGCGATAGTGCTCCCCCCGGATCGTCCGGATCATCTTTAATACCCGGTTGAGGGGCACCCCCAGCAAGACCAGGGCGTGGGAAGCCAGCATGATGCTCGCCTCCAGGGATTCGGGCACCACCTCGGCCGCCCCCGCCCGGCGCAGCGTATCCATTTCTGATTCGTCGATGGTACGCACCACCACCGGGAGGCTGGCCTTTATTTCGCGCACATGGTGCAGCACCTTCTCCGCCGCATGGGTGTTGGCAAAGCAGACGATGACCACACTGGCCCGGCTGATGCCCGCTGCCACCAGGGTTTCCCGCCGGGCGGCGTCGCCGTAAACCACCGTTTCCCCGGCCGCTGCTGCTTCCCGCACCCGATCCGGATCCAGGTCCAGGGCCACGTAGGAGATTCCTTCCCGGGCCAGGAAACGGGCCAGATACTGGCCGCTGCGGCCAAAACCGCAAATGATGGCGTGCTTCTCGGTACTCATGGTCTGGGCAGCAATCTTGGTCAGTTCCATGGAACGCATCAGCCATTCGCTGGCGGCAAAGCGCAGCACCAGCTTGTCGCTGTAGAGCACAATCAGGGGCGCCAGCAGCAGGGACAGGACCAGGGCCGTCAGGATCACCTGAAGCACTGGTTCCACCACTAGGCGGGCACTGCTGACCTCGGTCAGCAAGACGAAGCCGAACTCGCCGCCGGCACACAGCCACAGGCCGACACGTATGGAATTTCCCGGCGTCGCACCAAAGGTCCGCGACAAGGCCGAAATCAACCCGAACTTGGTCAGCAGCAAGCCGGTCAAGGTCAAGGCCACCCAGGGCAAATATTCGAGCACGGCATGGATGTCCAGCAGCATGCCGACGGTGACAAAAAAGAGCCCCATCAGCACATCGCGGAAAGGCTTGATGTCCTCTTCCACCTGATAGCGATATTCGGTCTCGGAAATCAGCATGCCGGCGACAAAAGCCCCCAGGGCGAGGGACAGGCCGGCCAGTTCGGTGATGTAAGCCAAACCCAGGGTGATCAGCAGCACATTGAGCATGAACAGCTCGGCGGACTTGCCCCGGGCGACGATAAAAAACCAGCGGCGCAGCAATTTCTGCCCAAGGAACAGCACCAGAGCCAGTACCACTGCTGCCTTGCCCATGGCCCAGGCGATTTCCAGGGCCATCATGCCTGGCGGCTTGGAGAAGGCCGGAATAACGATCAGCAGGGGCACCACCGCCAGGTCCTGAAACAGCAGGACGCCAATCACGTCACGGCCATGGGGCGACTCCAGTTCCAGGCGCTCCGCCAGCAATTTGGAAAGCACCGCGGTGGATGACATGGCCAACACCCCCCCCAGGGCGACCCCCGCCTGCCACCCCAGGCCCAAGCCGATGGCCACGCCGGTGGCCAGGATGATGGTCAGCAGCACCTGCATCAGCCCAAGGCCGAACACCACCCGCTTCATGGCATAGAGCTTGGGCAGGGAGAACTCCAGGCCGATGGAGAACATTAGGAACACCACCCCAAACTCGGCCAGGTGCTCGGCGCCCCCCACGTCCTTGATCACATTGAAAGCATGGGGCCCCGTCACCGCCCCCACCAGCAGGTAGCCGAGGATGGGAGGCAAGCCGGCGCGACGGAAGAGGATCACCACCAGCACGGCAGCAAGCAGCAGCAACAGGACCAGTTGCAAGGAATTCATCGACAAAACTCGGCAACAAGCATCAGCAAAGGGGCCCGGCGGGCGGCCCGAGGAGGGGTGGTATACTTGAACGAATCATAACCGCAGCAATCCCATGAACCAAATCCACGCCACTCCCCTGGCCCTCGACCTGGCGCGCCAGGTATTGCGCATCGAAGCCGACGCCGTCGCCGGGCTCATCGAGCGCCTGGACGGCGCCTTCCTGCAGGCCGTGGAACTCATCCTCAACTGCCGGGGACGGGTCATTGTCAGCGGCATTGGCAAGTCCGGCCATGTGGCGCGCAAGATCGCCTCCACCATGGCCAGCACCGGTACTCCTGCCTATTTCGTGCACCCGGCGGAAGCCAGCCACGGCGACCTGGGCATGATCCTGCGCGAGGATGTGCTCATCGCCCTCTCCAATTCCGGCGAGAGCGCCGAACTGCTGGCCATTGTTCCCATCATCAAGCGCCAGGGCGCCAAGCTCATCGCCATGACCGGCAACCCGGCCTCCTCCCTGGCCAAGGAAGCGGATGCCCACCTGGATGCTGCCGTCGCCCAGGAAGCCTGCCCGCTCAATCTCGCCCCCACCGCCAGCACTACCGCCGCCCTGGCCCTGGGGGATGCCCTGGCTATCGCCCTGCTCGACGCCCGGGGCTTTGGCGCCGAGGACTTTGCCCGCTCCCACCCCGGCGGCACCCTGGGCCGGCGCCTGCTCACCCATGTGCGCGACGTCATGCGCGGCGGCGACGGCGTACCCACCGTGGCCCCTGACGCCACCCTGGCCGAAACCGTCCTGGCTATTTCCCGGGGCGGGCTGGGCATGGCCGCCGTCGTCGACGCCCAGCGCTGCCTGCTCGGCATCTTCACCGATGGCGACCTGCGCCGGGCCTTCGAGCGCAATGTGGATCTGAAAGCTGTGGCCGTCGGCCAGGTGATGACGGCCAATCCACGCACCATCAGCCCGGACAAACTTGCTGTGGAAGCGGTGGAAATGATGGAGCGCCACAAGATCAATCAACTCCTGGTGGTGGAGGCCAATGGCCAACTGCTGGGGGCCCTCAACATGCACGACCTCTTCCAGGCCAAGGTAATCTGATGGACTTCCGGCGCAATCTGAAAATAATGGCTTTCGACGTGGACGGCGTCCTCACCGACGGCAGCCTGTATTACACCGAAACCGGCGCCGAAATGAAGGCTTTCAACACCCTGGACGGACACGGCCTGAAAATGCTGCAGCGGGCCGGCATCCGTCTGGCCATCATCACCGGGCGCAAGTCCGGCTGCGTCGAGCACCGGGCCAAGAACCTGGGTATCGACCTGCTCTACCAGGGCGTCGAGGACAAGCGTGAGGTCATGAATACCCTGCTCGGGGAACTGGGTCTCACCTTCGCCGACGCCGGCTACATGGGCGATGACGTGGTGGACCTGCCGGTCATGCGGGCCTGCGGCTTTTCCGCCGCCCCGGCCAACGCCCACGAACTGGTCAAGCGCCACGCCAGCTATACCTGCCAACATGCCGGCGGTAGCGGCGCGGCTCGGGAGCTTTGCGAATACCTGCTACAGGCCCAGGGCAAACTGGACATCATGCTGGACACTTACCTGCGATGAGGAACCTGGTCAGCGCCCTGTTTCCTTTGGGTCTGCTAGGCGCCCTGGCGGCACTCACCTTCTGGCTCTCCCGCGCCGTCGAATTGCCCGAGCCGGACCGCAGCGGCCAGTTCCGTCACGACCCGGACTACGTGGTGGATAAATTTACCGTGCGCAAGCTGGACAAGCAGGGGGTGCTGCAACACGTGATGCAGGCCGATCAGATGCAGCACTTTCCCGACACCGACAATTCCGAGGTAGTGCGCCCCAGGGCCCAGTTCCTCAAACCGGGCCAGCCGACCACGACGATGAGTGCCGATTGGGGCACCATCAACAGCGATGCCAGCGTGGTCGAACTGCGCAACAACGTCCATATTCACCGCGACGCTACGGCCGACCGGGAAGCCATGGAGGGTTCGGCGCCGGACCTGACCATCTACCCGGATGCGGAAACCGCCCACACCAAGAGCCCGGTACGCTTGGCCCAGGGGAAGACCTGGATTACCGGCACCGGCCTGGACCTGGATAACGCCACCATGACCACCATTCTCCACTCCCGGGTCACCGGGGAATTCGCCAGCAAATACCGGAAGCACTGACCATGACCCTCCGCCCCTTGCCCCTGCCGGTCGCCATGCTAATGACCACCCTGGTCCTGCTGGCTGCCCTCCCTGCCCGCGCGGAAAAGGCCGACCGGGAAAAACCGGTCAATCTGGAGTCCGACAAGGTCACCGTGGATGACGCGAAGAAGGTCCACGTCTTCGAAGGCAATGTCACGTTGACCCAGGGCACCCTGGTGATCCGCGGCGATCGCATCGTCGTCACCCAGGACAACGACGGTTTCCAGAAGGGCGTGGTGTACGGCAAACCGGCCCGCTTCAAGCAAAAACGCGAGGGTCGGGACGACTACGTGGAAGGCGAAGGCCTGCGTATCGAGCACGACGCCAAGACAGAAAAGACAGAATTCTTCGATCGGGCCTACGTCAAGAGTGGCCAGGATGAAGTTCGGGGACACTACATTCAGTACGATTCCCTCACCGAGCAGTACCTGGTGACCTCCGCCGGACAGAAGACCGCCGCACCGGGCGAGCCCCCTTCCGGACGGGTCCGGGCAGTGATCCAACCCAAGAAACAGGGCCCCGAGACGCCCCAGGCCGGCGCTTCCGCGCCGTCCCTGACCCTCAAGCCCGCCATCACCCTTCCCTCTCGCAAGGAGTAACCCCCGCATGAGCTACGAGTACATCATTGCTGAAGCCCGCGGCCGCGTCGGCCTCATCACCCTCAACCGCCCCAAGCAGTTGAACGCCCTGTGCGACGCCCTGGTCGATGAACTGGGCGATGCCCTCACCGAATTCGAAGCCGACGAGAACATCGGCTGCATCGTCATCACCGGCTCCGACAAGGCTTTTGCCGCCGGCGCCGACATCAGCATGATGAAGGACTTCTCCTACATGGACGCCTACAAGGGCGACTACATCACCCGCAACTGGGAAAAGGTGAAGACCTGCCGCAAGCCGGTCATCGCCGCCGTTGCTGGCTACGCCCTGGGCGGCGGTTGCGAACTGGCCATGAGCTGCGACTTCATCATCGCCGCCGACTCGGCCCAGTTCGGCCAGCCCGAAGTAAAGCTGGGCATCCTGCCCGGCGCCGGCGGCACCCAGCGCCTGCCCCGGGCCGTGGGCAAGGCCAAGGCCATGGACCTGTGCCTCTCCGCCCGCATGATGGATGTGAATGAAGCCGAGCGTGCCGGCCTGGTTTCCCGCATCGTCCCCGCCGACAAGCTGCTGGAAGAAACCTTGTCCGCCGCCGAGAAGATCGCCTCCTACTCCCTGCCGGTGGTGATGATGATCAAGGAAAACGTGAATCGCGCCTTCGAAAGTAGCCTCAACGAAGGCCTGCTGTTCGAACGTCGCCAGTTCCACGCCGCCTTCGCCCTCGAAGACCAGAAGGAAGGCATGGCCGCCTTCGTCGAAAAGCGCAAACCCGCCTTCAAGCACCGTTGATGTCCCGCCCGGGGCGGCTGACGCCGCTCCGGCGCACCAGATTTCAGTCATCTTAGCGTCATCTTCTCCGGCCACAATAGGCATTCCTTGCCCCGCCAGGCCACTCCGCCAGGCTCCTGCTAACCTCCTGTTTTCCAAGCAAAGAAATATTTTTGTGCAACGCACAAAAAAACCTTGACAGGATTTTTGCACCCCTCAATAATTGAGGCACATGTTGCAGCGCAACAACCGGCCGTGGTTAAGAAAAAAAGCCCTGAGGGATTTGCCTGCGAATGTTCAACCACCAACTTAGGAGATGACCATGACCAATTTCTTCGCTACCCCCGAGCAATTCGCTGCCGCTAACAAAGCTGCTGTTGATTCCCTGCTGACCCTGGCCAACACCGCCTTCGCCAGCGCCGAGCGCATCGCCGCCCTGAACCTGCACACCGCCCGCTCCGTCCTGGAAGACAGCGTTGCCAACGCCAAGACCCTGCTGGGCGCCAAGGACGCACAGGAAGCCATCTCCCTGCAGGCTTCCCTGGCTCAGCCGAACGTGGAAAAGGCCGTCGCCTACTCCCGTAGCGTTTACGAAATCTCCGCCCAGACCCAGGAAGAACTGTCCAAGGTCGTGGAAGCCCAATTCGCCGAATTCAACAAGAACGTCGCCGGCCTGCTGGACAAGGTCTCCAAGACCGCTCCCGCCGGTTCCGACGTGGCTGTGGCTGCCGTCAAGTCCGCCATCGCTGCCGCCAACTCCGCTTACGACAGCCTGAACAAGGCCGCCAAGCAAGTGGCCGAAATCGCTGAAGCCAACGTGGCTGCCGCCACCAACGCCGCAGTGAAGACCGTCGGCGCCACCAGCTCCGCCACCGCTGCCGCCGCCAAGAAGAAGGCCGCCTAAGCGCTAGCCCCAAGCTGCAAAAACCCCGGCTTCGGTCGGGGTTTTTTTTAACCAGGCCGGGTAGCACTACCGGCTATGCACTTTTGATATACTGAACTCACAACCGGTCGCTCCCCGGGACAACAGGGGTTGAATAGGACCCCGCTCGTAGAGCCAGACTCAGCAAGAAGATCGTGACCGGCTAGGCTGTAAGACTCAAGTCACTCAACTCAACGCTATGCGGAGAATTCTTATGAGCAATAACAATCTCGAGCAAGTCACCGCCGCCCAGAAAGCCAACGCCGAAGTGATGGTCGCCCTGGTTCACTCGGCCTTCAACGGTGTGGAAAAAATCGCCGAACTCAACCTCAATGCTGCCCGCGAGTTCCTCAATGCCTCCGTCGCCGGCACCCAGTCCCTGATGGGCGCCAAGGATGTGCAGGAAGCTGCCAAGCTGCAAAGCACCCTGGCCCAGCCCAACCTGGAACGCCTCACCGATTACTACCGTCACCTGTACGAGCTGATCACCAACACCCAGAAGGAAGTGACGGAGATCATGGAACAGCACTACAGCCAGCTGTCCCAGAAGGCCACCTCGGCCATCGAAAAGACCTCCGCCAGCACCCCGGTGGGTGGCGACATCATGGCAGCTGCCATGAAGTCCATGCTCTCCGCCTCCACCCAGACCTTCGACAACTTCACCAAGATGGC
Organism: Azospira sp.; assembly: GCA_035255085.1. Taxonomy (GTDB): domain Bacteria; phylum Pseudomonadota; class Gammaproteobacteria; order Burkholderiales; family Rhodocyclaceae; genus Azospira. Next base: position 6,084 of record DATEZY010000207.1, on the reverse strand, counting down.
CAAGCAGCTCGCCGACATCACCGATGCCAACGTGCAGGTGGCCAGCAACGCTACCGCCAAGGCCGTGGGCGCTGCCGCCCCGAAAAAGAAGTAAAGGGAAGTTGAACTCCCCCTACCCTGCGTAGCGTGGCGACCAACCCCGGCCTAGGCCGGGGTTTTTTATTGCGGAGAAGGAAGCAAGGGGAACCGGAGGGGAAATTCCCTCAGGAGCGGGCAGTCCAGGTAATGCCTCGACGTTCGACTTCTCCCTGGATTTCGGCCATGGCCTGCGCCACCCGAGCCGGCGCCCCTTCGACGCCAAGCTCCAGATGCCGACGCACCCCGTCGCTGGTCAGGGAGGGCAGGGAGAACAGGCGCAGGTCCGGGTAGTCGGCGACGATGCGCTCCATCAGGTCGAGCAGGGCGCTTTCGTAGGCGTTGGGTCCGGTGAGGAGGAAGGCCTGCTCCACTTTTTCCGTCCGGTTGAACAGGTGGGCGTAGAAGCTATCCAGCACCCACTCCACCATGGGATGGGCCATCTGGGGAAAGCCCGGGACGAAATAATGCTCACGTGCCATGAAGCCTGGGATGCGATTAAAGGGATTGGGGATGATGTCGCAGCCGCGGGGGAAGGTCCCCAGGAGCAGGCGCACGTCGGTAGTCTCGGCACCGAAGCGCTCCCGCAGCAGGACATCGGCCTCGGGATGCAGCACCAGGTCTGTCCCCAGGGCTGCCGCGGCCGCCTGCCGGGTATGGTCGTCCGGGGTATTGCCGATACCGCCGAAGGAAAAGAGCGCTTCGCCGGTGGCAAAGCTGGTCTTGAGGAAATCCGTCAGCCGCCCCCGCTCGTCCCCCAGGTAATGCACGCCGGAAAGCTGCAGCCCCCGGGCCGCCAGTATCTCGGCCAAGCGGGTGAAGTGCTTGTCGGCCCGTTTGCCGGACAGGATTTCGTCGCCGATGATCAGAGCATTGAAGCGAGTGGCTTGAACCGTCATGGAGATTCCTCGATCAGCACGGCCTCGGCGGTGACGACCGCCCCCTGGCGCAGACGGCGCAGGGCTTCGAGACCTAGATGGACATAGGCCAGGGCGCCCAGGGTCGGCGCCAGCAGGCCGAGCAAGGGCACATGGGCCACCAGGGCGAGCAGCACGCCCAGTACCAGGAAGGGCATCTGGTAGCGTTGGCGTACCTCCCGCCATTCTTCCGCCGTGGCATGGGCCGCCAAGGCATCGTAGGCGAAAGTGCGGCGATTGAGCCAGGCCATCCAGAACAGGGGCAACACTAATCCCAGGCCAGGAACCAGCCACAGGGGCAGGGTCAGGAGCCAGCCCAGAACGAACACCAGAGCCGCCCACAGGCTGTTGGCGGTGGCGGCGACCAGGCTGTCCTTGCCCCGGGGGGCCACATCGGGATAGTCCCGGGCGCCCACCACGGCCAGCAGCAGGGGCATGATGAACACCCCGGCCAGGAGCATGGCGGTGAGATAGGACAGGGCCAGGATCACCAGCCAGCCGCCGGCGGCAGCCAGCAGCTTGGCCAGCCACAGGGCACCCCAGCCGGAAAGCCAGGACATGGGCGGTTGCTGCAGGAACCAGGCAGAAAGCTGGTCGAGCACCAGGAAGATCAGGGCCAACCACACCCCCAGGGCAGCGAGGGCCGGCCCGGCCAGGAGCAGCCAGATACGGGGACGGGCCAGGGTGCCCAGGGTCCGCATCACAGCGATCATCAGTTCAGCCACGGGCAACTCCCTCTTGCGGCAAAGCAGGACTAGCCATACTGAATGCCTTCCCACATTTTCTGTAGACGCTTCACCGACACCGGCACCGGGGTGCGCAGTTCCTGGGCGAAGAGATTGACCCTCAATTCCTCCAGCAGCCAGCGGAACTGCTCCAGCTGGGGATCGCTCACCCCCTGCTTGGCCAGCTGCAGGGCGCGGCGCTCGTAGTTGGTCCACAGGGGCGTGTAGTCCGCCAGCAACTGAGCATCCCGGGCCGGATTGGCTTTCAGCTTATCGAGGCGCATGGCTGCCGCCTTGAGGTAGCGGGGGTAGTGCTGCAGTCGCTCGAAGGGGGTATCCACTACGAAGCGCTTGTGGATCAGGCGCCCCACCTGCTTGTCGATATCCGCCACGGCGCCGGCATGGGCCTTGAAGGCGGGCAGTTTCTTCACCAGGGTCTGCCACTCGGTCAGCACCAGCGCCACCAGGCGGCAGATTTCCTGGGCCAGCAGGCCCAGACGGTTCTTGGCCTCGCCGCAGCGGGCCTTGAAGGCCTCGGCGTTGGCCGGCAGAGGTTCGGTGAGGCAGGCCCGGGCGAAAATCACGTCCACCAGCTGGCGCTTCAGGTCGTCCGCCGAGCCCAGGGCCATGAACTGCATCGCCATCTGGGTCAGGTTGGGCAGGTTTTTCTCGAAGTACTTGGCCTGCTCCTTTAGCTGCAGCTGGAAGAGGCGGATCAAGCCGCGGCGATGGGCTTCTTCCGCCTCCTCCGCCGAATCGAAGACGCACAGGGAAACGCTGTCGCCGTCGTCCTCCAGGCCCGGGTAGCCGAGCACCATCTGGCCGGCCACCTCCACCTCCATCAGCTCCGGCAGTTCGCCGAACACCCAGTCGGTCATGCCTGAATACTCGCTCGGCGTCTCGTGGGCTTCGGCGAATTCCTGCTTCGCCTCCCGCCCCCATTCGCCGCGCAGGGCGGTGAGACTGCGGTTCATGTCCAGCTGGCGGCCATGCTCATCCACCAGCTTGAAGTTCATGAACAGATGGGGCGGCAACTGGTCCGGCCGGAAGGCATCCGGCGTCACCGCCCAGCCCCGGGCGTTCAGCCCCCGGCTTTCGAAGATGAAATCGATCAGGGGCCCGATCAGGCCCTGGCCCAGCTTCTTCTCGTCCGGCGCCCCGGGGATACCGGCCCAGGCGATGAACTCCTCGGCGAACTCCGGCACCGGCACCAGCTTGGCGCGGATTTTCTGGGGCAGGGTTTTGACCAGCTGCACCACCTTGTCCTTGATCAACCCCGGCACCAGCCACTCGCAACGGTTGGCCGGCACCTGGTTGAGCTGGGCCAGGGGCACGGTCAGGGTCACCCCGTCCTTGGGGCTGCCCGGCTCGAAGTGGTAGGACACCGCGTATTCCACGCCGGAGAGGCGCACCTTGGGCGGGAAGGCGTCGGTGGTCACCCCCGCCGCCTCGTGGCGCATCAGGTCGTCCTTCTTCAGGAACAGCAGCTTGGGATCGGCCCGCTCCGCTTCCTTGCGCCACTTGTCGAAGTCGGCGCCGTTGTGGATGCCGGCGGGCACCAGGCTGTCGTAGAAGGCGTAAATCAGCTCGTCGTCCACCAGCACGTCCTGGCGGCGCTGCTTGTGCTCCAGGTTCTCGATTTCCCGGATCAGCTTCTGGTTGTGTTGCCAGAAAGGCCAGTGGCGGGCCGAATCCTCGGCGATCTCGCCGCCCACCAGGCCCTGGCGCAGGAAAATCTCCCGCCCCTCCTCCGGGTTCATGGGGCCGAAATTTACCCGCCGGCGCGGATTGACGACGATGCCGTAGAGGGTGGAACGCTCGAAGGCCACCGCCTGCATGGCCTTCTTTTCCCAGTGGGGATCGTAGTAGCTGCGGCGGATGAGGTGAGCCCCCACCTGTTCCAGCCACTCGGGCTCGATGCGGGCGACACAGCGGGCGTAGAGCTTGGTAGTCTCAGTGAGTTCGGCGCACATCAGCCACTTGCCCGCCTTCTTCTGCAGCGGCGAGGAGGGATGGATGAGGAACTTGATGCCCCGGGCCCCCAGGTAATGGCCCGAATCCTCGGACTTGCACCCCACATTGCCCAGGAGGCCCGTCAATAGGGCCTTGTGGATGGCATCGTAGGTGGCCGGAATCTCGTTCCCGCGCCAGCCCAGCTCGGTCACCATGGCGTGGAGCTGGTTGAACACCTCCCGCCATTCCCGCAGGCGCAGCCAGGAGAGGAAATTGGCGTGGCAGGTCTCCACCAGCTTGCGGTGGGATTTCTTGTGCTCCTGCTCATTGGCGTACCACTGCCACAGCTTGAGCCAGGAAAGGAATTCGGACTTCTCGTCGGCGAAGCGGTGATGGGCCTGATCCGCCGCCTGTTGGCGCTCCTGGGGGCGCTCCCGGGGATCCTGCACGGATAGGGCGGCGGCGATCACCAGCACTTCCTTCAGACAGCCCAGGTCCCGGGCCGCCACGATCATGCGGGCGATGCGCGGGTCCAGGGGCAGGCGCGCCAGGCCCCGGCCCACCTCGGTCAGCTTGTTGTCCTCGTCCAGGCCGCCCAGTTCCTGCAGCAGGGCATAGCCGTCGGCCACAGCCTTGGGCAGGGGAGGCTCGATGAAGGGGAAGTCTTCCACCTCGGTGAGCTTCAAAGCCTTCATGCGCAGAATCACCCCGGCCAGGGAGGAGCGCAGGATTTCCGGATCGGTGAAGGGCGCCCGGGCGTTGAAGTCGGCCTCGTCGTAGAGGCGGATGCACACGCCGGAAGCCACCCGGCCGCAACGGCCGGCCCGCTGGCGGGCGGCGGCCTGGGAGATTTTCTCCACCTGCAGCTGCTCCACCTTGTTGCGGTACGAGTAGCGCTTGACCCGGGCCAGCCCCGTATCCACTACGTAGCGGATGCCGGGCACGGTCAGGGAGGTTTCCGCCACGTTGGTGGCGAGGACGATGCGCCGCCCGCCGTGGGGCTTGAAGATGCGGTCCTGGTCCCCGGCGGAGAGGCGGGAGAAGAGGGGCAGGATTTCCGGCGCCGGGCCGGTATGGTGCTGCTTCCTCAGGGTCTCAGCCGCTTCCCGGATTTCCCGTTCCCCGGGCAGAAACACCAGCACATCCCCCGGACCTTCCCGGGAGAGCTCGGCCACAGCGTCGGCGATGGCGTCGTAGAGATCCCGCTCGTCGTCCCCATCGTTCACCTCGTCGCCCTGGACCGGACGGTAGCGCTGCTCCACCGGGTAGAGCCGGCCCGAGACCTCGATCACCGGTGCCGGCTTGCCATTGACGGCAAAGTGCTCGGCGAAACGCTCCGCATCGATGGTGGCGGAGGTGATGATGACCTTCAGGTCCCGGCGCTTGGGCAGCAGCTGCTTCAGATAGCCCAGGAGGAAATCGATGTTGAGGCTGCGCTCGTGGGCCTCGTCGATGATGATCGTGTCGTAGGCGTTGAGGTAGGGATCGGTCTGGGTCTCGGCCAGCAGGATGCCGTCGGTCATCAGCTTGACCCAGGATTCGGGCGTGGTGCGGTCCTGGAAGCGGATCTTCACCCCCACCCCGGCCCCCACCTGGGTCTGCAGTTCCTGGGCCAGGCGACTTGCCACCGAGCGGGCCGCCAGGCGCCGCGGCTGGGTATGGCCGATCAGTCCCGCCGCCCCCCGCCCCAGTTCCAGGCAGATCTTGGGCAGCTGAGTGGTCTTGCCCGAGCCGGTCTCGCCGCAGACGATCACCACCTGGTGCTGGGCGACCAGCTCGGCGATCTCCTCCCGCCGCGCATTGACCGGCAGGTCGTCGGCGAATTCCGGCTTGGGCAGCCGCGCCCGACGGGCCGCCAGGGCCGTGCGGGAATCGGCGAGGAGCTTGTCGTAACGGGCCTGCAGGGCGACCCGGCGGTCAGCCGCAGCCCTCCCCAGATCCCGGGCCATGGCCCGCAAGCGATGGCGGTCAGCCGCCAGGCAATCGGAATAGTCGTTTTTTTGCACGGAAGAAATTGTCAGGGCCAGACCCGATGCACACCGACGCTCCACAGGCCGAGGAAGGTCATGGCCAGGGAGCCGAGCAGATGCAGGCCGATGGCGCCGAAGGCCCAGGCGTATTGCTGAGCCAGCAGGCGCTCCATGACCTCGCCGGAAAAGCTGGAGAAAGTGGTGAGTCCGCCAAGGAAGCCGGTAATCACGAATAGTTTGAGCACGGGCGAGAGGTGGGCATAGCTATGGAAGACCCCCAGGGCCACGCCGATGAGATAACCGCCGATCAGGTTGGCCGCGAGAGTCCCCAGGGGCACGGCAACGAACAGGGGGTTGAGCAGCAGGCCCAGCCCCCAGCGGGACCAGGCCCCCAGGGCAGCGCCGGCACCTATGGCAAAAAAGGCACTCCAATTCACGGCAAGG
>DATEZY010000206.1:0-19359 GCA_035255085.1 Azospira sp. | reverse complement strand
CGGCCGGCGATGGCGAAGGCCACCACTAGGGGCGGCGAGGCCAGGAAGTTGGCCTTGATGCTGGGGTGGATGCGGGCTTCGAAGTTGCGGTTGCCGGAGAGCACGGCGGCCACCACCAGGTCGTTTTCGGCAATGGCGGCGTTGAATTCCGGCAGCAGGTCGCCGGCGTTGCCGATGCAGGTGGTGCAGCCGTAGCCCGCCAGGGCAAAGCCCAGCTGGGCCAGGGGCGCCAGCAGGCCGGCCTTTTCCAGGTAGTCGGTGACCACCCGGGAGCCGGGGGCGAGGGAGGTCTTGATGTGGGGCCGGACCGACAGGCCCCGCTCCACCGCCTTCTTGGCCAGCAGGCCGGCGGCGATGAGTACCGCCGGGTTGGAGGTGTTGGTGCAGGAGGTAATGGCGGCGATGAGCACGTCGCCGTGGCCCAGATCCCCCCCGGGCTTGCCGCTGGGCACCCGCTGCCCCAGTTGGGCGGCGGGCTTGCCGAAGCCGTTGGCGGCTACCGGCGCGGAGAACAGGCTGGTGAAGCTCTCGGCCATGGCTGGCAGGGGAATGCGGTCCTGGGGCCGCTTGGGGCCGGCCAGGCAGGGCACGATGGTGGTCAGGTCCAGGCTCAGGCTGTGGCTGTAGTCGATCTCTCCTCGCTGCGGCATGCCGAAGAGACCCTGGGCGCGGAAGTAGGCTTCGAAGAATTCCACCTCCGCCGCCGTCCGGCCGGTCTTGCGCAGGTAATCCACGGTCTTTTCGTCCACCGGGAAAAAGCCCATGGTGGCGCCGTACTCCGGGGCCATGTTGGCGATGGTGGCCCGGTCGGTGACGGTCAGGCTGGCCGTGCCCGGGCCGAAGAATTCGACGAACTTGCCCACCACCTTTTCCCGGCGCAGCAGTTCTGTAACGGTAAGCACCAGGTCGGTGGCGGTGACGCCTTCGTTCAACTGGCCGGTCAGCTCCACCCCCACCACGTCCGGGGTGAGGATGTACACCGGCTGGCCGAGCATGGCGGCCTCCGCCTCGATACCGCCGACGCCCCAGCCAACGACACCGACGCTGTTGATCATGGTGGTATGGGAGTCGGTACCCACCAGGGTATCCGGATAGTAGAGGCTGCCCTGGTCCAGGTCCTGGGCACGAACGCCGCGGAACAGGTACTCCAGATTCACCTGATGCACGATGCCGATGCCCGGGGGCACCACCTTGAAGGTGTCGAAGGCCTGCATGCCCCATTTCATGAACTGGTAGCGCTCGCCGTTGCGGGAAAACTCCAGCTCCATGTTGCGCCGTAGGGCGTCCGGGGTGCCGAAGACATCCACCTGCACCGAGTGGTCCACCACCAGGTCCACCGGCACCAGGGGTTCGATGCGCTTGGGGTCCGCGCCCTGGCTCACGGCCACGTCGCGCATGGCCGCCAGGTCGCACAGCAGGGGCACGCCGGTGAAGTCCTGGAGTACCACCCGGGCGACGACGAAGGGGATTTCCTCGGTGCGTTCCGCCGTCGCTTGCCAGTTGGCCAGTTGGCGCACGTGTTCCGGCATCACCCGCTTGCCGTCGCAGTGGCGCAGTACGGCCTCCAGGACGATGCGGATGGAAACCGGTAGGCGGGATACGGGGCCGATGCCCGCCGCTTCGAGGGCGGGCAGGGAATGGAAGTAACCGGTGCGGCCGGCCGGGGTGGTGAAGGCGCGCAGGGTGGCAAAGGGATCGGGGCTCATCATTCCTCCGGCAGGCAGATGGACGGGGCATCTGCCTGGGGAGGCGCAGGCGGCGTAGGAGAGCCGGGAGCGGGCCAGCGTAAGTTAAAGCGGGCCGGAACGAGGCTGTACGGCGCTAGCAGGCGCCGGGTGCGGGGGCTTCCCACGGCAAATGCCACACCCCATTGAGAACCTGGCGGCTCGGGAACGTTCCGCTACCTGGCGCTGAATTTCGGCTGTGGGCGGAAACGCCCGTTCCCGGGCTGTTGGGAGGATCAGCGCTGGGTGGCGAGGATGCCCCGGGCAGCAGCGAGGCCGCTGCGCACGGCGCCTTCCAGGGTGGCCGGGTAGTCCCCGGCGGTGTAGTCCCCGGCGAGCCAGAGGCCGGGGAGGGGCGTGGCGTTGTCCGGGCGCTCCAGATCCGGCAGGCAGGCGAAGGTGGCCCGGGCCTCGCGGATGGTCTGTTGCCACAGGGGCGGCGGCAGGGGGCGGCCCAGGGCAGCTTCGATTTCCCGGTGCAGGGCCAGCCCCAGGGCGTCACCGGGAAGTTCCTCCCAAGGACCGTGGGCGCTGAGGACGCAGGCCAGCACGCCGGCCTGGCCGTCCATGGGGCCCCGGTCGAACACCCATTGCCCCACCGGACCGGCCAGGCCGAGCATGGGGCTGGGCAGGGTCACTGTTTCCGGATAGCCCAGGTAGCAGGTGGCGATGGGCTCGTAGCGCAGGGCAGTGATCTGGCGCCTGAGGCCAGCCAGGGCGGGGGCGTCCGGGAGCAGGGCGGTGGCGTGCTGGGGGGCGGTGGCCAGTACCACGGCGTCGAAGGTCGGTGCGCTGTCGCTGCTCTTGCCGTTGCTGGCTTCTTCTTGCTGCCGGGCTTCCAGGGTGAGCTGCCAGCCTTCGCTGCCGGACGTAATGCCCCGGATGCGGCAGCCGAGCCGCACCTGGCCGCCGTGCTGGGTCAGATACTCGGCCGCCGGCTGGGGCAGGAGGCGGCCCAGGTCGGTGCGGGGCAGGAGCATGTCGGTGGCCTGGCGCTGGCCTCCCAGGCTGTCCCGCAGGACGTTGGCGAAGACCTGGGCCGAGGCGGTCTCCGCCGGGGTGTTGAGGGCCGCCAGGCATAAAGGCTCCCACAGGTAGCGGCGCAGGGCGCCGTGCTGCTGGTGGGCGTCGAGCAGCCGGGCCACGGTGGTGTCCCGGGGCAGGCGGTAATGGCGGGCCTTCAGGGCCTGCATGAAGCGGGCGGCGGCGATCTTGTCCCTGAGCCCGGGGCCCCGGGCGCCGAGGAGGCCGACGGCCAGGTGCAGGGGCGCCGGCAAGCGGGGCAGGGCCAGGCGCAAGGCCGGTGGCGTGTCCAGGACCAGGGGGGCGGCTTGCAGCAAGTGCCGGCTGCCGATGCGCTGCAGCAGGTCCAGGGTATCCCGGTAGGCGCCGATCAGCAGGTGCTGGCCGTTATCCAGGGCGTGGCCATGGACTTCCACCCCCCGGGCGCGGCCGCCGAGCTGTTTGGCCGATTCATAAAGGCTGACGGCGCAGCCGGCGCTGGCCAGTTCCACGGCGCAGGCGAGGCCCGCCCAGCCGCCGCCGATGACGGCTACAGCTACCCGCGCAGCCATGCCTTGGCCGCTAGCCACATTTTGCGGCCCGGGGGGATAGAAATGCGGTGGGTGAGCACCAGGGCCGGGTCTTCGGCGATGACTTCGAGCAGGAAACGGTAGATTTCCGCCATGATCAGGCCCGGGCGCTGGGCCTTGCGATCTTCCCGGGGCAGGGCGGCCAGGGCCTGGTCGTAGTAGCCCTGGGCCCGTTCGATCTGGAAGGTCATGAGCTGCTTGAAGTTCTCCGTCGGCCGGCCCTGGAGGATGTCCGCCGCCGGCACGTTGAAGCGCTGCAGCTCGTCCATGGGGATGTAGAGGCGGCCGCGGCGGGCATCATCGCCCACGTCGCGGATGATGTTGGTGAGCTGGAAGGCCAGGCCCAGGTCGTGGGCGTACTTGAGGGTGTGCCGGTCCCGGTAGCCGAAAATCTCGGCTGAGAGTAGGCCTACCACGCTGGCCACCCGGTAGCAGTAAAGCTGCAGGGATTTGAAATCCGGATAGCGGGCCTGGGTCAGGTCCATTTCCATGCCGTCGATGATTTCCAGCAGCTGCTCCTTGGGCAGGCTGAAATCCTTGAGCACGTCGGCCAGGGCCTGGGTTACCGGATGTTCAGGAGTGCCGGCGTAGAGCCGTTCCACCTCCGCCCGCCACCAGACCAGGGTGATGGCGGCCACCTGGGGGTCGTGGCATTCATCTACCACATCATCCACCTCCCGGCAGAAGGCGTAGAGCGCCGTCATGGCGCGGCGCTTGAGGGGCGGCAGGATGCGGAAGCTGAGGGTGAAGCTGGAGCCGCTGGCAGCGGTCTTGTCGCGGCAATAGTCGTGAGGATTCATGGCGCAGGGTGGCGAAAGCGAAAGAGGAGAGCGCGGCCGGCCAGGAGTAGCCAGTCGGCACGGCCCAGGGTCGGGCGCTGGCGGAAGACGTCGCCGCGGACCTGGGTCAGGCGTTCCAGGATGCGCAGGCCGCCTTCGACGGTGAGGCGGATTTCCCAGCCGAAGCGGCCGGGAAGGGCGTGGCACAGGGGGGCGCCTTGTTCCATCAGGGCGGTGGTGCGCTCAACCTGGAAGGCGAGCAGGGACTGCCAGGCGGCGTCCGCCGGGGCTTCGGCAATGCGCGCCTCGGCCACGCCGAAGCGGGTCAGGTCTTCCTGGGGCAGGTACACCCGGCCCTTCTGCCAATCCACGGCGATGTCCTGCCAGAAGTTGACCAGTTGCAGGGCGGTGCAGATGGCGTCGGAGCGGCGCAGGTTGTCCGGCGTGGCGACTTCGAACAGGTGCAGCAGCAGGCGGCCCACCGGGTCGGCGGAGCGGCGGCAATAGTCGAGCAGGGTCGGGTAGTCGGCGTAGCGCTTGACCGTCACGTCCTGGGCGAAGGCCGAGAGCAGGTCGCGGAACAGCTCGATGGGCAGGCGGTGCACCGCCATGATCGGGGCCAGGGCCTGGAACAGGGGCGTTTCCGGGGTGGTGCCGGCGTCGATGCGGTCCAGCTCGGCGTTGTAGGCGGCCAGGGCGGCCAGGCGCTCCGCGGGGGAGGCATCGCCTTCATCGGCGATATCGTCAGCGCTGCGGGCAAACCAGTAGATCACCTCCACCGGCCGGCGCAGATGGGCGGGCAGGAGCAGGGAGGCGACGGGAAAATTCTCGTAGTGGTCGACGGGCATGACAATGAAGGTCGGCCAGGGAAGCTGGCGTTAAGCCAAATTGGCTTGGAAATTGGCCCAGGGAGCGGTGATCGGGGTGGCTCGGGGCAAGGCTTACAGTATAGGGTCTTCTCGGGTAAAATGGATCGTTTGAGCGAGAGTGGCGGAATTGGTAGACGCACTGGATTTAGGTTCCAGCGCCGAAAGGTGTAGGGGTTCGAGTCCCCTCTCTCGCACCATGGGCTTGGCGGCGGAAGGCCGCCTTTGTTGTCACTAAGGAAAACGCATGCAAGAGAATTCCCAAGTCTCCAGCGCTCTGGAGCGTCGCCTGGATCTGTCCGTCGCCATCGCCGATCTGGATAAGGAAACCGATGAGCGCCTGAAGCGCATGGGCAAGAACGTCAAGCTGCCGGGCTTCCGTCCCGGTAAGGTGCCGTTCACCATGGTGAAGCAGCAGTACGGCGCCCAGGCTCGTCATGAAGCTCTGGCTGATGCCATCGACCGCGCCTTCGGCGAGGCCGTGACTGCCCAGAAGCTGCGCGTGGCTGGCTATCCCCGGATCGAGGCCAAGCCCAGCGAAAGCACCACCCACGTCGAATTCTCCGCGATTTTCGAGGTCTATCCCGAGTTCGCCCTGGGCGACGTGTCCGCCAGCAGCGTCGAGCGTCCTTCCTTCGAAGTGACCGGTGTCGAAGTGGACAAGACCCTGGATATCCTGCGCAAGCAGCGCATTTCCTTCGCCAAGGCCGAGCGTGCTGCCGCCAAGGGCGACCGCGTGGTCATCGACTTCCTCGGCAAGAAGGGCGGCGAGCCCTTCCAGGGCGGCCAGGCCACCGATTATCCCTTCGTCCTGGGCGAAGGCATGATGCTGGCTGACTTCGAGACCAACGTGGAAGGCCTGAAGGCTGGCGATGCCAAGACCTTCGACATGACCTTCCCGGAAGACTATTTCGCCAAGGACCTGGCCGGCCAGGCCGTGCAGTTCGAAATCACCGTCAAGGAAGTCCAGGCTCCGGTGCTGCCGGAAGTGGACGCTGAATTCGCCAAGCTGATGGGCATCGCCGACGGCGACGTGGCCAAGATGCGCGCCGAAATCGAAGGCAACCTGTCCCGCGAAGTGAAGAAGCGTATCCAGGCCCGCATCAAGGACCAGGTCATGGAAGCCCTGCTCCAGGCCAACCCGATCGACGTGCCCAACGCCCTGATCGAGTCCGAAGTGGAGCGCCTGATGCAGGCTGCTCGCGCCGACATGGACGCCCGTGGCTTCAAGGGCAAGGATCTGCCGGTTAAGCCCGAATGGTTCGGCGACCAGGCCAAGCGTCGCGTCACCCTGGGTCTGGTGCTGTCCGAGCTGGTGAAGACCGAGAACCTGTACGCCAAGCCTGAGCAGATCAAGGCGATGGTGGACGAAGCCGCTCAAAGCTACGAGAATCCGGAAGAAGTGGTGCGCTGGTACTACGCCCAGCCCCAACGTCTGGCGGAAGTCGAAGCTGTCGTGGTCGAAGACAATGTGGTGGCCTGGGTGCTGGAACGCGCCAAGGTTACCGACAAGGTCGCCGACTTCGAAGAGTTGATGGGCCGTCGTTAATCCATAAAACTATTAAAACTTTTCAACAGAGGAAGCAGGCATGAAGATCGAACACGCAGGCCACTGGGATCCGCAAGCGCTGGGTTTGATCCCCATGGTGGTCGAACAGAGCGGCCGTGGTGAACGGTCCTACGATATCTATTCGCGCCTGCTGAAGGAGCGCGTCGTTTTCCTGGTTGGTCCGGTTAACGACGCCTCCGCCAACCTCGTGGTGGCACAGCTGTTGTTTCTGGAAGCGGAAAATCCTGACAAGGATATCTACTTCTACATCAACTCTCCGGGCGGTTCGGTGACGGCTGGTTTGTCGATTTACGACACCATGCAGTTCATCAAGCCCGATGTGTCCACCCTCTGCATGGGTCAGGCCGCCTCCATGGGGGCCTTCCTGCTGACCGCCGGTGCTAAGGGCAAGCGCTTTGCTCTGCCGAATTCCCGTGTCATGATTCACCAGCCCATGGGTGGTTTCCAGGGCCAGGCCTCGGATATCGAGATTCATGCCAAGGAAATTCTTTCCCTGCGCGCCAAGCTCAACGAAATCATGGCGCACCACACCGGCCAGCCGGTGGAGCGTATCGAGCGCGACACGGATCGGGATAATTTCCTGTCTGCGGCCGAGGCGGCAGAATATGGCCTGATCGACAAGGTTCTGAACAGTCGTCAGGACGTGGCGGAAACGAAGTAAGCGGGGAGGGCTCCATGTCGGAAAAGAAAGGTGGCAGCACCGAAAAGCTGCTTTATTGCTCGTTCTGCGGAAAGAGCCAGCATGAGGTGAAAAAGCTCATCGCTGGCCCGTCCGTGTTCATCTGCGACGAGTGCATCGAATTGTGTAACGACATCATCCGCGACGAAGTGGCGGGTGATGCCGGCGCCAAGGGCGGCAAGGAAGACCTGCCGGTACCCAAGGAAATTTGTTCCATCCTGGACCAGTACGTCATCGGCCAGGAAACGGCGAAGAAGATTCTCTCCGTCGCCGTGTACAACCACTACAAGCGCTTGCGGCATCAGAGCCGTACCGCCGACGACGTGGAACTGGCCAAGAGCAACATCCTGCTCATCGGCCCCACCGGCTCCGGCAAGACCCTGCTGGCCCAGACCCTGGCCCGCCTGCTCAACGTGCCCTTCGTCATGGCCGATGCCACGACCCTCACCGAGGCCGGCTACGTGGGCGAGGACGTGGAAAACATCATCCAGAAGCTGCTGCAGAAGTGCGACTACGAAGTCGAGAAGGCACAGCAGGGCATCGTCTATATCGACGAAATCGACAAGATTTCCCGCAAGTCCGACAACCCTTCCATTACCCGGGACGTTTCCGGCGAAGGCGTGCAGCAGGCCCTGTTGAAGCTGATCGAAGGCACCGTGGCTTCCGTGCCGCCCCAGGGCGGGCGCAAGCATCCGAACCAGGATTTCGTCCAGGTCGATACGGCCAACATCCTGTTCATCTGCGGCGGCGCTTTCGATGGCCTGGAAAAGGTCATCCGCAACCGTTCCACCAAGGGTGGCATCGGCTTCGGTGCCGAGGTGAAGAGCAAGGAAGACAAAAAGGCCGTGGGAGAGGTGCTGCGCACCGTGGAGCCTGAGGATCTGATCAAGTTCGGCCTGATCCCCGAATTCGTCGGCCGTCTGCCGGTGATCGCGACCCTGGATGAACTGTCCGAGGCTGCGCTGATGCAGATTCTGATCGAGCCCAAGAACGCCCTGATCAAGCAGTATCAGAAGCTGTTCTCCATGGAAGGCGCCGAGCTGGAAGTGCGCCCCGCAGCCCTGATCGCTATCGCCCATCGCGCCCTCGAACGCAAGACCGGTGCCCGTGGCCTGCGCTCCATCCTGGAGAACGTGCTGCTGGAAACCATGTATGAACTTCCCGGTATGGAAAATGTCTCTAAGGTCGTTATCGACGAAGGCATGATTACCGGCGACGCCAAGCCCATCCTGATCTACGCCGACCAACCCAAGGTTTCCGGCTCCAACTGATCCACCGCCCGGGCCGTACCGCCAAGCTGTTTTCTGCGGCCCGGGCTTGAAGAATCCGCCTGTCGTCCCCATCTCTGGGACTGGTCACTTATCCTAAGGCTACGCCATGTCCAGTATCACCCTGCTGCCCTCCGACCCAGTGGATCTGCCGCTCCTGCCTCTGCGGGACGTGGTGGTTTTCCCCCACATGGTTATTCCCCTGTTCGTGGGGCGGCCCAAGTCCATCAAGGCTCTCGAGACCGCCATGGAGTCCGGCAAGAGCATCCTGCTGGTCGCCCAGAAGTCTGCCGCCAAGGATGAGCCGGCACCCGAGGATCTCTACGAGATCGGTTGCATTGCCAATATCCTGCAGATGCTGAAACTGCCCGACGGCACGGTGAAGGTTCTGGTGGAAGGTACCCAGCGTGCCCGCGTCCTCAGCGTGGATAATCAGCAGACCCTGTTCTTTGCCAATGCCGAACCCATTACTGGCGACGATGGGCCCAACCACGAGGTGGAGGCCATGCGCCGGGCGGTGATCGCCCAGTTCGATCAGTACGTCAAACTGAACAAGAAGATTCCGCCGGAGATTCTCACCTCCATCGCCGGCATCGAGGAAGCGGGTCGTCTGGCGGATACCATCGCCGCCCATCTGCCCTTGAAGCTCGAGCAGAAGCAGGAAATCCTCGAAATGTTCGACATCAAGTCGCGCATCGAGCGCCTCTTGTCCCAACTCGAATCCGAAATCGACATCCTGCAGGTGGAAAAGCGCATCCGCGGTCGTGTCAAGCGCCAGATGGAAAAGAGTCAGCGCGAGTACTACCTGAACGAGCAGGTCAAGGCGATCCAGAAGGAACTTGGGGAAGGCGAGGAATGGGCCGACCTCGAGGAGATGGAAAAGAAGATCAAGGCCGCCGGCATGACCAAGGAAGGCGTGGCCAAGGCTCAGGCCGAGCTGAAGAAGCTCAAGCTGATGTCGCCCATGTCTGCTGAAGCTACCGTGGTGCGCAACTTCATCGAAACCCTGGTGAGCCTGCCGTGGAAGAAAAAGACCCGGGTTTCCAAAGATCTGCTCGAAGCCGAGACCATTCTCGATAAGGACCACTGGGGCCTGGAGAAGGTCAAGGAACGCATCCTCGAATACCTGGCCGTGCAACAGCGGGTGGACAAGCTCAAGGCCCCGATCCTGTGTCTGGTCGGACCTCCCGGGGTGGGCAAGACCTCCCTGGGTCAATCCATCGCCAAGGCCACCAACCGCAAGTTCGTGCGCATGAGCCTGGGTGGCGTGCGGGACGAGGCCGAGATTCGCGGTCACCGCCGCACCTATATCGGTTCCATGCCCGGCAAGATCCTGCAGAACATGACCAAGGTGGCGGTGAAGAACCCCCTGTTCCTCCTCGACGAGGTGGACAAGATGGGCATGGATTTCCGCGGCGACCCGTCCTCCGCCCTGCTGGAAGTGTTGGATCCGGAGCAGAACTCCACCTTCGTCGATCACTATGTGGAAGTGGAATATGACCTATCCGAGGTCATGTTCGTGGCCACCGCCAACACCCTCAACATTCCGGGTCCCCTGCTGGACCGGATGGAAGTGATCCGCCTTTCCGGCTATACGGAAGACGAGAAGGTCAGCATCGCCCTGCGTTATCTGCTGCCGAAACAGTTGAAGAACAACGGTCTGAAGAAGACCGAGATCGCCGTGGCTGAAAGTGCCCTGCGCGACATCATCCGCTACTACACCCGGGAAGCCGGTGTGCGCAGCCTGGAGCGGGAAATCTCCAAGATCTGCCGCAAGGTGGTGAAGACCCTGCTGCTCAAGAAGAGCCAGAGCAAGGTCGCCGTGACGGCCCGTAACCTGGATAAATTCCTGGGGGTGCGCCGCTACAGCTTCGGCATGGCTGAGAAGGAGAACCAGGTCGGCCAGGTCACCGGTCTGGCCTGGACCGAAGTCGGCGGTGAGCTGCTCACCATCGAAACCGTGGCCCTGCCCGGCAAGGGCAAGACCATTACCACCGGCAAGCTTGGTGAGGTGATGCAGGAGTCCATCCAGGCAGCGCTCTCCGTGGTGCGCAAGCGTTCCCAGTCCCTGGGGATCAGCGATGACTTCTACCAGAAGAGCGATATCCACATCCACTTGCCGGAAGGGGCGATTCCTAAGGATGGTCCTTCCGCCGGTATCGGTATCTGTACTGCCCTGGTGTCGGTGCTGACCGGCATTCCGGTGCGTTGCGATGTGGCCATGACCGGCGAAATCACCCTGCGGGGCGAGGTGCTGGCTATCGGTGGCTTGAAGGAGAAACTGCTGGCTGCGGTGCGCGGCGGCTTGCAGACGGCCCTTATCCCGGAAGAGAACGTCAAGGATTTGGCCGAGATTCCGGATACCATCAAGAATCGCATCGAAATCGTGCCGGTGAAGTGGATCGATCAGGTGCTTGAACTGGCTCTGGAGCGTAAGCCTGAGCCCCTGGTGGCGGCTGAGCCGCCAGCAGCACCCGTCGCCACCCCCGGTGACGAGGCAGCCGGTAGTACCGTCGTCACCCACTGATCGACGTTTTATTGCCATGCCGGAAGCAAATTTTCCGGCATGGCAACACCCTTTCAGAATATCCCCCGAATCGCCCAGAAACCGCTTGACACAAGGTTTTTCGCCTTGTTATAAAAGCGTGTGCAGTACTTTTTCGATTATTTTTATGTAAGGGGGCTTACGTGAACAAATCTGAATTGATCGATCAAATTGCCAAGTCTGCCGATATTTCCAAGGCAGCTGCCGGCCGTGCTCTGGATGCCACCATCGGGGCCGTTAAAACGACCCTGAAAAAGGGTGGGTTGGTGACCTTGGTAGGTTTTGGTACCTTTTACGTCGGTAAGCGTGCCGCTCGTTCCGGCCGCAATCCCCGTACGGGCGCTGCCATCAAAATCAAGGCCGCCAAGGTTCCGAAGTTCCGCGCTGGTAAAGCGCTCAAGGATGCTGTAAACTAAGCGGCCTTCGCGCTGATGGCCATGAAATAAATTTATGGCCGGCTGGCTCGGGTGCTTAGCTCAGTTGGTAGAGCGTCGCCCTTACAAGGCGAATGTCGGCGGTTCGATCCCGTCAGCACCCACCATAAAGCGTGCAGCATTCAAGGAGTGGTAGTTCAGTTGGTTAGAATACCGGCCTGTCACGCCGGGGGTCGCGGGTTCGAGTCCCGTCCACTCCGCCAGAACGCAAAAAAGGCGAACGCAAGTTCGCCTTTTTTCTTTCGTACTTCCGCTAGCATCGTTTTTTGTCGTGCGCTGTTGCTTTCGCAGTCCCCTTCTTTCTGCTTAATTCGCTGATTTATTCACCGCAGCCATTCACGGTAGACCAATATGTTCGACGCCGTCCGCAACAACAAAAGAATTGTCCAGGTATTCCTTGCTCTGATTACGCTTCCCTTTGCCTTCTGGGGGGTGGATTCCTACATCCGCAATGCTGGCAGTAGCAACGATGTGGCTACCGTCGGTGGTTCCAAGATTACCCAGCAGCAGTTCCAGGAGGCGTGGCGCGAGCAGCAGGACCGTCTGCGCGGCATGCTCGGCGCCAACTACAATCCGGCGCTGATGGAAACCCCTGAGGCTCGCCAAACGGTTCTGAATAACCTGATCGATCGGCGGGTGCTGTTTCTCGAAGCGAGCAAAAGACGCCTGACCGCCAGCGACAATTTGCTGCGCGATGTCATCAGCAAGATTCCCGCGCTGCAGGAAAACGGTCAGTTTTCCCTTCCCCGCTATGAGGCGGCACTGAAAGCCCAGGGCCTGACCCAGGCCGGCTTCGAAGCCCAGTTGCGCCAGGATCTGACCCTGCAGCAGTTGGTCGGTTCGGTGAGCGATACCGGTGTGGTGGCGGCGAGTACGGCAGCTGCATTGCTGCGTATCCAGTCCGAAGAGCGCCAGGTGGCAGAACTGCGGATCGCTCCTGAGCAGTTCGCGGCTCAGGCCAAGCCCAGCGAGGCCGAGGTGAAGAAATTCTACGAGGACAACAAGGCCAGCTTTGAAGTGCCGGAGCAGGTCCGGGCTGAGTATGTTCAGCTTTCACTGGATGCCCTTCTGGCCCAGATTACGGTCAGTGCCGAGGATGTGAAATCCTGGTACGAAGGCCACAAGGAGCGCTACCAGCAGGCTGAAGAGCGTCGCGCCAGCCATATCCTGATTGCCAACAATGGCGATGCCGCCAAGGCCAAGGCGAAAGCCGAGGCTGTGCTGAAGGAAGTGCAGCAGAATCCGGCTAAGTTCGCTGAACTGGCGAAGAAGGAATCCCAGGATCCGGGTTCGGCCGAGAAGGGTGGGGACCTGGGCTTCTTTGGTCGCGGCATGATGGTCAAGCCTTTCGAGGACGCCGTCTTCAGCCTCAAGGAAGGCGCCTTGTCTGGACTGGTGCAGTCTGACTTCGGCTTCCACATCATCAAGCTCACCGGCATCAAGGCCGCCAAAGCCAAGAGCCTGGATGAGGTGAAAGGCGAGATCGAAACCGAGCTCAAGCGCCAAGCCGCGTCCCGCAAGTTTGCCGAAGCCGCCGAGACCTTCAGCAACACGGTTTATGAGCAATCCGACAGTCTCAAGCCGGTGGCCGACAAGTTCAAGCTGGCGGTGCAGCAATCTGCCTGGATCGGCAAGCGTGGCGGTCCGGCGGCCGGCGTGCTGGGCAATGACAAGCTGCTGGCAGCCCTGTTCTCCGATGATTCCCTGAAGAGCAAGCGCAATACCGAGGCAGTGGAGGTTGGTCCCAACACTTTGGTGGCAGCGCGGGTGCTGGAACATAAGCCGGCGGCGTTCAAGCCCTTCGAGGCGGTCAAGGGCCAGATCGAGGAAGTGCTCAAGCTGCAGCAGAGTGCCGCTCTGGCCCGCAAGAGCGGGGAAGAGAAACTGGTCGCCCTGCAAAAGGGTGAAGAGGACAAGCTTAGCTGGGCTGCGACCAAGACCGTCTCCCGCATCGGGGCCAAGTCCCAGATGCCCGGCCCCGTGGTGCAGGCTATTTTCAAGGCCGATACCACCAAGCTCCCTGCCTACGCCGGCGTGGAAGTTCCGAACAATGGCGGTTATGCCCTGTACAAGGTGGTCAAGGTGAGCCAGCCGGAGAGCATCGATCCGGCCAAGAGCAAGGCCTTGCAGCAGGAATATACTGCCCTGACGGCTCAGGAGGATTTTGGGGCGTACCTGGCTGGCCTGCGCAGCCGCTACAAGGTGGAAATCAATGCTGCAGCCTTGGAAGCCAAGGAGCGCTGAGCCCGTCTAAGTCTTATCGCTGGTCGTGCCAACAGGATGCGGCCGGCGATGAGTAAATAGATAAAAAAACGCCGACCGCGAGGTCGGCGTTTTTGTTTGCTGCTTTTACCGCTGCTGGCTGATCAGGCGGTCATGGGTTCGGCATTGCCCAGGGCGGTAGTATTGAAACCGCCGTCCACGTAGAGCACTTCACCGGTGATGCCGCTGGCCAGATCGGACAGCAGGAAGGCGGCGGCATTGCCCACTTCCTCGATGGTCACGTTGCGGCGCAGGGGGGCGTGGTGGGAGTTGTAGGACAGCAGCTTGCCGAAGCTGCCGATACCGGAGGCCGCGAGGGTCTTGATCGGACCGGCGGAGATGATGTTGGCGCGCATGCCTTCCGGGCCCAGGCTGGTGGCCATGTAGCGCACGGAAGCCTCGAGGCTGGCCTTGGCCAGGCCCATCACGTTGTAGTTGGGCATGGTGCGCTCGGCGCCCAGGTAGGAGAGGGCGAGCACGGAGCCGTGGGCCTTCTTCAGCATGGGCCGGGCGGCCTTGGCCAGGGCGGGGAAGCTGTAGGAGGAAATATCGTGGGCGATACGGAAGGCTTCCCGGGAAATGGCGTCGAGGAAGTCCCCTTCCAGGGATTCGGAAGGTGCGTAGGCAACGGAGTGCACCAGACCGTCCAGGCTGTCCCAATGCTTGCCGAGTTCGACAAAGAGATTGGTGATTTCATCGTCATTGGCAACGTCGCAGGGCAGCACCAGGGTGCTGTCGAATTCGGCGGCGAACTTGGCGACCCGTTCCTGGAAACGCTCGTTCTGGTAGGTGAAGGCGAGTTGGGCGCCTTCACGATGGCAGGCCTTGGCGATGCCATAGGCGATGGAATGCTTGGAGAGCAGCCCGGTAATCAGGATGCGTTTTTCGGCAAGAAAGCCCATACATGCCCCTTAGTTGAAAGTCCGCGGGATTATAGCGGAATTGTGTCTTTGCCGCGCTGCGTCATGGCCGCGGATGACGGTGCTATTACCTTCCGTTACACTTGAAGCATGATTCGCCGCACCCTACGCCGCCTGGCGCCCCTTGTCGGCGCGCTGCTTTTTACCCTTCTCGCCGCCTGTGACGGTTCCGGAGTCGCCTGGAACAATCCCTATCCGGCAGCCGACGCCGGGCGCAACATTCTTTATTCCGCCTTCACCGAGCGGCCCAAACACCTGGATCCGGCCCAGTCCTATGCCGAGGACGAATCGGTCTTTACCGGCCAAATCTACGAGCCGCCGCTGCAATACCACTATCTGCGTCGCCCCTATACCCTGGTGCCGGCTACTACCGAGGCCGTGCCCGTGGCCCGCTACTACGATGGCGCCGGGCACGAACTGCCGGCGAATGCCGATGCGGCCCGGATTGCTGAAAGCGTCTACGACATCCGCATTCGTTCCGGTATTCGCTACCAGCCCCACCCGGCCTTTGCCCTGGATGCCAGGGGCGAACCCATCTATGGTGCCCTGACTCCGGAGTCCCTGAAGGGTATCGAGCGTCTGGCGGATTTTCGCCACACCGGTAGCCGGGAATTGACGGCGGATGATTACATCTACCAGATCAAGCGCCTCGCCCACCCCCGCGTCCATTCCCCTATCTTCGGCATGATGGCTGAGCACATCGTCGGCCTGAAGGCCTTGGGTGAAGCCCTGGACGCGGCTGCCAAGGCTGCGCCGGCGAATGCCTGGCTCGACCTGGACCGCTTCCCCCTGTCCGGGGTCGAGAAGGTGGATCGCTACACCTACCGGGTGCATATCCGGGGCAAGTATCCCCAGTTCCTCTACTGGCTGGCCATGCCCTTCTTCGCTCCGGTACCCCGGGAGGCCGACCGTTTTTATGGTCAGCCGGGCATGGCGGACAAAAACCTCAGCCTCGACTGGTATCCGGTGGGTACAGGTCCCTACATGCTGACCGAAAACAATCCCAATAGCCGGATGGTGCTGGAGCGCAATCCCAACTTCCACGGCGAGACCTATCCCTGCGAGGGGGAGGAGGGTGACCGGGAGGTGGGCTTGCTGGCCGATTGCGGTAAGCCCCTGCCTTTCATCGACAAGGCCATTTTCTCCCGGGAAAAGGAAAGCATCCCCTACTGGAACAAATTCCTCCAGGGCTACTACGACGCCTCCGGAATTTCTTCCGACAGTTTCGATCAGGCGGTGAAAATCGGTGTCGGCGGCGATGTGGCTCTGACCGATGAAATGCGGGAGAAGGGCATCCGCCTGCTGACCAGCGTGCGGGCCTCCACCTACTATATGGGCTTCAACATGCTCGACCCGGTGGTCGGGGGGCTTGCTGCTTCAGGACAGAAGCTGCGTCAGGCGGTTTCCATCGCCCTGGACGAGGAAGAGTTCATTTCCATTTTCATGAATGGCCGGGGTATCCCGGCCATGAGCCCCCTGCCGCCGGGCATCTTCGGCAACGAGGAGGGGCGGGCCGGGATGAACCCGGTGGTCTATGACTGGGTCGATGGACAGCCCCGGCGCAAGTCCATCGAGACCGCGCGCAAGTTACTGGCCGAGGCCGGCTGGCCCAACGGCCGCAATGCCCGCACCGGCGAACCCCTGGTGGTCAATCTCGATACCACCAGCGCCGGCATGGGCGACAAGTCCCGGCTCGATTGGCTGACCCGGCAGTTCGCCAAGATCGATATCCAGCTGGTGGTACGGGCCACGGACTGGAACCGTTTCCAGGAGAAAATACGCAAGGGGGCGGTGCAGCTCTTCTATCTGGGCTGGAACGCGGACTATCCGGATCCGGAGAACTTCTTCTTCCTGCTCAGCGGCAAGGAAACCCGGGTCGGCCACGGTGGCGAAAATTCTGCCAATTACGCCAATCCCGAGTTTGACCGACTGTTCGAGCGCATGAAGAACATGGAGAATACCGGCCCCCAGGGTGTGGAACGCCTGGGTATCATCCGCCGCATGGTTGAAATCCTGCAGCAGGATGCGCCCTGGGCTTACGGTTTCCACCCCAAGAGTTACACCCTGGGCCATAGCTGGCTGTACAACCGCAAGCCGACTGACGTGGGCAACAACATTCTCAAGTACCAGCGCATCGATCCGGTGCTGCGGGAGCGGCAAAGGGCGGCCTGGAATCGCCCGGTGTTATGGCCCTTGGCCGCTCTCGTGCTGTTTTTGCTGGCAGTACTAGCCCCGGTGTTCTGGCTTTACCGCCGTCGGGAGCGGGGCGGCGGTCGCCCCTGATGCTCGGGCGGGAGGACTTCACCACCTTACTGCTTGCTTTCCCGGCGCTATCCGCCTATTTTTCCATTCTTTCCCATCCAAAAAATGGGGATGTCTGATATCATATATAAGACTTGCGGGTGCCCTGGTAAAAGGCTTGGTTTTACCAGCCTTCCCTGTCCAGCGGACCCGAAGCCGACCGTCCAAATTCCCTTTTTGTCGAGAGGAACCAGCCGTGCTTGAAGCCTACCGCCAACACGTCGCCGAGCGTGCCGCCCTCGGGATCCCCCCCCTGCCTCTGTCTGCTGCCCAGACCAAAGACCTCGTGAGCCTGCTTCAGGCCCCCCCCGTGGGCGAGGAAGCCAATCTGGTAGATCTCATCACCCACCGCGTTCCTGCCGGTGTGGATGACGCCGCCAAGGTCAAGGCCGAATTCCTGGCCAAGGTCGCCAAGGGTGAAGTCGCCTGTGGCCTGATCTCCCGTGCCAAGGCCACCGAGCTGCTGGGCACCATGCTGGGCGGCTACAACGTCAAGCCCCTGATCGACCTGCTGGGCGACGCCGAAGTCGGCACCGTAGCCGCCGAAGGCCTGAAGAAGACCTTGCTGGTGTTCGACTATTTCCACGACGTGGCCGAACTGGCCAAGTCCGGCAACGCCAACGCCAAGGCTGTGATGCAGTCCTGGGCTGACGCCGAGTGGTTCACCTCCCGTCCCGAAGTGCCTGCTTCCCAGAAGCTGACCGTGTTCAAGGTCACCGGCGAAACCAACACCGACGACCTGTCTCCCGCTCCGGATGCCTGGTCCCGTCCCGACATCCCCCTGCATGCCCTGGCCATGCTGAAGAACCCCCGTCCGGGTATCGAAGCTGACAAGGCCGGCGAGCGCGGTCCCGTCAAGCAGCTGGAAGCCCTGGCCAAGAAGGGCAACCTCATTGCCTACGTGGGCGACGTGGTGGGTACCGGTTCTTCCCGCAAGTCCGCCACCAACTCCGTGCTGTGGTTCACCGGCGAAGACATCCCCTTCGTGCCGAACAAGCGTTTCGGCGGCGTCTGCCTGGGGTCCAAGATTGCCCCCATCTTCTTCAACACCATGGAAGATGCCGGCGCCCTGCCCATCGAAATCGATGCCGGCCAGATGGATATGGGCGACGAGATCGAACTGAAGGTCGATCACGTCACCGCCAAGGTCACTGCCCTGAAGAACGGCGCCGTCATCGCTGAAGCTCAGCTGAAGACCCCCGTGATCCTGGACGAAGTGCGCGCCGGTGGCCGTATTCCCCTGATCATCGGCCGTGGCCTCACCACCAAGGCCCGCGAAGCCCTGGGCCTGCCTCCTTCCACCCTGTTCCGTCTGCCCCAGCAGCCCAACGATCCGGGCAAGGGCTACTCCCAGGCACAGAAGATGGTCGGTCGCGCCTGTGGCCTGCCCGAAGGCAAGGGCATCCTGCCCGGCACCTATTGTGAACCCAAGATGACCACCGTGGGTTCCCAGGACACCACCGGCCCCATGACCCGCGACGAGCTGAAGGATCTGGCTTGCCTGGGCTTCTCTGCCGATCTGGTGATGCAGTCCTTCTGCCACACCGCCGCTTACCCCAAGCTGGTGGACGTGAAGATGCACCGCGAACTGCCTTCCTTCATCAGCACCCGCGGCGGCGTTTCCCTGCGTCCTGGTGACGGCGTCATCCACTCCTGGCTGAACCGTCTGCTGCTGCCCGATACCGTTGGTACCGGCGGTGACTCCCACACCCGTTTCCCCATCGGTATCTCCTTCCCGGCCGGTTCCGGTCTGGTGGCCTTCGCTGCCGCCACCGGCGTGATGCCCCTGGACATGCCCGAATCCGTGCTGGTGCGCTTCAAGGGTAAGATGCAGCCCGGCATCACCCTGCGTGATCTGGTCAATGCCATCCCCCTGTACGCCATCAAGCAGGGCTTGCTGACCGTGGAGAAGAAGGGCAAGAAGAACGTCTTCTCCGGCCGCATCCTGGAAATCGAAGGCCTGCCCGATCTCAAGGTTGAGCAAGCGTTCGAACTCTCCGACGCCGCCGCCGAGCGCTCCGCCGCCGCCTGCTCCATCGCCCTGAACAAGGAACCGATCGTCGAGTACATGCGCTCCAACATCACCCTGATGAAGTGGATGATCGCCGAAGGCTATCAGGACGCCCGTACCCTGGGCCGCCGCATCAAGGCCATGGAAGAGTGGATCGCCAATGGCACCTTGATCAAGGCTGATGCCGATGCCCAGTACGCTGCCGTGATCGAAATCGACCTGGCCGAAGTGACCGAGCCGATCCTGGCCTGCCCGAACGACCCGGATGATGTGAAGGTGCTGTCCGAAGTCGCCGGCGACAAGATCGACGAAGTGTTCATCGGTTCCTGCATGACCAACATCGGCCACTTCCGTGCTGCCGGTAAGGTCCTGGAAGGCAAGTCCGACATCCCGACCCGTCTGTGGATT
>DATEZY010000205.1:0-6804 GCA_035255085.1 Azospira sp. | reverse complement strand
GGCACCTCGATGTCGGCTCATCACATCCTGGGGCTGTAGCCGGTCCCAAGGGTATGGCTGTTCGCCATTTAAAGTGGTACGTGAGCTGGGTTTAAAACGTCGTGAGACAGTTTGGTCCCTATCTGCCGTGGGCGTTGGAAGTTTGAGGGGGGCTGCTCCTAGTACGAGAGGACCGGAGTGGACGAACCTCTGGTGTACCGGTTGTCACGCCAGTGGCATCGCCGGGTAGCTAAGTTCGGAAGAGATAACCGCTGAAAGCATCTAAGCGGGAAACTTGCCTCAAGATGAGACTTCCCTGGGGATTCGATCCCCCTGAAGGGTCGTGGAAGACCACCACGTTGATAGGTCGGGTGTGGAAGCGCAGTAATGCGTTAAGCTAACCGATACTAATTGCCCGTGCGGCTTGATCCTATAACCTTAAGTAATGCGGCAACTCGCCCGCAATCACTACATACAACCTTCTCCCATTTGCGCTTAACGTCTCAGACGGTAAGCGGACAAGTTACGCTTGGCGGCCATAGCGCTTTGGACCCACCCCTTCCCATCCCGAACAGGACCGTGAAACAAAGTTGCGCCGATGATAGTGCATACTACATGTGCGAAAGTAGGTCACCGCCAGGCTCCCATACAAAAACCCCCGTCCTCATCAGAGGTCGGGGGTTTTTACTTTTACACCATACAGAAAACCGGCCCATACCTCAGATAACCCCACCAAACCTGCAACCCTCTTTTACACAGCCCCAGCAGAATGCTCGGCTTCAGATCCAAACTCCTGTTACCGCTCCCCGGCAGAGACTATCGCGGGGATGGCGTCGCTTCCCGCCAGGTCAAGACTGAGAACAACATCTGCCGATAGCGCGGTTCATATTCGACCCATCAGGCCGAATGCCATTCCATGTGATTAGCTGCCCATCCCGCTTGCTAGACCCGTATATGGGCTCCACCGAAGTTGCCAGGTGACAAACATGGTCAGCGTAAGGGCTCCATCACCCTCACTTTGACAAGTCAGGGCCCCATAGCTTGGGAACCAACAGGCTAGCTATTCCTGTCGGGCATGGCCCTGGAGGTAGGAGATTGAAGGTAGAGTGGCAGGATGGTCAGTGATCAGGAAAGGCCATCGGTAGAACGAGGGTAAATTCGGTTCCGTCAGAGCCGGAGAGCACCTCTACGTCCCCGCCATGGGCCCGGGCTATGGAGCGGACAATGGCCAGGCCCAGGCCCGCGCCTTCGCCTCCTTTAGCTGTATCATGGCTTCGGGCCGGGTCGGCCCGGTAAAAGCGATCAAATATGCGGGACTGGGCGTCGGGAGAAATGGGGGGGCCCTGGTTGCTCACCGACGTGCGACTTTCGTTGCCGGTGACTTCGATGCGAATCTTTATCGGTTGCTTGCTGGCCCCATGGGCGATGGCGTTGGAGAGAAGGTTGCTCAACGCCCGACGTAGCATCAGGCGGTCGCCGGATACCGTGGCGCTACCGCTCGCTTCGAGGCTAATTCCCTTCTCTTCCGCGACCGCTTCGTAGAATTCAAGCAGGGCTTGAACTTCGTGGCCCAGATTCACAGTTTCCTGCTTGGGCACCACAAGGCCGTTGTCGGCCTTGGCGAGGAACAGCATGTCGCCGATCATGCGGGCCAGACGGCCGTATTCCTCCAGGTTTGAATAGAGTACTTCCCGGTATTCATCGACGCTGCGGGGCTGGGAGAGGGCCACTTCGGTCTGGGTCATCAGGTTGCTCACCGGGGTGCGCAATTCATGGGCGATGTCGGCAGAGAAATGGGTGAGCCGCTGGAAGGCATCCTCCAGTCGATTCAGCATCGCATTGAAGGCTTGCCCAAGTTCCGTCAGTTCTATGGGTATGGCGGACAGGTCCAGGCGTTGCCCCAGGGCGTCAGCAGATACCGTCCGGGCCACCTGGGTCATGAATTGCAAGGGCTTGAGGCCCTGGCGCACGGCGATCCAGCCGAGCAGGGCGATGGCGGCAATTGCCAAGAGCACTGCCAGCCACAGGGTACGGTGAAAGGCGGCGAGAAATTGGCGGTGATGACCGATATCCAGTGCGACCAGTACGTGCAGGGGTTTAGCCGTCGGGTCACCGGATAGTAGCCTGGCAGACAGCCCACGCCAGCTTTGACCGTTTTGCTCCCAAGTGAAAAGAGGCGACTGTTGCCCCGCTCCTGGGGAGGAAAGGATGTCGTCCGGTGGTCTAGGAAAAGCCGAGTTGGCGCTCGACGTCGCAAACAGTAGGCGACCATCGCCGTTGGTGATCAGGATCGATAGGCCGTGGTGCCCGACAAGGGCGTCATCGAGAAACTGGGGCAGGCGGTCCAGGCCGGCGCTATCGCTGGTCCGACGCAGGGCACTGGCAGTGAGGTCGAGTTTGGCCTGGAGTTCGGCCCGGTCCTGTTCCTGGAAGTGGCGATCCATGGCCAGGGCGATGACCTGGCCCAAGGCGAGCAGGGCCACGGCGGCGGTGGCGGCAAACAGTGCCGTCAAGCGCAGGGTGAGAGAGGGACGCCGGAGATTCATGGTGGCGACGAGTTAGGACTCCATGGGGCCTTCAAGCACGTAGCCCATGCCGCGCACGGTACGGATGAGTTTGACGGGAAAAGGATCATCCACCTTGGCCCGCAGGCGCCGCACTGCTACTTCAACCACATTGGTATCGCTGTCGAAATTCATGTCCCACACCTGGGAGGCGATCAGGCTCCGGGGCAAGACTTCTCCCTGGCGCCGCAACAGCAGTTCCAGCAGGGCGAATTCCCGGGCAGTCAGGTCGATGCGTTGTCCGCTTCGGGTGGCGCGGCGGCGCAGGAGATCCAGCTCCAGGTCTGCTATCCGCAGGGATTCCATCTCCCGGGGCTTGCCTCGGCGCAGAAGAGTCCGAACTCGCGCCAGCAGTT
This sequence comes from Azospira sp., assembly GCA_035255085.1. Lineage (GTDB taxonomy): Bacteria > Pseudomonadota > Gammaproteobacteria > Burkholderiales > Rhodocyclaceae > Azospira. The sequence goes on along the minus strand of DATEZY010000205.1, from coordinate 3,905 downwards.
CGGAGAAAGCGAAAGGCTTTACCAGATAGTCGTCGGCACCCAGCTCCAGTCCCTTGACCCGGTCTTCCACCTGGTCCCGGGCGGTGAGGAAGAGCACCGGCACTTCCTTGCCAGCGCGGCGCACCGCCTGGAGTATCTGCCAACCATCGGCGCCGGGCAGCATCACGTCCAGCAACAGCAACTCATAGTCGCCGCCGAGGGCCAGGTGCATACCGTCCAGGCCATCCCGGGCCAGGTCGGTGACAAAACCGGCCTCGCTCAGCCCCTGTTTCAGGTAAGCGCCTGTCTTGGCTTCATCTTCGACGACGAGGATTTTCATGGAGCCGATTTTGCCCGAAAAGGAGCTCCTGGCGGCGAACATTACGGATTTGTAATCTGCCGGTCAGCCTGACGTCGGTGCTTCAACGGCATCATGGCGGATATCGAATCCATTGATGCGGAAATCGTCATGACCTTCCCCTTCGCCAAATCTGCCGTTGCCCTGTTGCTGGCCCTTGCCGTCTCCGTTACCGCTGCCGCTCCCAAGGAGCCGGTGGTGGAGGTCTACAAGAGCCCGGACTGTGGCTGTTGCGGTGCCTGGGTCGAACATCTGCGCCAGGCCGGCTTTCAGGTCCAGAGCCACGACGTCGGCGACGTGCCGGGCACCCGGGCCCGCCTGGGCATGCCCGAGCGCTACGGCTCTTGCCACACGGCCAAGGTCGGGGGCTACCTGGTGGAGGGGCACGTGCCTGCCGCCGACATCCGCCGCCTGCTCAAGGAGCAGCCCAAGGCCCTGGGGCTGGCCGCACCGGGCATGCCTCCCGGTTCCCCCGGCATGGAAGGTCCCCGGGCCCTGCCCTACCAAGTCTTGCTGGTACAGCCCGGCGGCAGCGCCACGGTCTATGCCCATCACCCTTGATTAACCGGATATCGGAGACACTCCTCATGCAAGCCCTGCTCAAGCCCCTGTTGCTTCTGGCCGCCCTGGCCCCTTTTCCTGCTTTCGCCCATGAAGCCCACGATCACGGCAGCACCGCAGCCATGGCTGCCGGCGCTAGCGCCACGGCACTCACCGACGGTGTGGTGAAAAAGGTCGATAAGGCCGCCGGCAAGGTTACCCTGACCCACGGTCCTCTCACCAACCTGGGGATGCCGGGCATGACCATGGCCTTCCGGGTGAAAAATCCGGAATGGCTGGATCAGCTCAAGGAAGGCGACAAGGTGCGCTTCCTGGCCGATTCCGTGAATGGTGTCTTTTCCGTGGTGCAGCTGGAAAAAGTGCGGTAAGGATCCGGCACGGGTCCATTAGCCGTCTGGATGGAAGGAAATGCCATGAACAGGATGTTCGTCGCCGCCTGTCTGGTCGCCCTGGCGACCATCGCCAGCGCCCAGGAAAAAGCCGGGGGCCACGGCCAGCCCCCGGGGGCTCGGGTGGAGGAACTGCTGGCGCTGGCGCGGGAGCGCAGCCCGGAATTCGCCGCCTCGCGCCTGGAGGCCGAGGCGGCGTCGGAGCGGATTTATCCGGCCGGTGCCCTGACCGACCCCATGCTGCGTACCGAACTGCGGGACATCACCAACCGGGGCAGCGATGCCGCGCCGAGCCTGTTGCCCAACCGCGTGGGCAGCACCCGCTACCTGGTCTCCCAGGCCGTACCCTTTTTCGGCAAGCGCGACCTGAAGCGTGACGTGGCCGCCGCGGAAGCGGAACAGGCCAAAGGCGCGGCGGCGGACACCTGGCTGGACCTGGCCACCCGCATCAAGGGCGCCTACGCTCAATACTGGCAGGCCAGCCGCAGCGAAACATTGACCCGGGAACTGCTGGATCTCACCGAGCACCTGGGGATGGTTGCCCAGGTGCGCTACGCCAACGGCCAAGCGGCCCAGCAGGATGTGGTACGGGCCCAGGTGGAGCGCAGCAGCCTGCAGTCCGAACTGATCGGGGTGGAGACCGAGCGCCACCACATGATGACCCAGCTCAATACCCTCCTGGCCCGGCCCGGCAATGCCCCCCTGGCGGAGCCGCGCCAACTGCGGCCGGTGCCCAGCCCCGCCACCCTGGAGTGGGATGGGCTGACTGCCCGGCTCCAGGCCCGTAACCCCCAGCTGGCCATCGCTGCCGCCGGGGTCACGGCGGCGGACAAGGGACGGGAACTGACCTACAAGAACCGGTACCCGGACTTCAACCTGGGCGTCTCCCCCATCCAGAACCGCAACCAGATCAACGAGTGGGAGGTGATGGTGGAACTCAACATCCCCCTGCAGCAGGAATCCCGGCGCAGCCAGGAGCGGGAGTCGGAGCGCAAGCTCGAAGCAGCCCGGGCGCGCCAGGACGCTGTCGCCAACCGCCTCATGGGCGACCTCTCCAGCGCCGTCTCGGCCCTGGAGGCAGCCCGTCGCATCGAGCGCCTGACCAGCGAGGCCCTGCTGCCCCAGGCCCAGGTGACCTTCCAGTCGGCCCTGGCCGGCTATGAGACGGGCAAGGTGGATTTCGCCACCCTGCTCGACGCCCAGCGCCAGATCCGCAAATCCAAGCTGGACATCATCAAGGCCCAGGCCGAGCAGCAGCTGCGCCTGGCCGACATCGAACGACTGGTGGGAGAAGAAGAATGAACAAGGGGATGGGGTTGGTTGCCGGCGGATTGGCTCTGGTATTGGCTTCCAGCGGTGGCTACTGGCTCGGCCAGAAAGGAAGCGGCTCTTCGGGGCAGCCGACCCAGAATGCCCAATCGGTGGGTGCTGGCAGCAAGGCCGAGCGCCAGGTGCTCTATTACCGCAACCCCATGGGCCTGCCCGATACCTCGCCGATACCGAAGAAAGACCCCATGGGGATGGACTACATCCCGGTCTATGCCGGCGACGCGCCGGAGTCCGACAGTGGCCTCAAGATCAGCCCGGAAAAAGTGCAGAAGCTAGGCGTCCGTACCGAGGCCGTGGCCCGGCGCGAACTGGGGGCTACCATCCAGGCCGTGGGCCGGATAGAGCCCGACGAGCGCCGCCTCTATACCATCGCCCCCAAGTTTGAGGGCTGGGTCGAGCGCCTGCACGTCAATACCACCGGCCAGCCCGTGGCCAAGGGCCAGCCTCTCTTCGAAGTCTATAGCCCGGACCTGGTCTCGGCCCAGCGGGAATACGCGGTGGCCGCCGAGGGAGCGAAAAGCATGGCGGCGGCCGGCGGCGACGCCCGGGCCGGCATGGAGCAACTGGCCGAAGCGAGCCTGGCTCGCCTGAAAAACTGGGATATTTCCGAGGCCCAGATCCGGGGCCTGGCCAAGGGAGGCCAGGGCAAGCGCACCCTGACCTTCGGCTCCCCGGTGAGCGGCGTGATCATGGAAAAGAAGGCGGTTCAGGGCATGCGCTTCATGCCCGGCGAGGCCCTGTTTCAGGTGGCCGACCTCTCCAGCGTGTGGGTGGTGGCCGACATCAACGAGCGGGATATCGGCGGTATCGAGGCTGGGCGTCCGGCTCGGGTGAGCCTGGAGGCCTATCCGGGTCAGACCTTCAGCGGCAAGGTGAGCTATGTCTATCCCACCCTCAAGGCCGAGACCCGCACGGTGCCGGTACGGGTGGAGCTGGCCAATCCCAAGGGGTTGTTGAAGCCGGCCATGTATGCCACGGTGGAACTGGCCACCGGCGGCCAGGAGCCGGTGCTGGCGGTGCCGGTATCGGCGGTGATCGACAGCGGCCGGCGGGCCTTGGTGCTGGTGCAGACTGGGGAAGGGCGTTTCGCCCCGCGGGAGGTGAAGCTGGGCCGCCACAGCGACGCCTACGTGGAGGTGCTGGAGGGCGTCAGGGAAGGGGAGCAAGTGGTGGTGACTGCCAATTTCCTGATCGATGCCGAGAGCAACCTCAAGGCTGCCACGGGCAGTTTGGGTGCAGCACAGGACCAGGGGGCTGCCCAAGCTGCCACCGCCGGCCACGCCCAGCCC
>DATEZY010000204.1:0-7193 GCA_035255085.1 Azospira sp. | reverse complement strand
CGGCCAGGAACGCAGCCAGTTCAACGAACATTCCGAGGCCCTCTACCTCACCTCCAGCTTCGTCTTCGAAAGCGCCGCCCAGGCCGCCGCCCGCTTCTCCGGCGCGGAGGAGGGCAACGTCTATTCCCGCTTCTCCAACCCCACCCTGAGCCTGTTCCAGGAGCGCCTGGCGGCCCTGGAAGGCGCCGAGAACGCCGTGGCCACGGCCAGCGGCATGTCCGCGATCCTCTCCCTGGTGATGGCCCACTTGAAGGCGGGGGACCACGTGGTGGCCTCCGCCGGCCTGTTCGGCGCCACCATCCAGCTGTTCAACAACATCCTGGCCCGCTTCGGCATCAGCACTACCTATGCCAGCCAGACCAATCCGGAAGCCTGGGCCGCCGCCATCCGCCCAGAAACCAAGCTCTTTTTCCTGGAAACCCCCTCCAATCCCCTGACCGAGGTGGCCGACATTGCCGCCCTGGCCGAGATTGCCCACGCCAAGGGCATCCTGGTGGCGGTGGATAACTGCTTCTGCACTCCCGCCCTGCAGCGCCCCCTGGAACTGGGGGCCGACCTGGTGGTGCATTCCGCCACCAAGTACCTGGACGGTCAGGGCCGGGTCCTGGGCGGTGCCGTGGTGGGCTCGAAGCAGCTGACCGAGGAAGTATTCAAGTTCCTGCGCACCGCCGGCCCGACCCTTTCCGCCTTCAACGCCTGGGTTCTGGCCAAGGGTATGGAAACCCTGAAGATCCGCATGGCAGCCCAGTCCGCCAACGCCCTGGAACTGGCCGCCTGGCTCGAAGCCCATCCCAAGGTGGCCCGGGTCTTCTACCCCGGTCTGGAATCCCATCCCCAGCACGCCCTGGCCAAGCGCCAGCAAAAGAGCGGCGGTGCCATCCTGGCCTTCGAGGTCAAGGGCGGCAAGGCCGAAGCCTGGAAGGTGGTGGACCACTGCCGTCTGTTGTCCATCACCGCCAACCTGGGGGACGTGAAGACCACCATCACCCACCCGGCCACCACCACCCACGGTCGCATCAGCGCCGAGGCCCGGGCCACCGCCGGCATCTCCGATGGCCTGCTGCGCGTTGCCGTCGGCCTGGAGGCGGTGGAAGACCTGCAAGCCGACCTGGAGCGGGGCTTCGCTGCCTTCTGAGGCTGCGCCTCACGGTTTCTGGCCGAAACCCGGTGCCCGTTCACGGGGCCGGGTTTTTTCTTGCCCCTGCCATTTGGGGGGTAGAGCCTTTCACCCTCCTTCCATAAGTGGAAAATACGTTTAGATCATGCGCTTGGGCCTGAGGTATGCCCTCAGGCGCGATGGGGCCTCGGCCCCGGACGAGCATCCCCCGATAATCGTCCCAATTCCCACCCCGGCCTGGGAGAAGACTGATCTGGCGGTAGGTGGGTTCGCTGTTCTCTCCAGCGGTATGAAGGCGGAGGAATTCCCATGTTGTTTCTCGGCAAACGTCTGGATGACCTGGCTTTCCGCTTGCGCCGCCACGACATCCCCCTGCGGCTCTCCCTGTGGAACGGCCGTGAATACGAACTGGGGCAGTCGCCCCAGGTGACCATCCGCGTCCCCGGCGCCACTGGTCTGCGCCACCTGCTGCGGCCCAGCCTGGACAGCCTGGGCCAGGCCTATGTGGAAGGCCATCTGGACGTGGATGGCCGGGTCGGTGCCGTCATCTCCACCGTCGCCTCTCTCGCCGGTCACGTGATTGAGCCCGTGGGTCGTTATGGCGCAATCCGCCGCATGGTGCGCCACACCCCGAAGATGGATGCGGATGCCATCGCCTACCACTACGATGTCTCCAACGATTTCTACCGCCAGTGGCTGGACCGGAACATGGTCTATTCCTGCGCCTACTTCCGCAGGGACACCGATACCCTGGAACAGGCCCAGGAACAGAAGCTGGACCATATCCTGCGCAAGATTCGCCTGCGCCCCGGCGACCGCCTGCTGGACATCGGCTGCGGCTGGGGCGGGCTGATCATCAAGGCGGCCCGGGACTACGGCGCCCGGGCGGTGGGCATCACCCTCTCCCAGAACCAGTACGCCCTGGCCCGCGAGCGGATCGCCATTGCCGGCCTGACGGATCGCTGCGAGGTGCGCCTGGCCGACTACCGGGAGCTCGACGGGCACCATGAACAGTTCGATCGCATCACCAGCGTCGGCATGTTCGAGCACGTGGGGTTGAAGCACCTGCGAGGCTATTTTGCCAAGCTGCGGGAACTGCTGGCGGACGACGGGGTGGCCCTCAACCACGGCATCACCTCCACCGACCCGGATTCCGGCGAGGTGCCCTGGGGCGGTGGTCTGTTCATCGACCGCTATGTCTTCCCCCACGGCGAACTGCCCCACATCAGCCTGGCCCTGAAGGAAATGTGCGCTGCCGGCCTGGAGCCGACGGACGTGGAGAACCTGCGTCGCCACTACGCCCTGACCCTGGAGCGCTGGAGCGAACGCTTCGAGCAGGCCGGGGATGCCTTGCGGACGGCGGTGGGAGAAAAACGCTACCGCATCTGGCGCATCTACCTGGCCGGCTGCGCCTATGGTTTTACCCAGCACTGGATGGCCCTGCACCAGATCGTTGCGGTCAAGGCCCGGGGCGGCATGGCGGGGCCCCTGCCGATGACCCGGGACTACATGTATTGCCACTAGGGGTCTGAGCGGGGCGCCGCTGTCCTTGGCCAGCGGCGGCAAATAGTCCGGGGGCCGATCCCCTGCCGTGGTACACTTCGCGCCTCGCGTCGCCGCAATCAGTCACGGCGACCGTTGAATTCCCTCCCGGGGACGCCCCAGTGCCTCCCCCGCGTGATTCACCCCATCCCCCGTAGTTCGCCTCGACTGGTTCGTGCCGCCGTGCACGCAGGGCCCAAGGGCTACCCACCAGGAGCATCCATGCTGTTTACCGATCTCGGCCTCAAGGCCGAAATCCTGCGCGCCGTTGGCGAGCAGGGTTACACCGAACCCACCCCCATTCAACAACAGGCCATTCCCGCCGTCCTCGCCGGCCGTGACCTGATGGCCTGCGCCCAGACCGGCACCGGCAAGACCGCCGGCTTCACCCTGCCCATCCTGCAGCGCCTGTCCGAAGCCCACAAGGGCGAAAGCCCCCTCAACCGCATCTCCCGCAAGCCCCGGGTGCTGATCCTGGCCCCCACCCGGGAACTGGCGATGCAGGTGGAAGAGAGCGTGCGCACCTACGGCAAGTATCTCAAGCTCACCTCCATGTCCATGTTCGGCGGCGTCGGTATGAATCCCCAGATCGCCGCCCTGCGCCGCGGCGTGGATATCCTGGTGGCCTGCCCGGGCCGCCTGCTGGATCACGTCAGCCAACGCACGGTGGACCTCTCCGGCGTGGAAATTCTGGTCCTGGACGAAGCCGACCGTATGCTGGACATGGGCTTCATCCGCGATATCCGCAAGATCCAGGCCCTGCTGCCGCCCAAGGGCCAGCGCCAGAACCTGCTTTTCTCCGCCACCTTCTCCGACGAGATCAAGGAACTGGCCGGCGGTTTCCTGCATGACCCGCAGCTGATCGAGGTGGCCCGCCGCAACACCACCGTGGACACCGTCACCCAGCGCGTCATCCATGTGGACCGGGACAAGAAAAAGGACCTGCTGCTGCATCTGTTCGAGAACCGGGGCTGGAACCAGGTGCTCATCTTCACCCGCACCAAGCACGGCGCCGATGCCCTGGCCACCCGCCTGGACAAGGCCGGCATCCGCTCCGCCGCCCTCCACGGGAACAAGACCCAGGGCGCCCGGGTCCGTGCCCTGAACGAATTCAAGGACGGCAAGGTGGTGGCCCTGGTGGCCACCGACATCGCTGCCCGGGGTATCGACATCGACCTCCTGCCCTACGTGGTCAATTTCGAACTGCCCAATGTGCCGGAAGACTACGTGCACCGCATCGGCCGTACCGGCCGGGCCGGTTGCGAGGGCGAGGCCCTGTCCCTGGTGGGCCACGACGAGCGTGTCAATCTGCGCGACATCGAACGCCTGATCAAGCGGCAGCTGGAAGTGGTGAATGTGCCTGGCTTCGAGCAGAGCGCCATCGCCCCCCCGGCGCCCAAGGACAACCGCTCCGGCGGCCAGCGTCAGGGCCAGCCGGGTCGCAACGGCAGCCAATCCCGCGGCGGCCGCCCCGGCGGTAATGGTGGTGGTAACGGTGGTCGCTCCGGCCAAGGTCCTTCCCGCTCCGGCAACGGCGGCCAGCCCCGGGCCGGTGGCGCCACCCACCGCAACGGCAGCCGGCACCACTAAGCCGCCGCCGACCGAAAAAAACGCCGAGGTTCATGCCTCGGCGTTTTTTTTGTCCACGACATCGGTGGCGAACGGAATTCCCGCGCCCCTATTTTTGCCGCCACTGGCCTTGGTCATTGAGCCACCACCAGCCGGCTGGCCCCTGCTCGATCCACTCCTTGCCAAAGGAGGATGAGGCGTAAGGGAGCCAGCTGTTGAGATTGTCCCCACCGTGGCCGACGACGGCGGCGGCCTGGTTGTGCAGGAAGGCCCGGTCCTGGTTTTCTTCCCACAGCAGATCCCGCAACTGTTCGCGCCGGTCCGGGTCGCGCAGGGCGACGAAGCCGCTGCTGGTGTTGCCGATAGCGCCTTGGTCGAGCCAGGGCTTGAGCTGGGGGTAGTGATCGCGCAGGCGCTTGATGGCGCGGCTGAGATCGCCGCCGGAATAAAGCAGCTTGTCGATTTCCGCATCCGGTGCCTGGGCATAGACCAGGGCGACGACCTGCCTGGCCTCGATCAGGGTGCCTTTGGCCGCGGTCTGGACGTGGAGGGTGTGGGGTTCGACACTATTGCAGGCAGCCAGCAATAGGGCGATGGCCCACGCCCCGAGCAGTTGCCGGCGGATGGGGGTGGGATTGGTCGTATCGCGGACTGGCATGGCGCGCTCCCCAGGTGACTATGGATTCATAGTAGCAGGGCCGGCGCCCGGGTAAGGCTGGCGCTTGCACGCGAGTGCGGGTCTGCAACGGCTCTCCCTGATGCCTCCCGGGACTCTGCCGCCTACAGGCCGTGTCGCTGGTGCCATTCGGCCAGGGATTCGCTGGGCCATTGCCCGTAGCACGCATGGCCGTGGGTGTGTGGCGGGTCGGTCCATGGCGCGGCGTAGTCGAGGCCGGCTTCCACCACCTCCGGCGGCTTGGGCAGGGGCGTGTCGATGGCCGAGGCGTGGGGATGGACCAACTCGGGCCAGCGCGGATCCCAGAGCCACAGGGGGCTGCCGCACTTCAGGCAGAAGTGACGCTTGGCCGGTGATCGGCTCGAGCGCTTGCCCGGCTCCCGCAGGATTGCCTGGTAGATGCCCAGATGCCGCTTGCCGCGAACTTTCAGGGTTTTGAAATCGCCCCCCAGATTGATGGCGTATCCGCCGCTGCCTGCCGTCTTGCGGCAAATGGAGCAATAGCAGTGCATGAAGGGAACCGGGGAGGAGGCTTCGAGGCTGAACCTGACTGCCCCGCAGTGACAAGAGCCTTCGAGATGCATGGCGCCTCCACAATCGTCGATGGACCTGTGGAGGTGGAGTCGTGAAAGCGCCGGGGGTTCCCCTGTCCTGTGCCACCCCTGGCGGCAAGATCCCCGGCGCTCTTGCGTCAGGGGTAAAGCAGGTACTTCCGCCGCACCGCCTCGAAGGCCGCCAGGTCCGCTAGCCACAGCCGTCGGATCTCGCGCCAGTCCTGGCCGGCGCCGATCGCGTCGAGCACGGCCTGGCTGCCCATGTTTCCCAGCAGGCGGTCGAGCGTGAAACGCTCCGGGTAGAGGCGGTACAGGGTGGCTGCCAGGGCCACGCCCAGGGCCGGGGTGTCCAGGGCTTGGCGGTCGGTGATGGTGAGGCGCACGCCATGGCAGAGCAGGCCGGTGTAGCGGCTGGTGCCGGGGGTGAAGTCGTCGGGGGCAAAGGTGACACCCGGCAGTTGCAGGGCACTGAGGGCAGCGGCCAGTTGGGGAGCGTCGATCCAGGGAGCGCCGACAAGCTCGAAGGGATGCTCGGTGCCCCGGCCGACCGAGACTTCTGCGCCTTCCACCATGCCCACGCCGGGGTAGAGCCGGGTGGCGGCCAGGCTCGGCAGGTTGGGCGAGGGGGGTAGCCAGGGCCGGCCCGTATCCTCGTAGGTCAGGTCCCGACGGTAGCCGGCCATAGGGATGACGGTGAGCTTGACCGGGATTGGAGTTTCACCGGCGAAGAGCCGGGCCAGTTCCCCCAGGGTCATGCCGTGGCGCACCGGCAAGGGCCAGTAGCCGGTGAAGGAGCGCCGCTCCGGGTCCAGCAGGGGGCCCTGCACCGCTTCCCCGCCCAGGGGATTGGGCCGGTCTAGCACCAATACCGGCAGGCCCTGCTCGGCGGCGGCTTCCATGACATAGCCCAGGGTGCTGGCGTAGGTGTAGAAGCGGGTGCCCACGTCCTGCAGATCCACCACCAGGGCATCCAGGCCGGCCAGCATTTCCGGGGTCGGGCGCCGGGTGGCACCGTAGAGGCTATAGACGGGCAGGCCGGTGCGGGCGTCGGTGTCGTTGCCGATCTTGCCTTCCCGGTCGCCGGAAAGGCCGTGCTCGGGGCTGAACAGGGCGGCCAGGGTGACCCCAGGGGCGGCGTAGAGGGCGTCGATGCTGCGCCGGCCGGCACCATCGACGCCGGCCCGGTGAGTGAGCAGGCCGACCCGCAGGCCTTGCAGGGCGGAAAAATCGCTGGCGGCCAGGACGTCGATGCCGGCCAGCACCGGTGCCGGGACTGCCTTGGGCAGGTAGGGGGCGATGCGGGGTGTCCAGTCCGGATGGGCCTTCAATAGGCGCTCCGGCGGCAGGTCTCCCAGGGCGTCGGCCACGGTGGCCACCACCTTGGCCCGCAGGGGGCCGGCATCGCCGTGTTCGTCGGGATGCAGGCGGCTGGACAGGACCACCACATAGACCTGATGCAGCGGGTCGAGCCACAGGCCGGTGCCGGTATAGCCCAGGTGGCTGGCGGCTCCCAGGGGCGGCAGGGCGGCCCGGTTGGCGGCCAGGGGAGCGTCCAGGCGCCAGCCCAGGCCTCGGGTGGGCACCGTGGGGGGCGTCTGGGGCGCCCACATGCGGGCTACCGTGCTGGACTTGAGGATGGGCTTGCCGCCGGCGAGGAGGGCCTGGGCAAAGGCCGCCAGGTCGTCTGCGCTGGCGAACAGGCCCGCATTGCCGGCCACGCCGCCGAGGCGCTCGG
>DATEZY010000203.1:0-2412 GCA_035255085.1 Azospira sp. | reverse complement strand
CGCCCCTGCGGGCCCGCAACATCCCGGTGGCCGGCCGTCCCGGCATTGCCACCCTGGAGATGATGCTGGTGAACATGAAGGAGGGCGGTTTCATTTCCGCCCACGATTACCGGGTGGCCCGCTCCGCCGCCATCGCCCTGTGCGGCGGCGACGTGGAGCAGGGCAGCCGGGTGGACGACGAATGGCTGCTCGCCGTGGAGCGCCGCGAATTCGTCGAACTGCTCAAGACCCCGGAAACCCAGGCCCGCATCAAGCACATGCTGGAAACCGGCAAGCCCCTCCGCAACTAGGAAACACTGACAAAATGCCCCTGGCGTCGTTCTGCCTCCTTGCCGTACTCACCGTACTGTCTGCGTCGGCAGGCCTAGCCAGGGCCGCTTCGCTGCATTTTGGCAGCGTTTCGAAGGAGACATAATTCATGAAACAAATCCAAGACGCCTACATCGTCGCCGCCACCCGTCTGCCGGTGGCCAAGCGCAACGGCATGTTCAAGACCACCCGTCCCGACGACATGCTGGCCCACGCCCTCAAGTCCGTCATGGCCCAGGTGCCCCAGCTGGACCCGGCCCTGGTGGAAGACGTGATCGTCGGCTGCGCCATGCCGGAAGCCGAGCAGGGCATGAACGTGGCCCGCATCGGCCTGCTGCTGGCCGGCCTGCCGGACACCGTGCCGGGCATGACCATCAACCGCTTCTGCTCCTCCGGCGTGCAGGCCGTGGCCGATGCCGCCGCCCGCATCCGCCTGGGCGAGGCCGACGTGATGCTGGCCGCCGGCACCGAGACCATGAGCCTGATGTCCCAGATGATGGGCAATAAGGTGTCCCTCAACCCGGCCATCTTCGAGAAGGACGAGAACGTGGCCATCGCCTACGGCATGGGTCTCACCGCCGAGAAGGTGGCCCAGAAGTGGGGCATCAGCCGTGACGACCAGGACGCCTTCGCCGTGGCCTCCCACCAGAAGGCCGTGGCCGCCATCGCCGCCGGCAAGTTCAAGGACGAAATCAGCCCCTACACCGTGCACGCCCACCTGCCGGACCTGAAGAGCGGCGCCGTGCGCATCGTCGACAAGGTGTGCGACACCGACGAAGGCCCCCGGCTCGATTCCAGCCTGGCCGGCCTGGCCAAGCTGAAGCCCGTGTTCAATGCCCGAGGCAGCGTTACCGCCGGCAACTCCTCCCAGATGTCCGACGGCGCCGGCGCCGTGCTGCTGGTCTCCGAGAAGATCCTCAAGCAGTTCAACCTGCAGCCCCTGGCCCGCTTCGCCGGCTTCTCCGTGGCCGGCGTGCCGCCGGAGATCATGGGTATCGGCCCCATCGCCGCCATTCCCAAGGTCCTGGCCCAGGCCGGCATCAAGCAGGACGACCTGGACTGGATCGAGCTGAATGAGGCCTTTGCCGCCCAGGCCCTGGCGGTGACCCGGGAGCTGGGTCTGGACCCGGCCAAGATCAACCCCCAGGGCGGCGCCATCGCCCTCGGCCACCCCTTGGGCGCTACCGGCGCCATCCGCACCGCCACCCTGGTGCACGGCATGCGCCGGGAAAACAAGAAGTGGGGCATGGTCACCATGTGCATCGGCACCGGTATGGGTGCCGCCGGCCTGTTCGAGGCCCTGTAATATCCAACGCCCCGGTCTGCGTCCGGCCTCGGTAGGCCGGCGCCGCCGGGGCGTTTTCTATTGAAGAAAGAGTTCTTATGTTGCCCAAATGGTGGAAAAAGCTGCCCCAGGCCTGGCGGCCCGCCTTGCTGCGCTGGGGTTTCAACTGGTTCCCCGCCTGGCGCGCCACCGGCGGCCGGGTGATCCACGTCTCCGCCGACTTGAAGCGCATCGTCGTCAAGCTGCCCCTGCACCGGGGCACCCGCAACGCCGTCGGCACCCTCTTCGGCGGCGCCCTGTTCGCCACCACCGACGGCCTCCATCCCACCCTGCTGGCCCTGCAGCTGGGCCATGACTACATCATCTGGGACAAGGCCGGCGCCATCCGCTACCGCAAACCGGGCCGTACGCCCCTGTTCGCCGAGTTCCACATCGACGATGCCGAGGTTGCCGCGGTGCGCGACATCGTCGCCCGGCAGGGAGAGTGCGAGCGCACCTACACGGTGGAGCTGAAGGACCGCCACGGCGTGGTGCATACCATTGTCGAGCGCACCGTCTATATCGCCAGCAAGGATTTCTACCGGGCCAAGCAGGCTGGCTGAAAGCCTCCTTTTAAGCCTCGTTTTTGCCGCCGCCGAAGAAGCTCCGCCGCCCAGGAGGCCTCTGGCATAATACGCGCCCATGACTGACAAGGCACGGCAAACCCCATGAACCTCGACGCTTGGCTGGCTTCCTCCAGCCTGGGTTGGCGCGAAGCCGTGGTGGGCCTGATCGCCCTCCTGGGGCTGTACATCCTGATCGTGATGCTGCGTCTGAAG
>DATEZY010000202.1:0-3113 GCA_035255085.1 Azospira sp. | reverse complement strand
CCAAGTATAAACGACGATTTTTCAAAAACTCCAGCGACGAGACAAAGATGAAACTCCAGGACCAGAATCTGTTGCGCCAGCAGTGCTACCTCAATGGCCAGTGGGTGGGTGGCGAAAACAACACCGCCACCATCACCGTGACCAATCCGGCGGATGGCAGCGTCATCGCCCAGGTGCCCCGCCTCGGCGCCGGCGAAACCCGCAGCACCATCCAGGCCGCCGATGCCGCCTGGCCGGCTTGGCGCGCCAAGACAGCGAAGGAGCGGGCCGCCGTGCTGCGCCGCTGGTTCGACCTGATGAACCGGCACACCGACGACCTTGCCCTGCTCATGACCACGGAACAGGGCAAGCCCCTGGCCGAGGCCAAGGGCGAGGTGGCCTACGCCGCCTCCTTCGTCGAATGGTTTGCCGAGGAAGCCAAGCGGGCCTACGGCGAGACCATTCCCCCGGTGGCGGCGGACAAGCGCATGCTGGTGATCAAGCAGCCCATCGGCGTCTGTGCCGCCATCACCCCCTGGAACTTCCCCGCCGCCATGATCACGCGCAAGGTGGCGCCGGCTCTGGCGGCCGGCTGCACGGTGGTGGTCAAGCCGGCGGAACAGACGCCCCTGACCGCCCTGGCCCTGGCCGAACTGGCCCATCGGGCCGGTTTCCCGCCCGGGGTGTTCAACGTCATCACCGGGGATCCGGTAGCCATCGGCAGCGAATTGACGGCCAACCCGACGGTGCGCAAGCTCTCCTTCACCGGTTCCACCGAGATCGGCCGCCTGCTCATGGGCCAATGCGCCCCGAGCCTGAAGAAACTCTCCCTGGAGCTGGGCGGCAACGCCCCCTTCATCGTCTTCGACGACGCCGACCTGGATGCGGCAGTGGAAGGCGCCATGATCTCCAAGTACCGCAACACCGGCCAGACCTGCGTCTGCGCCAACCGGCTGCTGGTCCAGGACGGCGTCTATGAGGCCTTTGCCGCCAGGCTGGCGGAAAAGGTGGCGGGACTGAAGGTAGGGCTGGGCACCGAGGCCGGGGTCACCCAGGGCCCCCTCATCGACACCGACGCCCTGGCCAAGGTGGAAGCCCACATCGCCGACGCCGTAGGCAAGGGCGCCCGGATCCTGGCTGGCGGCCAGCGCCACGCCAAGGGTGGCACCTTCTTCCAGCCCACGGTGATGGCCGATGTAACGCCGGAGATGCGCGTCGCCCGGGAGGAGACCTTCGGCCCGGTAGCCCCCCTGTTCCGTTTCAAGACCGAGGCGGAAGCCATTGCCCTGGCCAACGCCACCGAATTCGGCCTGGCCTCCTACTTCTACTCCCGGGACATCGGCCGCATTTTCCGCGTCGGCGAAGCCCTGGAATACGGCATGGTGGGGGTGAATACGGGGCTGATCTCCAACGAAGTGGCGCCTTTTGGCGGCATCAAGCAGTCCGGCCTGGGCCGGGAAGGCTCCAAATACGGCCTGGAGGAATACCTGGAGGTGAAGTACCTGTGCCTGGGGCTCTAGGCGACTAGCCCACTCGGCCACAACGCAGAAGGGACGGGCATCTCCGCCATGCGCCAGGCGGAGATACCCATCCCTTCTGCTTTTCGGAGCAGCTACTAAATGCCGTGCTGTTTCAGCCAGGCCTGCAGGCGTTGCCAGCCATCCGCCGCCGCTTCCGGGCGATAGCTGGGACGGTAGTCGGCGTGGAAGGCGTGGGGAGCGTCCGGATAGACGACGATTTCCGACGCCTTGCCGGCGGCTTTCAAGGCCGCCCGCATCTTGTCCACGGTGTCGAGGGGAATGCCCGGATCCTGGCCGCCATAGAGGCCGAGCACCGGGGCCTTGAGGCTGGGCACCACATCCAGCGGGTGTTTCGGCGTCAGATCGCTGACGTTGCCCACCAATCGACCATACCAGGCCACCCCGGCCTTCACCGCCGGATTGTGGGCGCAGTACAGCCAGGTGATGCGCCCGCCCCAGCAGAAGCCGGTAATGGCCAGGCGCTTGGGGTCGCCGCCGTTCTTCGCCGCCCAGGCGGCGCAGCCATCCAGGTCGCCCAGGACCTGGGCATCGGGTACCTTGGCGATGATGGTTTCCATCAGTTGGGGAATGCTTTCCACCTTGGCCGGATCCCCCTGGCGCAGGAACAGCTCCGGAGCGATAGTCAGGTAGCCGAGCTTGGCCAGGCGGCGGCAGATGTCCTGGATGTACTCGTGCACGCCGAAAATCTCCGAAACCACGAGTATCGTCGGCAAATTCCCACCCTTATCCGGCTTGGCGCAGTAGGCGGGAATACTCCCATCACCCACCGGCACATGGATGGTGGCGGTCTTGAGCCCCACCGTGTCGGTGCGCACCTGGGTCTGGGCGCACACCGGCTGCACGGCCAGGGCAAAGCCGGCACCAATGGCGGTGGCAACGAAGGTGCGGCGGTCCATGCCCCCTTCGGGGACCAGGCTGTCGAATTCGGGCGTGGTGGCAACGCTCATGGCAGGCTCCATCAGGACTGGGGGAAGCCGCTAGAATAGGCAGCCCCCATAACAAGCGCAAATCAAAAAGGAGACTCCATGACCCAAGCCGCCATCAGCCGCTTCCCCGTACCCGAGCTGCAGGACCTGCCCGACGACATCCGCGAGAAACTCCTGGCCGTCCAGGAGAAGGCCGGCTTCGTGCCCAACGTCTTTCTCGTCCTGGCCCACCGCCCGGAGGAATTCCACGCCTTCTTCGCCTACCACGATGCCCTGATGGAAAAGGACGGGGGCCTCTCCAAGGCGGAGCGGGAAATGATCGTGGTCGCCACTTCCGGTGCCAACCAGTGCCAGTACTGCGTCGTCGCCCATGGCGCGATCCTGCGCATCCGCGCCAAGAATCCCCTGCTCGCCGACCAGGTGGCCATCAACTACCGCAAGGCCGACATCACGCTGCGGCAGAAGGCCATGCTCGATTTCGCCCTGAAAGTGGCCCTCCATTCCGCCGCGGTGGGCGATGCCGACCTGCAGCCCCTGCGGGAACACGGCTTCAGCGACGAGGAGATCTGGGACATCGGCGCCATCGCCGCCTTCTTCGCCCTCTCCAACCGCTTGGCCAACCTGACCAACATGCGCCCCAACGATGAGTTCTATCTCATGGGGCGAC
>DATEZY010000201.1:0-2066 GCA_035255085.1 Azospira sp. | reverse complement strand
GCATTGCCCCCCAGAGCAGATGATCCTGCCGGCCCAGGTCGGAGATGTCGGGGAAGGAAATGGCGGCGACGGCATTCACCACCGACAGTCCGGCGGCGGAAAAGCGGCCAGCTAGGCCCAGGACCAGCAGGATCGGCAGGCCGACCTCGCCGGCGGTGCCGAGCACGGCGGCCAGGTGGGGGGGCAGGACGGGGACCTGGTACACGTAGTCGAACAGGTCGAGGGTGCTGGACCAGGCGGAAATCTTCAGCCAGCCGGAGCGGAAAAACACCTCGGCGACATAGAGGCGCAGGGCCAGGTCGAAGAGGGGCGTGAGCCAGGCTTCGAGCCGCTCGATGGCCCGGCAGGCGCAGTTGTAAAGGCTGGTCGTGGAGTGGGGAAGATGCACGGTACATCTCCTTTTCAGTAGGCCCGCAGCAGCAGGCCCTGGACGATGCCCCGCTGTAGGATGACTGCCAGGTCGAAGCCTTTGGCTTGAGCCGCAGCTTGTACCGCTGTCGCCAGGGTTTCTCCCGCGCCGAGGGCAACCAGCAGGGCATGTTCGCCGGGAGCCAGGGGTTCCACGGCGATGCCCTGGGGGCGGCGGTGCACCAGCACCGTCTGTCCCCGCTCAAAATCCACCTCAAAGTCCCCGGCGTAGCCCGGCTGGTTCACTTCCCAGATCCGGGCCACGGGCCAGTCCTCGGCCAGGCAGCCATGGGCCGGGTCCAGTTGGAAGCACAGTTCGCCCCAGGCCTCCGGAGCCGTGGTGGCGAGGGCGGCCAGGTCCTGTTCCGGGCCATCTTCGGCGTCGTGCACTTCCTGGATCAGCCATTCCAGACGAGCCACGGCGGGCAGATAGGGCAGGGCGGCGGCAGGGGCGTAGCCTTCCAGGAACTGGTCGAAATCCCTACCGTAGGCGTTGAGGTCGCCGCTGCGGCTGGGCCGTTCCAGGGCGTAGCGGCAGGCGGCGGCAGCGAGGAAGTTCGGGCCGACGATGGCGGCGAGCACCGGGTAGGTGGCTTGCACCGCGGCGCTGAGATTGCCCAGGACACCGCGCCGGTAGGCGGCCAGGCCCCGGGCTGCCTGCTCCGGGGTGCCGGCACAGTGGGCCAGGAGCGCTGCGCCAGCGTCGTCGCCGGCAAAGATGGCGGTGGCAAAAGTGCCTTGCAGTTCAGGCAGCGAGGGCATGGGCTGGCTCCTCCAGGGCGTCGAGACAAGCCTGGGCCTGGGCGGCTTCGCCTTGCAGCACCGTGAAGGGGGGAATGTCCTGGTCCCATTCGATCAGGGTGGGCACCGGGCCGAAGCGCTGCAGGGCGGCCCGGTACAGTTCCCATACCTCTGGATAGACCGGTCGGGAATGGGTATCCACCAGCAGGCCATCCAGTTCCTCGTAGCCCGCCAGATGGATTTCCGCCACCGCATCGACCGGGATGCCGGCGATGAAGTCGGCGGCGGCAAAGCCGTGGTTGCAGGCGCTGACGTGGATGTTGTTCACGTCCAGCAGCAGGCCGCAGCCAGTGCGCCGCGCTACTTCGGTGATGAATTCCCACTCCGGCATGTCTTCCGGCAGGAAGCGCAGGTAGCTGGAAACGTTTTCCACCAGGATGGGCCGGGCCAGGACCGTTTGCACCTCATCCACATGGTCACAGACCCGGGCCAGGGCTTCCCAGGTGTAGGGCAGGGGCAGGAGGTCGTTGAGCCAGCGCCCGCCGATGGCGGACCAGCACAGGTGTTCCGACACCGCCGCCGGCTCGATGTGCTCGGCCAGGGCCCGGAGCCGGCGCAGATGCGACCGGTCCAGGGCGTCGGCGCCGCCCAGGGACATGCCCACCCCATGCAGGCTCAGGGGATAGTGCTGGCGCACTGCTTCCAGGGCCGCCAGGGCCGGGCCGCCGGCGGCGAAGTAGTTCTCGCTATGCACCTCGAACCAGGCTGCCACCGGTGTCTCCTGCCGCACCTGTTGCAGGTGCGGCGCCCGCAGGCCGATGCCGGCCTGGCGGGGCAGGGAGACACCGGCCCGCCCGGCCCGGGCCCCGGCTGCGGGGAGCGTCATGTCCCGGACCATGATGCTTACTTCTTGTCCA
>DATEZY010000200.1:0-20481 GCA_035255085.1 Azospira sp. | reverse complement strand
ACTTCGCCCGGCAGGTGGGTCACCAGGAAGGCGATATGGAAGCCGCAGGTGAAGAAGCCGGCGTGCAGCAGCAGGTAGCTGGGGTGGCGCAGGGCGTCGCCGACGGCCCGGCCCAGGCCGCCATCCTCCTCGGCATGCTTGACCGGGGTGTCGATGGGCCGGGTGAGCTTGCCCACCAGGGGCAGGGCGGCCAGGGTGGCCAGGGCCATGGCCCACATCGCCCCCATCCAGCCGATGCTCTGGATCAGGCGCTGCAGTACCGGGGCGAAGACGAACTGGCCGAAGGAACCACCGGCGTTGATCACCCCGGAGGCGGTGCCTCGGGCCTCGATCGGCAGGCGCTGGGCGGCCGCGCCGATGAGCACGGAAAAGCTGCCGGCGCCGGCGCCCATGGCCGAGAGCAGGCCGAGGGAGACGACCAGGCCGAAGCCCGACCCCATGTAGGGGGTGATGGCGCTGCCCACGGCCAGCATCACCAGGCCGCCGATGAGCACGGCCCGGGCGCCGTAGCGGTCGGCTACCGCCCCGGCCACCGGCTGGATGGCGCCCCAGGCGAACTGCCCCACCGCCAGGGCCAGGCTGATGGTGGTGATGCCCAGGCCCGTGGCCGTGTTCAGGGGGCTGACGAATAGCCCCAGGGACTGACGGGCGCCCATGGTCACCATCAGGATGCCGGCGGCTGCCAGGGTGGTGATGATGATGTCGGGCCGGTTCAATGAACGAAACATGATGGTTTTCCCTGGGGCTGTATCAGGGCCGAATCTCGGCCCAATGTCTGCTAAATCTCAGCTGAATCTCAGCCAAATGTCACCGGCGTAACGCCGGTGCGAATTGCCTGAACTATAGTTCCCGGAAGCGGGGGGAAACAGACCATAATCCGAGTCTTGTGGTCAACGGAATATTGACAATGATCTGGCTGCGCAGCTGGGAAAGCTTCGTCAAAGTGGTCGAAAACGGCAGCATGGCCGCGGCCGCCCGTCGCCTGGATTGCACCCGGGCCCAGATCAGCAAGCAGATCGGCGAACTGGAGCAAGCCTTCGGCGTGCGCCTGTTCGAGCGCTCAACCCGCAAGCTCAGCCTCACCCCCGCCGGGGAGGAGTTTTACCAGCACGCCCTGCGCGCCCTGGAGGCCATCGAGAGCACCGAGTTCGCGGTGAAGCACCTGGGCGACGTGCCCCGGGGCGTGCTGCGCATCAGCGCCACGGTGTGCTTCGGCCGCCTCTACATCGCCCCACTGCTGCCCAAGCTGCTGGCCAAGTATCCCGAACTGGAGTGCGAACTGATCCTCACCGACCAGGTGGTGGACCTGGTGGAAGACCGCATCGACCTGGCCCTGCGCCTGACCAAGGCGCCGCCGGAAGAAGCCGTGGCCAAGCCCCTGGTGCTGCTCGACCGGGTGATCTGCGCTGCCCCGGCCTACCTGGCGGCCCACGGCGAACCAAAAGCGCCCCAGGACCTCCTACAGCACCAGTGCTTCAGCTACCTGCTGACCGACAACCGGGTCTGGCAACTGGCCGACCGCCAGGGCAACGAAACCAGCGTGCCGGTGCGCAGCCGCTTCCAGTGCAACAGCATCGATTGCATCCACGCCGCCGTCCTCGACGGCCAGGGCCTGGCCATCCTACCCACCTACCTGTGCGCCCCAGCCCTGGCCCGGGGCGATCTGGTCACGGTGCTCAACGACTACGAACCCCGGGTGCGCATGGGCCGCCACCTCTACGCCTGCTACACCCCTAGCCGGGTGCGGGTGCCCAAGGTGCGGGTGTTTCTGGCGGAGCTGGAGGAGCTGTTCCATCCGGTGCCGCCCTGGCAACGGTTGGAGCAGGCGCCGGGAAATTAGGCAATCGGCAAAGAAAAAGGCCAGCCCGGTAAGGCTGGCCTTTTTTTAGAATTCAGTGGAGCGGGCGATGGGAATCGAACCCACGGCTCTAGCTTGGGAAGCTAGGGTATTACCATTATACGACGCCCGCTCGGTGGGCTTGCTTGGTGCCTATTCCGTCAGCCGGAAAGGCTCTTGCGAGGGCGCATTCTACGCCCCCGCCGGGTGGGGATCAACCGGCCAGGCGGCGGTAGCGGCCGCCCTGGAAAATCAGGGGTTCCCGGGCCGGGTCGTGGCTGAAGCGTTCGACCTGGCCGATGAAGATCAGGTGGTCGCCGCCGGGGTGGCGCGCCGCGTTGATGCATTCGAAGCTGGCGCAGGTGCCGGGCAGCAGGGGGGCGCCGCCCAGGCCGGCGCTCCAGGTCTGGCCGGCGAACTTGTCGTCGCCGCGGGAGGCGAAGCGGTTGGAGACATCTTCCTGGTCGGCCGCCAGCACATTGACGGCGAAGTGGCTGGCCCGCTCGAAGGCCTGCAAGCATTGGGAGTTGGCGTCCAGGCTCCACAGCACCAGGGGCGGCTCCAGGGAGACGGAATTGAAGGAGCTGACGGTGAGGCCCAGGGGCGTGCCGTCCGGGGCAATGGCGGTGACCACGGTGACGCCGGTGGCAAAGCCGCCCAGGGCGTTGCGGAAGGCGCGGGTATCGAAGGCCGGAGCCTGGTGTGCGGAAGAATTCATGCGGTCGGAAGGGTTGCAGCCGCGTGCTAAGATTCGCCCCTTCCGGGGGGTATCCCGGGGGGCCGGCCAATCTCGCCGCGCCTGATATTTTTCGAAGGAAGTGCTGCCATGAGAATCGGAACGCCCCTCTCTCCCTCCGCAACCAAGGTGATGCTCCTGGGGGCGGGCGAACTGGGCAAGGAAGTGATTATCGCCTTGCAGCGCCTGGGTGTCGAGGTCATTGCCGTGGATCGCTACGCCGATGCACCGGGCATGCAGGTGGCACACCGCTCCCACGTCATCGCCATGACCGACGGCGAGGCCCTGCGCCACATTATCGAGCAGGAAAAGCCCCACCTGATCGTGCCCGAGATCGAGGCCATTGCCACCGATACCCTGGTGGCCATCGAGGCCGAGGGCCTGGCCGAGGTCATCCCCACGGCCCGGGCCGCCAAGCTGACCATGAACCGGGAAGGCATCCGCCGCCTCGCCGCCGAGGAGCTGGGGCTGCCCACCTCGCCCTACCAGTTCGCCGAATCCCTGGCTGAACTCCAGGCCGCCATCGACGGCACCGATGGCGCCAAGGGCATCGGCTACCCCTGCGTGATCAAGCCGGTGATGTCCTCCTCCGGCAAGGGCCAGTCCCTGGTGAAGGGGCCGGCGGATGTGGAAAAGGCCTGGAACTACGCCCAGGCCGGCGGCCGGGTGCAGCAGGCGCGCATCATCGTCGAAGGCTTCATCAAGTTCGACTATGAAATCACCCTGCTCACCGTCCGCGCCGTGGGCATTTCCGGCCAGGTGGAAACCTTCTTCTGCGACCCCATTGGCCACCTCCAGGTGGATGGGGACTACGTGGAATCCTGGCAGCCCCAGCCGATGAGCGAGACCGCCAAGGAGCGGGCCCGGGAAATCGCCGAGAAGGTCACCACCAACCTGGGCGGCCGCGGCATCTTCGGCGTCGAGCTGTTCGTCAAGGGCGACCAGGTGTGGTTCTCCGAGGTCAGCCCCCGGCCCCACGACACCGGCCTGGTGACCCTGGCCAGCCAGCGCCTGTCTGAGTTCACCTTGCATGCCCGGGCCATCCTGGGCCTGCCGGTGGATACCAGCCTGCGCACCCCCAGCGCCTCCGCCGTGATCTACGGCGGCGTCGAAGAGAAGGGCATCGCCTATGCCGGCGTGGCCGACGCCCTGCAGGTGCCCAATTCCGACCTGCGCCTGTTCGGCAAGCCGGAAAGCTTCAAGAAGCGCCGCATGGGCGTGGCCCTGGCCAGCGGCGGCAGCATCGAGCAGGCACGGCAGCGGGCCAAGCTGGCGGCGAGCCGGGTGACGCCAATCGTACCGAAGAAGCCGGTCGGCTAGGCCCTGGGGGCAGGAGCATCCTGCCCCAGCTCTCTTTCCTCCTATCGCCGTGTCCGCAACTGCTCCCAGCGCCTCTCCCGGCGAACAATTCGCCCCCCGCCTGATCGCCTGGCAGAAGCGCCACGGCCGCCACGACCTGCCCTGGCAGCAGACCCGGGACGCCTATCGCATCTGGCTGTCGGAAATCATGCTGCAGCAGACCCAGGTGAGCACGGTGATTCCCTACTACGCCCGCTTCCTGGCTGAATTCCCGACCCTGGCCGACCTGGCCCGGGCGCCCCTGGAGCGGGTGCTGGAGCTGTGGGCCGGCCTGGGCTACTACGCCCGGGCGCGCAACCTGCACGCCTGCGCCGTGGCGGTGCAGCGAGACCATGGCGGCGCCTTTCCCAAGGAGCCGGAGCGCATCGCCGAACTGCCGGGCATCGGCCGCTCTACGGCGGCGGCCATCGCAGCCTTCGCCTACGGGGTGCGCGGCGCTATCCTGGACGGCAATGTGAAGCGGGTGCTCACCCGCTGTTTCGGCGTTGCGGGTTTCCCCGGTGCCCCCAAGGTTGAGAAGGGCCTGTGGCAACTGGCGGAGAGCCTGCTGCCCCACGGCCCGGGGGAGATCGAAATCTATACCCAGGGCATCATGGACCTGGGGGCCAGCCTGTGCAGCCGGACCAAGCCGACCTGCGCCATCTGCCCCATGGCCGAGATCTGCGTTGCCTGCCGCGATGGGCGCCAGGAGGAACTGCCCGAAGGCAAGCCGGCCAAGGCCGTGCCCGAGCGGCGCAGCACTGCCCTGGTCCTGAATGACGGCCAGCGGGTGCTGCTCGAACGCCGGCCCCCCAGCGGCATCTGGGGCGGCCTGCTCGCCCTGCCGGAGCTGGCGGGGGACGACACCCCGGCCGCCCTGGCGGCCCGCCTCGGCCTGGAGCTGCAGGAAGAACAGGCCCTGGGCCTGGTGCGCCACACCTTCACCCACTTCCGCCTGCTGCTGACCCCGGTGCTGTGCCAGGTGGCCAGGGACACCAGCCTGCGCCAACCGGGGCTGGAATGGGTGGCGTGGACCGAGGTGGAGCAGGCGGCCCTGCCGGCGCCGATCAAGAAACTGCTGGTGGGTTTGGAGCAGGCGCGGACGGTTTGAGGGATTGGGTTTAACCACCCACCTACGGGTCGTTGCCAGGGCGGAAAAAAGCATCGCCGGGTTTGCTCAATCCGCTGGCTCGATGTCCGCCGCAGCACCCCAATCACCCCCCTGAAATTCGATGCCAGGTCACCCGGCCAATCGCTCTGCCGTTGCCGCCTCCGAGGGCATCGGTTTGCCGCGCTGCCACAGCGCGGTTCCGGCCAACTTGACAAAGATCAATGGAATCAATATAGTGCGCCCATTGCTGCAACGCGGCAATTTCCGTAACTAGCCGGTCGTAACCCGCCTCGCCCCGAGGCGAAACACCCCTCCCTCCAACAGGACCGGCTTTGGAGGCGCAACTGCCGCCTCCATGATGTGTTGAACCCGACTGTCACCGTCCGCCGCGTCTCTTTGCTGTTTTGACCCGGTGGCCACAGGAAAGGAGAGAGCATGTCTACGACGACCTCACTCAAGTACACGACTGCCCGCGCCCTGAGCGCTATCAGTCTGCTGCAAATCTGTCTCATCGCCGGCGGCCTGGCTTTGCTGGCCGCCCTTATCCCCGTTTTCGGGGACACCACCGCTGCCCTGGCTGGCAACGGTACCGAAGTGGCCAGCGCCGCTGATGCCGCTCCGGAAAACGAAGCCGACCTCCTGGAAGCGGCTCCATCCGCCTCCGGCGTGCCGGCAAAAGTCGCCCTGACGCCGCGCATGCGCGCCGCCCTGGGCTATGTGGCCCGCCGCTACCGGGTGTCTTCTGAGGCCCTGGGGCCGATTTTCCAGGCGGTCCAGTCCACCGGCACGGAATTGAGCCTGGATCCCCTGCTCATCGTCGCCGTCATTGGCATCGAATCCGGCTTCAATCCCCTGTCCCAGAGCGTCATGGGGGCCCAGGGGCTGATGCAGATCATTCCCCGCTTCCATCGGGACAAGCTGCCGGAAGGCGCCGGCCAGGCGCCCCTGCTCGACCCGGTGACCAATGTCCGGGTCGGCGCCCAGGCCCTGGAGGAATCGATCCGGCGCAATGGCGGCCTGATGGAGGGCTTGCAGCAGTTCGCCGGCGCCACCAAGGATGAGGACCAGTCCTACGCCACCCGGGTGCTGGCGGAAAAGCAGCGTCTGGAGCAGGCCGCCCGCCGTACCGGCCAGGGCTGATTCCGCGCCACCACCTCCCTTCAGCCCTGCGGTAGCCAGACCGACGGGGTGCTCAGCAGAAACATCGTCAGGCCGGCCAGGCAACGCGCAAGCGACGCCTGGCCGGCCTGATGCTTTTTGTGGGGTGCCTGGTGGCCTGGCCGGTTTAGGCCGGGCGATGGCTGGTGGCGACGTTGGCGATACGGGTCACCGCCAGGCGCGCCAGACTGATGCCCAGGGCCAGGGTTACGAAGCCGGCGCTCCAGCCCAGGCTGGTGCTGCGACCGAAGGCATCGAGGGCAATGCCGAAGGCCACCGGGCCGACGAAGCCACCGGCGAAGCCGACGCAGGCGTAGAGGGCCAGGGCCTTACCGCGGCGTTCCGCCGGGGTTTCCGTGAGCAGGCCGGCGGTCATGGCCGCCGAATCCAGGTTCATGGTGGCGGCGTAGGCCAAGAGCAGGACCATGGCCCACAGGCCGTGGTTGCCAACGTTGCCGGTGAGGGCCACGGCCAGGCCGAGCACGGCGGAGAGGCTCATCACCCGGCGCAGCCAGGTGCTGCGTCCCCAGCGGTGGGCTCCCTCGTTGCCCAGGATGCTGGCGGGCACGGCGAGGAAGGTAGCCAGGGCGGCGACGATGCCCGGGGCCGAGGTCAGGGCCGACGGGGTCTGCAGGTGGGACCAGGTGAGGTAGGCCACCAGCCAGGAGCGAAAGCCGAACAACTCCCAGTTGTGGCCGCAGTAGGCGCCACAGAAGGCCAGGATGCGCCTGTCCCGCAGCACGGCGCGCCAGCCGGCCCAACCGCTGTCGCTTCCCTGGGCGGCGCCGGCGGGCAGCTTTGGGGGCAGGCTGAGGGCAATCAGCAGCACCGCGGCGACCACGGCGCCAGCGGCCAGAGCGAACAGCCAGGGCCAGGGCAGGAGCCGTCCCAAGCCTTCCAGCAGCAGGTAGGAAAGGCCGGCGCCGGTGCCGAAGGAGGCGGTATAGAAGGCCGTGCCCCGGGACTGGTGGGCGATGGGCAGGCGGTCGGTGAGGGCGCGCAGCCCCGGCATGTAGGTGCCGGCCAGGCCGAAGCCGGCCACCAGCCAGCACACCAGGCCGGGGGTGAAGCTCCGGGCGGAAAGGGCGAAGGCCGCCAGGGCCAGGGCGCTGACACTGGCGGCGGCGAGGTAGATGCGGCGGGCGTCGTAGCGGTCGGTGAGGCTCAC
Organism: Azospira sp.; assembly: GCA_035255085.1. Taxonomy (GTDB): domain Bacteria; phylum Pseudomonadota; class Gammaproteobacteria; order Burkholderiales; family Rhodocyclaceae; genus Azospira. The sequence goes on along the minus strand of DATEZY010000200.1, from coordinate 13,133 downwards.
CAGGAGCGGCACGGCGGTGATGTAGCCGAGGAAATAGACGCCCCCTAGCCAGCCGCCGGCGGTGGCGGAGAGGCCCCATTCGGCGGTGAATACGGGCAGCAGGGTGGGCACCAGGGCGAAGCCGAGCATGGTGAGAATCTCGGCGCCACAGCAGAGCAGGACCAGACGCCAGGGAAAACCGTCGCCGTGTGTGCTTCCGGCGCTCATGACACCAGGCCCTTCTGGGCCAAGTATTTGTGCAGGATTTCCAGGCGCGACAGGGAATCGTCCAGTTCCAGGAGCTTCTGCTTGGCCAGGGGCTGGACCGGCATCACCTCGGTCAGGCGGTAGCCGACCCAGGCCGCGTCGTCGAAGGCGTGGGGCTCGGGCAGGCGCTCCGGGCCCAGGTCGGCGGCGATCTGTTCGAGCAGGATGACCAGGCCCTGATGAGCCTCGGGCACCGCTTGCGCTGCCGGTTCGGCCAGCACCTCGACCCGGGCCCGCAGCAGGCCGTCGGCCTCGGTGCGGCTCTCCAGTATCTTGAAGCGGCTGCCGCCGCTGACGGTGAGGTGCAGGATGCCCAGTTCCGGCATGTCCCAGTCCCCGATCTCGGCCAGGGTGCCCACCGGGTGGGGCACGGCGGCTTCACCCACCTCCTTGCCTGCAGCGATGAGGCAGATGCCGAAACCTTCGCCGGCCTTCATGCAGGCGGCGACCATATCCAGGTAGCGCTGTTCGAACACCTTGAGGGGCTGGCGCCCACCGGGGAAGAGCACGGTATGCAGGGGAAACAGGGCGATGTCCCGGATTTCCGGCACCGGGGCGGGGGGCTCGGAGGTCTGGGCCCGGCCCCGGCCGGTGAGGCGGTCGAACCAGCCCATCTCAGGCCTCCTCCCGGGGTCCGCCCCAGCGCGCCATGAGGCTGTGGGGCACGCCCAGCTGGTCGAGGATGCGGGCGACGACGAAATCCACCAGGTCTTGCACGCTCTGCGGGTGATGGTAGAAGCCCGGGTTGGGCGGCAGAATCACGGCCCCGGCGCGGGACAGGCGCAGCATGTTTTCCAGGTGAATGGTGGAGAAGGGCGCTTCCCGGGGCACCAGCACCAGGGGGCGGCGCTCCTTCAGGGCCACGTCGGCGGCCCGTTCGATCAGGTTGTCGGCCAGGCCCTGGGCGATGGCCGCCAGGGTGCCCATGGAACAGGGACAGACCACCATGGCGTCCGGCGGGTTGGAGCCCGAGGCCACCGGCGCGAACCATTCCTCCCGGCCATAGACCGTCAGGCTGCCGGACAGGGCGGCGTAGGCGGCGCGGAAATGGGCTTCCACCTCCTTCGGCCGGGAGGGCAGGTCCAGGTCCATTTCCTGTTTGGCGACGATCTGGGCTGCCTGGGAATAGAGCAGTTGCACCCGGCAACCGGCGGCGAGCAGGCATTCCAGCAGGCGCACGCCGTAGGGCAGGCCGGAGGCGCCGGTGAAGGCGAGGCAGATGGTCTTAGGCATGGGGGGCTTTCGGCGCGGTGTCTGGGGCCGCCTGCTGGGCCAGGAGGCGGGCAGCGATGAGGCCGTTGATGGTGCCGAAGCACAGGGCGGCGCAGGCGAAGAGCGGGGCCAGGAGAAAGACCCCGTCGTGGGGGATGAGCCAGGCCCGGGCAAGCAGGATCTGGCCGGTCATGTGGGCGAAGGCGGCGATGATGGACAGGCTCACCGGGCCGAACCAGCGCCCCGGCAGGCGCTGGGCCAGGCCCAGGGCCAGGAGGCTGAACAGGGCGCCGGTGGCGGCGAGGAAAAAGCCCGGGGCGAGGAACTGGCCGAGCAGCAGGCTACCCGCCACCACCCGCAGGCCGGTGACCCAGGCGGCGGCGCCCCAGCCAAAGCGGTTGAGGACGATCAGGGTGACGATGTTGGCCAGGCCCGGCTTGACCCCGGGCAGGGGCGTGGGAATGGCGGCGTCGATCAGGGACAGGCCGATGGCCGCCGCCGCCAGCCGGGCGATGCGGTGGTCCTCGGCGCTCAAGGGGATGGTCAGTACCCGACCGGAATCAGTAGCTGAGGGAGTCATAGGCGGAACTGCGGCCGGCGATCTGCAGGCTGACGTGGTTGGGGGCACAGATGGCGATTTCGCCGGGACGGGCCAGCCAGCCTTGGCGCACGCAGTACTGGCGCGGGCCCGGGTCGGCGGCGACGCGGGCCCGGCCCGGTTCGATGGCGATGAGCGTCTTCCCCAGGGGGCCGGGCACCTGCAGGCTGCGTGGGGTTTTCAGGTCCAGCTCCGCCACCACCTGGCCGTCGCTGCGCACGATGGCCTTTTCCGCAATGCCGCCCTGCCAGGCCAGGGGAAAGAGGGCAGCGCACAGGCCGGTGCCGAGGGCGATGGTCAGCCAGTCGCCGGGGCGCACCAGGGCCAGCCACTGGCGCCAGGGCGCCGGGGCCGAGCGGGGCGAGGGTAGGGCCGAGGTGTTCACTGCTGTTTCTGCCATCTGCCTATTTGCCGGCGTCGGCCAGTTCCCGGTGGCGCACCAGCACCTGCAGACCGTCGCCGTCACCTTCGCCTTCGCCCTCGCGGAACTGGCGGGCCAGCCATTCGGCCAGATAGACGGAGCGGTGCTGGCCGCCGGTGCAGCCCACGGCCACGGTGAGGTAGCTGCGGTTGTCGCGCACGTAGCTGGGCAGCCACTGGGAGACGAAATGAAACATGTCCGCCGCCATGCGGCCCACTTCCTCGTGGGCTTCCAGATAGTCGATCACCGGCTGGTCGAGGCCGGTGAGGGGACGCAGTTCCGGGTCGTAGTGGGGATTGGGCAGGCAGCGCACGTCGAACACCAAGTCCGCGTCCAGGGGGATGCCGTGCTTGAAGCCGAAGGACTGGAACAGCAGGGTCAGGCCGTGGGCCGCATCCACGGCGATGAACTGCTTCACCCAGTCGCGCAGGGTGGCGGCCTTGAGGTCGCTGGTGTCGATGTGGTGCCCCAGGCCGGCGATTTCCTCCAGCAGCACCCGCTCCTCCCGGATCGCTTCCACCAGGGTGTTGGACTCGCTGGCCAGGGGGTGGCGGCGGCGCGTCTCGGAAAAGCGCTGCAGCAGGGTGTCGTCCTTGGCGTCGAGAAAGAGGAAGCGCAATTCCACCCGGGCCTTGAGGCTTTCCAGGAGGCGCGGCAACTCCCGGATGCCGGCGCCGCCGCGCACGTCCATGGCCACCCCCACCTTGCTGTAGCCCTGGGCCGCCAGGGTGTCGATGAGCTGGGGCAGGAGCATGGAGGGCAGGTTGTCCACGCAGTAATAGCCGCCGTCTTCCAGGACATTGAGGGCGATGGATTTGCCGGAGCCGGAGAGGCCGGAAATGAGGACGAGGTGCATGGGGCGCTGAGGATCGGATGGGAAGCGGGGTTGGGTCTGGGACCTTGCTCCGGAGCATAGCGGCGGGGGCTTTCGCGATCAAGCCGGAGGGGCATAAACTGTAAGGCCCATTGGAGTGATTCGTCCCATGCAAGTTCTCGATATTCCCTTCCTCGCCGAACTCACTGCCCTGCGCCGGGATATCCACGCCCATCCGGAACTGGCCTTTGACGAAGCCCGCACCGCCGACATCGTCGCCCGGGAACTGGCTCGCTACGGCCTGGAAGTGCATCGGGGCATCGCCCGCACCGGGGTGGTGGGGGTGCTGAAGAACGGCACCTCGTCTCGCTGCATCGGCCTGCGGGCGGACATGGACGCTCTGCCCATGGACGAGAAGAACGAATTCCCCCACCGCTCCCGCCACGAAGGGAAGATGCACGCCTGCGGCCACGACGGCCACACCGCCCTGCTCCTGGGGGCGGCCCGCTGGCTGGCGGAGCAGCGCAATTTCGACGGTACTGTGGTGTTCATTTTCCAGCCGGCCGAGGAGTCGGAAGGGGGCGCGGCGGTGATGATCGAGGACGGCCTGTTCGAGAAATTCCCGGTGGATGCGGTGTACGGCCTGCACAACTGGCCCGGCATCCCGGTGGGCGAGATGGCCATCATGCCCGGTCCGGTGATGGCCGGCACCTGCGCCTTCGAGATCGCCATCCGCGGCCACGGCTGCCACGCCGCCATGCCGCACCAGGGGGTGGACCCCATCGTCGCCGGCAGCCAGCTGGTGCAGGCCCTGCAGACCGTGGTCAGCCGCACCCTGCATCCCTGCGAGTCGGCGGTGGTCTCCGTCACCCAGTTCCACGCCGGCTCGGCCTGGAACATCATCCCCGACGATGCCGTCCTGCGCGGCACCATCCGCACCTTCAAGCCGGAGGTGCAGGAAACCGTGGAGCGGGCCATGGAGCGCCTGGTGAGCGGTGTCGCCGCTGCCACCGGGGCCCAGATCGGCGTCACCTTCGACCATCGCTATCCGCCCACGGTCAATTCGACGCCGGAAACCGAAGTCTGCCGCCATGCCGCCCGGGCGGTGCTGGGCCACAACCGGGTCATCACCGATGCCCTGCCCTCCATGGGTGCCGAAGACTTCGCCTACATGCTGCAGGAAAAGCCCGGTTGCTATGTCTGGCTGGGTAACGGCCCTGGTACCGGCGGCTGCACCCTGCACAATCCCCATTACGATTTCAACGACGAGGCCCTGGCCGTCGGCATCTCCTACTGGGTGAAGCTGGCCGAGACGGCCCTGCCTCGACAGGGCTAGCGTCATGGGCCGGCAACCTCATCTGCTGCTGGCCCTGCTCCTGCTCCTGGCGACCCTCTGGGGCCCTGCCCGGGCCGAGCCCCTGGCCCTGGAGGCCCGCAGTGGCGGCCAATGGGCCGAGGGCCATCTGTCCGTGCTGATGGACATGGAGGGGCGCCTGACCATGGCCGATATCCCCGGCCTGGACGATATGTTCCAGCCCCTGGCCGGGGATGCCCGCTTCGGCTTTTCCACCGCCGCCGTCTGGCTGCGCCTGGAGCTCCTGGCACCCACCAAGGGCGATTCGGAGTGGTGGCTGGAGGTGCCCTTCCCCTCCCTCGACGATATCCGGGTCTATGCGCCGCTGCAGAACGGCGGCTGGAGCGAGCAGCGGGCCGGCGACCACCGGGCCTTCAACGAGCGGCCGTTGCCCTACCGGAATTTCGTCTTCCCCCTCCAGCTCCAGGGTCCTGGTCCCCACACCCTCTATATCCGGGCCGCCAGCGGCGACAGCCTGGTGGTGCCGGTGCGCCTGTGGACGCCGGAAACCTTCATGCTGCGCCTGTCGGAAGAGGACATCCTGCTCAGCCTGTACTACGGCATCATCGTCGCCATGCTGGTGTACAACTGCTTCCTCTGGGCGGCGTTGCGGGACCGTATCTACGGCTACTACATCTTTTCCACTCTGACGGTGCTGGCGGTGGTGGCTGAATTGAACGGCCACGCCTTCCAGTACCTGTGGCCGGACGACCTGTGGCTGGCGGACAACCAGCACGTGCTGCTGCCCGCCGCCTATTTCATCGCCTTCGCCGTTTGGGTGCGGGTCTTCCTCAATACCCGGCGCAACACCCCCTGGCTCGACCAGGCCCTGGGGGCGGTGATGCTGCTCAGCTTCGGCCTGGCCGGGCTGGCCGTGGCCGGCTATTACGTCCTGGCCAACCAGCTGGTGCTGGTGGTGGGCCTGGTGCTGATCCAGCTGGCCCTGGCGGCGGCCCTGCGCTGCATTGCCCTGGGCTATCGGCCGGCGACCATCTTCCTGGCGGCGGAATTGAGCCTGATGCTGGGTGTGGCCGTTGCCATTTCCCGCAGCCTGGGCCTGATCCCGGCCGGCCTGGGGAGCGAGTACGCCTTGCAGGCCGGCTCCGCCATCGAGGTGCTGCTCTTCTCCCTGGCCCTGGCCCAGCGCGTCCACCTGCTGCGCCAGGAGAAGGCCCAGGCCGTGGCCCGGGCCGAGACCGATCCCCTCACCGGTCTGGTGAACCGGGCCGGCCTGGACCAGGTGCTGCGCCAGCTGTTTGGCGACAAGCGCCGCACCGGCCAGAGCCTGGCCCTGCTGCTGCTGGACCTGGACGATTTCAAACCGGTGAACGACCGCTACGGCCATGCCGTCGGCGACCAGTTGCTGATGACGGTGGCGGACCGGCTGCGCGCCTGCATTCGTACCGACGACGTGGCGGCGCGCCTGGGGGGCGACGAGTTCGTGGTGCTGTTGCCCCAGGTGCGCACCCGGGAAGATGCGGCCCAGGTGGCGGCCAAGATGGTGGCCGCCGTGGCCGAGCCGGTGCAGATCAACGGCATCACGGCCAAGGTCAGCGCCAGCATCGGCATTGCCCTCTATCCGGAGGACAGCGACGATGCCCTGACCCTGTTCAACCGGGCCGACGCCGCCATGTATGAGGCCAAGCGGCTGGGGCGCAACCGCTACCACCTCTACCAGCGCGGCCTGTAATCTCCCGCAAGCCCCGGTGCGCCGCGCCTAACCCAGGCGCCGCCGCAGGGTGCTGCTGGCCCCATCCACCGCCGCCGAGAGCAGCAGCATGGCGGCGATCACCGTGGCCGCCTGGGCCTGGTGGAACAGGGACAATTCCACGTAGAGCAGCTGCCCCAGGCCGCCGGCGCCGACGAAGCCTAAGATGGCGGCCATGCGGATGTTCATTTCCCAGCGGTAGAGGCTGTAGGCCAGGAGCTGGGGGAACACCGCCGGCAGGGTGCCGTAGAAGAAGGCGGCCGTCGGCCGGACACCGGCCTCGGCCAGGGCCTGGGACGGCTCCCGGGGGGCGTTTTCCAGGCTTTCGGCGAACAGCCGGCCCAGCACCCCGGCGGTGTGCAGGGCCAGGGCCAGGGTGCCGGCGAAAGGCCCCAGGCCGGCGGCCAGGGCGGTGAGGGTGGCCCACACCAGTTCCGGCACCGAACGCAGGCCGTTGAGCAGCAGCCGGGTGCCCCGGGCCGCCCAGGGGCCCAGGCGTCCGGCGGCGGGCAGGGCCAGGGCAAAACCGGCGATGGCGGCGAGCAGGGTGCCGACCAGGGAAATGGCCAGGGTCTCCAGGGAGCCCTGGCCGACCTTGGCCAGCCAGTCGGCGGAAAGGTCCGGGGGCAGGAAGGCGGCGACGAAGGCGCTGGTCTGGTCCACCGCGTCCTGGGTCAGGAGGGCGGCGAGTCCCAGGTCCAGGTAGCGGAAGCTGGCCCCCACGGCGCCGAGCAGAAGCAGCACCAGCAGCATCGCCCGGGGGCCCACCGCCAGGGCCCGGGTCTGGCTACCGCCGGCGGCCACCTGGGCCCGCAGGAAGGCGGACAGGGCATCGGCCGCCAGCACCAGGGCGAGGAAGGTGAGGAGGATGGTGGCGGCTTCGCCGCCGTTGAGCATTTTCATCGCCTGGTCCATCAGCTGGCCCAGGCCGCCAGCGCCGACGAAGCCCATCACCACCGAGGCGCGCAGGGCGCATTCCCAGCGATAGACGGTGTAGGACACCAGCTCCGGGCCGGTGCCTGGCAACAGACCATAGACCAGGGCGGCGAGACGGCCGCCGCCGGCTTCGAGCACGCCGCTGGCCGGCCGGGTGTCGCCGGATTCGAGGATTTCGCTATAGACCTTGGCTAGCATGCCGCCGTAGGTCAGGCCCAGGGCCAGCACCCCGGCGGCGGGGCCGAGGCCGAAGATACGCACGAAGAGGAGGGCCCACACCAGTTCCGGGATGCCGCGCAGCACCGTGAGCAAGAGGCGCAGCCCGGCGCGCAGGCCGGTGCCGCGCCAGCGCCCGGACGCAGGGCCGATGGCGGCAATGGAGAGCGCCCGGGTAACCCCCATGGCCAGGGGCAGGGCGAGGAGAAAGGCCAGGGCCATGCCGGCGGTGGCGATGGCCACGGTTTCCAGGGTGGCCTTGCCCAGCTCGGCGAGGAATTCGCCCTCCAGCCGAGGCGGCAGGAAGCCGGCGAGGAAGCCGCCCATGGCGGAAAGGTTGCGCGCATCGAACAGGTCCGCCGGGTGGAACTGGGCCAGGCGCAGCAGGGGCCAGAGCAGGACCAGGGCGAGCAGCAGCCCCATGGCCCGGCGGCCGGCGGCCGGGTCCCGGGGATGGCTTAGCAGCACGGAATGCGCTCCAGGTCGTCGTTGGCTGCCGGCGGCAGCTGGCGCGGTTCCTGGGCCTGGGTCGGCAGCTCGCTGCCTTCGGCGGCGTAGAGCTCGTGCAGCAGGGCGTCGGTGACCTGGCTGGCCGGCAGGTCGAAGGCGATGCGCCCGTCGCGCACGCCGATGATGCGGGGGAAGCAGCCCAGGGCCAGGTCCACCGCGTGCAGGCTGGCCACCAGGGTGGCGCCCCGGGCCGCGGCATCCGCCGCCAGGACCGCGATGGCCTGGCGCGCCAGGGTCGGGTCCAGGGCCGAGACCGGCTCGTCGGCCAGCATCAGTTTGGGCGCCTGGTACAGCAACCGGGCCAGGCCGACGCGCTGTAGCTGGCCGCCGGAGAGGCGATCGCAGCGGTCGAACAGGCGCTCCCCCAAGTCGAAGCGGGCGAGGGCAGCCCGGGCCCCGGCGATATCCACCGGGTAGAGCAGTGAGAGGAGGCCCTTCCAGACCGGCCACTGGCCCAGGCGTCCGGCCAGGACCGCCGTCACCGCCCGCTGCCGGGGCGGTAGGGGCGGGGTCTGGGCGGCGCTGCCGATGGCGCTGCGCAGGCGCCGCAGGCCCCGGGCGTGGAGCCGCCAGGGGTCTTCCCCAAGCAGTTGTACAGTGCCGGCGCTGGGGCGCAGGGCGGCGCCCAGGAGGCGCAGCAGGGTGGTCTTGCCGGCCCCGGAAGGGCCGATCAGGGCCAGGCGCTCCCCGGGGGCGGCGGCCAGGCTGATGTCCTGCAGGGCGGCAAAGCCGTTGGCGTGGGTCAGACCCACGCCGTCGAGGCGAAAAGCCATGCCGGGATTACTTCAGCAGGCCGGCGGCGTGGGCGGCCTGTTCGATACCGACGTAGTTCTCGGCCTTGGTCGGGATGAAGCGGGCGGCCCGCTGCAGATCGAGGATGGCCTTGTGTTCCGGGTTGGCCGGATCGAGCTTGAGGAAGGCTTCCCGCAGCTTTTTCACCAGGGCCGGGTCCAGGTCGCCGCGCACCGTCCAGTTGTAGTCGAAGTAGGGCGGGGTGGTGGCGAAGACATGGACCTTGGCCGGATCGACCTTCTTCTGTTCCACCAGCTTGTCCCACACCGAGGTATTGAGCACCCCGGCCTCGGCCTTGCCGGAGGCGACGAAGGCCACGGTGGCGTCGTGGGCGCCGGAGAAGGCCACGGTCTTGAGGTCCTTGTCCGGGTTCACGCCGGCCTGCATCATGAAGTAGCGGGGCATGAGATGGCCGGAGGTGGAGGAGGGGGCGCCGAAGGCGAAGGTCTTGCCCTTCAGGTCGGCCAGGCTCTTGATCTTGTCGTCGGCGGTGACGAACTTGGAGGTGAAGCGGGCATCCTCCTCACGCTGCACCAGGGGGATGGCGCTGCCGCCGGTGCGGATCTTGGCCTGGACGAAGGTGAAGCCGCCCAGCCAGGCCAGGTCCAGCTTCTTGGTGGCCAGGGATTCGACCACGGTGGCGTAGTCGGTGACCGGGACGAAGGCGACCTTCATGCCCAGTTCCTTCTCCAGGTACTGGCCCAGGGGGGCGAACTTGCGTTGCAGCTCGGTGGGGGCCTCGTCCGGGATGGCGGAAACGCGCAAAACGTTTTCGGCGCGGGCGGTGGCGGAGAACAGCGTACCCAGGGCCAGGGTGAACGCCAAAAGGCCGCCGATAGCGCGGCGGCGCAGCAGGTTGTTACGCATCGATGAAACTCCCGATTACATCAGCCGCCCCGGTGCGGAAGCCAGCGGGGCTTAAATACGGCACCTAGCAGGGGCCGCGACATGGGTGGCGGTATCAAAAACCGCCGGGGCGGATTATACGGGGAGTAGGCGGGAGAATGGTGTGTGCAGGGGACGGCCGGAGAGGCAATAGGCACGGCCGTCTCGGCCAGGTGCCGGGTGGAGAAGCCCGTGGATATTGGCTGCCAGCCTGCCGTGCCGGGGAAGGGTGGCCGGCGGCGGGAAGGAGGGCCATGCCCTCCCCTGCCGCCGCAGGAAATTTAGGCCGCCACCAGCCAGCCGTCCTCCTGCTTGAGCACGCCGGATTTCACCAGATCGGCGGCCAGCCAGGCGGCGGTCTCCTCCTCGTCCAGACCCAGGTGGCGGGCGGCGACCGAGCGGGCGAAGGAGAGGGAGGCGATCAGGCCGGGTAGCTCGGCCTGCTTCACCCGGCGCTTTTCCAGCAGGTAGAAGACCAGCATCACCTTGAGGGCGTGGCGGGCCAGTCGCTCCAGGGATTGCTCGAAGCCGGAGAGGCGGGAGTAGGCCCGTTCCAGGCTTTCGGCCACATCGCCAAAGGGGGCGCCGTGGCCGGGGATGACGGTTTTTAGCGGCAGGCGCGCCAGCATGTCCAGGGTGTTGCGGGTGATCTGCAGGCCGTCGCCCCCCAGCAGCTCGGCAAAGATGACGCCGAAGCCGTCCTGCCACAGGGCGTCGCCGGAAATGAGGATGCCCTCTTCCGGGTTGAAGTAGGCCAGGGCGTCCATGTCGTGGCCGGGCACCGCCAGTGCCTGCCAGTCCAGGCCGCCCAGGGTCAGGCTATCGCCGGCGGCGACGGTGGCGTCGTGCTGGAAGCGGGCGCCTTGCTGGCCCAGAGGCGAGAGCAGCAGGGCTTCCTCGTCCCATTCGGCGATGACGGCGGCGATGCCGGCGGGGACGATCACCTGGCAGCCGGTGGCGTGCTTCAGGGCGGCATTGCCGCCGATGTGGTCGGAGTGGGAGTGGGTGTTGAGCAGCCGGGTCAGGCGCCGGCCGTCCAGGGCCCGCTCCACCAGGGCCAGGGTCTGGGCGGCGTGGGAGACGTAGCCGCTGTCCACCAGGGCCGCCTCCTCGTCCTCGATGCACAGGATGTTGTTGGAGGAAAGCCAGCCCCGCTCCAGCACCAGCAGGGAATCGGGCAGGCGCACCGGCGGCGCGGCGTGTTTCGGCGGGGCCATCAGTCGCTGCCTCCGCTGATTTCAGCCTGCACATTGGCGGGCAGGGGGGCGGGCTGCTCCGCCGGCGGCAGGGGCTCGGGTGTCGGCACGGCTTCCGGCTCGCCGAAAATTTCGGCCTCGCTGCGGCCGCAGCCCAGGCAGTAGCCGTCTTCCATGGTGCAGATGCCGATGCAGGGATTGTTGTTGTCGCTCATGGCAAGGTCATTTCTTCAAGGCCCCGGGGGTAGCGCCCCGGGGAAGGTGTTCGGCCCGGCGCCCTGCCACGGCAGCCAATACCGTCAGGCGCTGGTCATCGCTGGCGCCGGCCCAGGTGGCGATTTCGTCCAGGGTGCGAAAGCATCCCCGGCACAGGCCGGAGGCCGCATCCATCTGGCAGATGTTGATGCAGGGGGAGGGGACAGGCATGGGGTTCTCAGGCATGAAAAGGGCGAGGAGTGGCCTCGCCCGGGCATCGGTTCAGGTTCAGTAGGAATGCTTGGCAAGCAGGGCCCGGGCAGCCTTGGACACGCATTCCCGTCCTAGCTGGGCGGAGATGAAGGCGCCGGCATCGAGCAACCTTGCCATATCCACCCCGCTGCGGATGCCCAGTCCCTGCAGCAGGTAGACCACGTCTTCCGTCGCCACGTTCCCCGAAGCGCCCTTGGCATAGGGGCAACCGCCGAGACCAGCGATGGAGGCATCGAACACCGCCAGCCCCATCTCCAGGGAGGCGTAGACGTTGGCGATGGCCATGCCGTAGGTGTCGTGGTAGTGGCCGGCGAGTTTGTCCATGGGCACGTGGCGGGCGCAGGCCTCCAGCAGGCGGGTGACCGAGGCCGGAGTGCCGACGCCGATGGTGTCGCCCAGGGATACCTCGTAGCAGCCCATGGCGTAGAGCTGCTGCGCCACTTCGGCCGCCTTCTCCGGCGCCACCTCGCCCTCGTAGGGGCAGCCGACGACGCAGGAGACGTAGCCCCGCACCTTGATGTCCTGCTCCGTCGCGGCGGCCATGATCGGCTCGAAGCGTTGCAGGCTCTCGGCGATGGAGCAATTGATGTTGGTTCGGGAAAAGGTCTCGGAGGCGGCGGCGAAGATGGCCACCTCCCTGGCCCCGGCTTCTACCGCTGCCTCGAAGCCCTTCAGGTTGGGAGTCAGCACCGGGTAGGCGACGCCAGGCTGCTTGCGGATGCCGCGCAGCACCTCGCTGTGGTCGCCCATCTGGGGCACCCACTTGGGCGAGACGAAGGCGGTGGCCTCCACCGCCGGCAGCCCGGCAGCGGCCAGGCGTTCGATTAGCTCGATCTTCACGGCGGTGGATACCACCTGCTTTTCATTCTGCAGGCCGTCCCGGGGGCCGACTTCGACGATTTTGACTTGCTGGGGCAGGGTCATGGTCATTCCTGTGCGTTGGCGCGGCTCACGCCGCCGCGAAATCCACCAGCTCGGCCCCGTCGGCGACCTGCTCGCCGACGCCGTAGCGGAAGGCCTGGAGGATGCCGTTCTTGGGGGCGGTGATGGTGTGTTCCATTTTCATTGCTTCAAGGATGAGCAGGGGGGCGCCCTTGTCCACCGCCTGGCCGGGTTGTACCAGCAGGGCGATGACCTTGCCCGGCATGGGGGCGGTGAGGCCGCCGCCCTGGGCGCCGCCGGCTTCCACCAGGTGCAGGGGGTCGTGGCGTTCGATGACGTAGGTGGCGCCGTGGAGGAAGACGTGGCGCTTCTCGCCCACGGCGATGACGCTGGTCACCAGGCGCCGGTCGTCCAGTTCCACCGCCAGGCGGCCGTGGGATAGGCTGCGGCCCCGGGCCAGCACCGACTCGTTACGCCAGGTGAGCTGCCAGCTCGTCTGCCCGCTCATTTGTCCAACTTCGGGCCGGTAGGCGACCCCCACATCCACCAGGGCGTCGCCGACCCGGTAGGTGAGGGTGCGCCGGCCCGGCAGGTTCATGCGCCAGCCGTCCCGGGCATGCCAGGGGGACCAGGGATCACCGCTGCGCTGGCCCTGGGCGGCGGCGTCCTCCTGCTCCCGCAGCAGGCCGGCGACGGCGGCGGCGAGGAAGACATCCCGGGGCGGCTCGGCGGCAGCGGCAAAGAGGAATTCCTGCTGGCGCTCGATCAGGTCCGTATCCAGGTCGGCGCCGGCGAAGGCCGGGCAGGCCACCAGGCGGGAAAGGAAGTCGATATTGGTGGTTACCCCCACTACCCGGTAGTCGGCCAGGGCCTGGCGCATGCGGGCCAGGGCGGC
>DATEZY010000199.1:0-19600 GCA_035255085.1 Azospira sp. | reverse complement strand
ATGGGCTGGAGGCGCTGGGGCGCCTGGGCGGCGATGGAGTCGGCCAGCCGGGCCAGGGGGCGGAAGGCCACCAGGATGAAGCCGCCCAGGGCGATGCCCAAGAGCGGCAGGCCGACACCCAGGGTATAAAGCAGGTGGCTGGCCACTTCCCTACTCACCTCCGCCCGGCTCTTGGCGGCATCGGCCACCTGAACCAGGTAGTGCCCCTGGGGATCCCGGGCGCTGAACACCCGCCATTCCTTGCCGTCGATCGCCACATCGGAAAAGCCCTCTTCCCGGGCCGACAGCCGGGTGTGGGGCGCGTTGCTGGAATGGGTCAGCAATTGCTCGCCCTGCCACACCTGGAAGGCCACCTTCTTGTCGTAGCGATGCTGGGCCAGGTGCTCGTTCACCTCCATCGCTTCGTCGCCGAGAAAGGCGAAGAGCAGCGTCGCCGACTGGGCGAGATGGGCATCGAGCAGTTCCTCGGCCTCGTGCCGGGCTTCCCGGTAGGCCACCAGGCCGACGGCGGTCCAGGCGATGGCCACGGCCAGCAGCACGCCAATGACGAGGCGCAGGCGGAGCGAGTAAGGCTTCATGGGTGGACAGCCCCTTTAGCGGAGGGAGCTTCCGGGATCAGGTAGCCGACGCCGCGCACGGTGCGGATCAGTTCCGGCCAGAGCTTGCGCCGCAGGTGATGGATATGCACCTCGATGGCGTTGGATTCCACCTCGCTGCCCCAGGCATAGAGCTGTTCCTCGATCTGGGCCTTGGTCAGCACCCGGCCGGCGTGACCCAACAGCTCGTGCAGCAGGTCGAATTCCCGTGTCGAGAGATCAACCGGGCGGCCGGCCAGGGTCACCTGCCGCGCCGCCGGATTCAGGCGCAGCTCACCGTGGACGATTTCCGGCGCCGCCCTACCGCTGCTCCGGCGCAGCAGGGCCCGCAGGCGGGCCGCCAGTTCGTTGAGGTGGAAGGGCTTGACCATGTAGTCGTCGGCACCGGCGTCGAGGCCGGCCACCACGTCCTCCGGCGCATCCCGGGCGGTGAGGATGAGCACCGGCAGGGCTGCGCCCCGGGCCCGCAGTTCGCGCAACACCTCCAGGCCGGAGATCTTGGGCAGGCCCAGGTCCAGCACCAGGGCGGCATAGGGCTCGCTGGCCAGGGCATGGCGGGCAGCCTGGCCGTCGCACACCCAGTCCGCCTGCCAACCAGCCTGGCCCAGGCCCATCTGGATGCCCTCGCCGAGCGGGCGGTCGTCCTCGACGATCAGGATACGCATAGTCGGTCTTACCCCTGTCTTACCGTTGTTAAACCACGGCCAGATAAATGGCGCCAGCGATCAGGGCCAGCACGCCCAGAGCCACACCGGCATGGGCCCGCCGGATGCCGGCTTCGGGCCGGCCGGCCTTACAGCCATGCCACATGGCGGCCACCAGATTCTCCCGGTGCACCAGGCTGCTCAGCACCACGGCGCCGATATGGATGCCGACCAGGGCCAGCATGGCGCCGGCGGCGCCTTCGTGCACTTCCTCCAGCCAATCGCCACCCACCTCGTTGAAGGTCATCCAGCCAGTGACGGTGGTGATTAGGCCCAGGCAGAGCAGGGCCAGCACGGCCAGGGCCCCGGCTGGATTGTGGCCGGTGTAGTGCGGCGGGCGCAAGCGCAGCATGCCGGAAAGGTATTCCCGGATCGCCGCCGGGCCGCGCACAAACTCGCTGAAGCGGGCATAGCGGCTGCCCAGCAGCCCCCACACCAGACGGAAGGCGATCAGGGCCGCCGCCACGTAGCCGCTGGCGATGTGAACCAGCTGCCAGCGCTCCGACTCGCTGCTGAGAAAAGCGATGCTGAAGGCCAGGGCCAGGCTCCAGTGGAAGAGGCGCACCGGCAGGTCCCACACTAGCACTCTGCCCCGGGTCGCACTACCCGGTTCTGCGACGGTGACCGGTTCGGCCGGTTCGCCGGCCTGTCTGAGTTGGACGTAATTCATGACTTTCTCCTTAACGACGGGAAGGGCCCAACTGCAACGAGCCTTCGCTGAAATCGCCCTGTTCGGCGCGGCGGTGGCAGGTGTTGCATTGAGACAGGGAAGCCCCCTTGGTTCCGGCAGACGGGGAGACCTCATGCTCGCGCAGCTCTCCGGGACGATGCTCTTTCTGGAACCAGGGAGTCTCGGTGAGGCGCGGCACCTGGCCGGCCGGCTGATGCTTGCTGCGGGTGCTGGCCTGGGCTTCGAGCAGGGCGGCGATTTCCCGCAGGGCTTTCGGCTCCAGGCTGGCATCGGTGCCGAAGTGCCGCTCCAGGCCGCGCAGGGTCACCGCCCAGGCCGGTGCGGTCATCAGGGCGGGGGGATAGGCCACGTGGCAGCTGCCGCATTCGGCCACATAGGCGGGGGACAGGGGATAACGATGCTCGCCGGCAGAGGCGCTAGCAGCCAGCACCAGGGCAGCAAAGGAAAGCAGGGATTTGGTCAGCATGGCAGGTTCCTCCGGTCAGGGACGGGAAGCGAGTAGATAGGCGAGCACATCACCCTTTTCCTCGGCGCTGCAGGCCCGGGAGAGCACGTCCTTGCAGTTGCGGCGGAACCATTTCTCGACCTTGGCGGCGTCGGTGAAGCGCTGGGGATTGGCGGCCGGGGCCATGGGCGCGATGCTCTTCCTGGTAACGACGTGGGCGCCGCTCTGGGCCGGGTTGTCCGTATGGCAGGACGAGCAGCTCCAGTCGCCGCCGTGGCGGGCGTTGAAGAAGGCACGGCCCCGCTCGGCGGAGAAGGCCTTCAGGCCGGGATTGGTCTGCTGGGCTTCGGCCAGGAGACTGGCCTGCAATTCCGCCGGGGTCCCGGCCAGAGCGGTGCCGGCCAAACCGGCAATGAGCAAGGAAGCGGTGAAACGAAGGGTTCTGGCGCTGTTCATGGGAGGCTCCCGTGTTGAGTACGGGGCCAGTATCGGCAGCGCGGATTAAGACATCCTTAAGGCGGCTGGATGATTGGGGGTGACGATAAGAAGTCCCGCCTCAGCCCGCAACAGTCGATGCTGCCGAGCTTCTTGGCCTTCGATTACAGCGCCTGGAATGTCGGCGGTGGAAAGAATTCCGGCCGCTGGAAGCGGCCGGATGTGACGTCATAGGGACAGCGAAGAAACCTTGCCAGGGACTCCGGCACCGATCAGGACAGGCCCTTGGCCTTGAAGAAGGGGGTGTAGGCCTTGTCCACCTTGAGGATATGGTGGATCAACCATTCCTTGAGGAAATCCATGGCTTCCAGGCTTACTTCCTCCCCATCCTCGAAGCGCATCAGCAGGTCCATCGCCGTGCCGGTAAAGGCATCGTGCTCGGCCTTGTGGGCCGGGGTTTCCGGGTAGCCGTGCTGCTGGAACATGACCTCTTCGACGATGAAGTGGTTATGGGTGTAATCCACCAGGCCTTCGAGAATGTCGCCGATGACCTGGCGTCGGGGATCGCTCCCTGACAGCTCGTCATGCAGGGCATTGGTCTGATCCACCAGCCAGCGGTGTTGCTGGTCGATTTCGGTCAGGCCCAACACCAGTTCGTCCGACCACGGCATGAATGCCATAAGCACCTCCCTTGCTTGTTACGCCGGCAGTGGGGTCTATCACCAACCGCCCCGCTTGTTTGCCGGCGCCTTCAATTTTTGCGTGGGTCAGCCCACCCACACCCGGGCGTTGCGGAACATCCGCATCCAGGGGCTGTCTTCGCCCCAGGCGCTAGGATGCCATGACATCTGCACGGAACGGAAGACCCGTTCGGGGTGCGGCATCATGATGGTGAAGCGGCCATCGGCGGTGGTGAAACCGGTGACGCCGGCGGGAGAGCCGTTTGGGTTGTAAGGATAGGCTTCGGTGGGCTGGCCCTTGTTATCCACATAACGCAGGGAAACCAGGGCCTTGGCCTGCTGTTCCGGGGTCGCGAACTCGGCCCGGCCCTCGCCATGGGAGACGACGATGGGCATGCGGGAACCGGCCATGCCGGCCAGGAACAGGGAAGGCGATTCGGTCACTTCGGCCATGACGAAGCGGGCCTCGAATTGCTCCACGGTGTTGCGCTGCAGGGCGGGCCAGTTCTCGGCACCAGGGATCAGTTCCTTCAGGGCACTCATCATCTGGCAGCCGTTGCACACGCCCAGGGCAAAGGTATCCGGGCGGTGGAAGAAGGCGGAGAACTCGTCCCTGGCCAGGGGATTGAAGAGGATGGTCTTGGCCCAGCCCTGGCCAGCACCGAGCACGTCGCCGTAGGAGAAGCCGCCGCAGGCCACGGCGCCCTTGAAGCCGGCCAGGCTGCGCCGGCTGCTCAGGATGTCGCTCATGTGCACGTCGATGGCCTCGAAGCCGGCGCGATCGAAGGCTGCCGCCATTTCCTGCTGGCTGTTGACCCCCTGCTCGCGCAGGATGGCCACCTGGGGACGGGCGCCACTGGCAATGAAGGGGGCGGCCACGTCCTGGGCGATATCGAAGGTGAGGTGGGCGGAGAGGCCCGGGTCTTCCTTGTCCAGAATGCGGTCGAATTCCTGCTGGGCGCAGTCCGGATTGTCGCGCAGGGACTGGAGCTTGAAGGAGGTTTCGGACCAGGCCCGCTGCAGCTCGACCCGGCTCTCGGAGAACAGGGCCTTGGCGTTGCGGAACACCCGCACCTGGTCCCGGTCGTTGGGGTAGCCCACAAGGGCGTAGCACTGGCCCAGGCCGGCGGCGCGCAGGGCGGCGGTGACTTTTTCCCGGTCGGCGCGGCGGATCTGCACCAGGGCCCCCAGTTCCTCGTTGAACAGGGCCTTGACCAGCAGCTCCATGGAACGGCCTTCGAGCAGGTCCGGGCGCTTTTCGGCGCCGTCCACGTCGTTCTGCAGGGGGTCGTAGGCCAGGATGTCGGCGTTGATGGTGATACCGCAGCGGGAGGCGAAAGCCATCTCGCAGGCAGCGGCAAACAGGCCGCCGTCGGAACGGTCGTGGTAGGCCAGCAGCAGGCCGTCGCTGTTGAGCTGCTGCACCAGGTTGAAGAAGGCGGCCAGGCGCTGCGGATCATCCAGGTCCGGGGCTGCGTCGCCAGTGGCGTTATAGACCTGGGCCAGGGCGGAGCCACCCAGGCGGTTCTTGCCGGCGGAAAGGTCGAGCAGCAGCAGTTCGGTTTCGCCCTGGTCCAGCTGCAGCACCGGGGTCAGGGTACGGCGCACGTCGGGGCTGGCGGCGAAGGCGGTGACGATCAGGGACAGGGGCGACACCACCTGCTTCTTCTCACCCTGTTCTTCCCAGGCGGTACGCATGGACAGGGAATCCTTGCCCACGGGAATGGAGACGCCAATGGCCTGACACAGGTCAGAGGTGGCACGCACCGTGTCGAACAGGCGGGCATCCTCGCCCGGGTAGCCGGCAGCGGCCATCCAGTTGGCGGAGAGCTTGATGTCGTCGATCTTGGCCACGGGAGCCGCGGCCAGGTTGGTGATGGCCTCGCCCACGGCCATGCGGCCGGAGGCGGCGGCGTCGAGCACCGCCACGGGGGTGCGCTCGCCCATGGCGAAAGCCTCGCCGCGATAGCCTTCGTAGCCCATGAGGGTCACGGCCACGTCGGCCACCGGCACCTGCCACGGACCGACCATCTGGTCCCGGGCGGTCATGCCGCCGACGGAACGATCGCCGATGGAGATGAGGAAGGTCTTGTCGGCTACGGCAGGCAGCTGCAGCACCCGGTAGGCGGCATCCTTGAGATCCACGCCATCGGCCTGGAGGGGCACCGGGGTGGCGGCCTGGTGGGTAGCCGTGCGGGTCATGCGCGGCGGCTTGCCGAGCAGGGCTTCCATGTCCATGTCCACCGGGTCGGCACCGAGCTTGGCATCCACCACCTTGAGGCGGCCATCGCCGGTGGTCTGGCCGACCACGGCGTAGGGGCAGCGCTCCCGTTCGCACAGGGCCTTGAATTCGTTGAGGCGGGAGGGCGGAATGGCCAGGACATAACGCTCCTGGGATTCATTGCTCCAGATTTCCGCCGGGCTCATGCCCGGTTCCTCGATGGGCACGGCGCGCAGGTCGAAGTGGGCGCCACACTGGCCGGAATGGGCCAGTTCGGGGAAGGCGTTGGACAGGCCGCCAGCCCCCACGTCATGGATGGAGAGGATGGGGTTGCCGTCGCCCGGGGCGGCGATGTCGGCCTTGGGCGCGCCCATCTGCCAGCAACGGTCGATGACTTCCTGGGCACGGCGCTGGATTTCCGGGTTGCCGCGCTGCACGGAGGCAAAGTCCAGGTCTTCGGCATTGCTGCCGGTGGCCATGGAGGAAGCGGCACCGCCGCCCAGGCCGATCAGCATGCCGGGGCCTCCCAGTTGCACCAGCAGGGTGCCGACGGGGAAGACCTCGGCTTTGAAGGACTGCTCGGCCTGGATGTTGCCCAGGCCGCCGGCGATCATGATGGGCTTGTGGTAGCCCCGCACTTCCGGGCCCACGTCCTGTTCGTAGGTGCGGAAGTAACCGGTCAGATTGGGCCGGCCGAATTCGTTGTTGAAGGCAGCCGCACCGATGGGGCCTTCGAGCATGATGGAGAGGGCCGAGGCGATGCGCGAGGGCTTGCCCACGGTCTTTTCCCAGGGACGCTCGGCGCCGGGAACGAACAGGTTGGAAACGGAGAAGCCGCACAGGCCGGCCTTGGGCTTGGAACCGCGGCCGGTGGCGCCCTCGTCGCGGATTTCGCCGCCGGAGCCGGTGGAGGCACCGGGGAAGGGGGAAATGGCGGTGGGGTGGTTGTGGGTCTCGACCTTGGTCAGGATGTGGGTCAGCTCTTCCTTGCGGGTATAGCGACCGTCGGCATCCGGATAGAAGCGGGGCACGGTGGCGCCTTCGATGATGGAGGCGTTGTCGGCGTAGGCCATCACGGTGCCCTGGGGATGAGCCTTGTGGGTTTCCCGGATCATGCCGAACAGGGTTTCCGGACGGGACTCTCCATCCACCACCCAGGAGGCATTGAAAATCTTGTGCCGGCAGTGCTCGGAGTTGGCCTGGGCGAACATCATCAGTTCCACGTCGGTGGGATTGCGCCCGGCCTTGGTGAAGATGTCCAGCAGGTAATCCACTTCGTCGTCGGAAAGGGCCAGGCCCAGGTCCGAGTTGGCGGCCACCAGGGCGCTCCGACCGCCGGCCAGGACATCGACGGTGGACAGGGGCTGGGGCTCGAAGTGGCGGAACAGGCTGGCGGTATCGTCGAAGTCGTCCAGCACCGATTCGGTCATGCGATCGTGCAGCAGGGCGGCAATGGCGGCTTCCTGCTCGGGACTGAAACCGGCGTTGCCGGAAGCGGCCACCCGGTAGGCGATGCCGCGCTCGATGCGCTCCACGGCGCTGAGGCCGGCGTTGGCAGCGATTTCCGTGGCCTTGGAGGACCAGGGGGAGATGGTGCCGATACGGGGGGTCACCAGAAACAGCTGGCCCACTTCCCGGTTGTCGTCACGCCGCTCTTCCAGCAGGCGACCCAGCTGCTCCCGGGCATCGTCGGCCAGGGGCTGGTCGAGCAGGACGAAGTGCCAGTACTCCGCTTCCACCCCGGCCACATTGGGCACGGCGGCTTGCAGGCGATCCTGCAGACGTTGCAGACGGAAAGCGGAAAAAGCGGGAGCACCCCGCATAAAGATGATGTCGGCCATGGAGGATAGGGAAGCGTGAGGCGAAAGGTCGAATTATACCTGCTTATACCCCCCACTTATACCCGCTTCGCCCCCCGCTTCGCCCCCCGCTTCTGCCCCGCTTAAGCCGGCTCCTGCACCCCAGTTTTAGACGCCGTCCCGGGGGGCGGCCCCTGGATTACCACCCGGTTGCGGCCCGCCGCCTTGGCCCCATAGAGGGCCCGGTCGGCCCATAGCAGCAGGGTATCGGGCTCGGTTGCTGCCGGCGTGTATTCGGCGACACCGATACTGACGGTGAAATGCACCTCCCCCAGGGGCGTCGGAATGCGGATTGCGGCCACCGCCTGGCGCAGGCGCTCGGCCAGGGGCAGGCTCTGCTCGGCGCCGGTATCAGGCAGGAGAATGCCGAATTCCTCGCCGCCAAGGCGGGCCAGGACATCCGTCTGACGCAGGCAATCCCGGGCTGCAACGACGAAGGCGTTGAGGGCTTGGTCGCCGACGGCGTGGCCGTAGCCGTCGTTGATGCGCTTGAAGAAATCCAGATCCAGCACCATGACGCTCAGGGGCTGGCCGTGGCGCTGGGTGCGGGCGAAGTCCCGTCCCAGAATCTCAAGGAAATGACGCCGGTTGAGGCAGCCGGTCAGGTCATCGGTACTCGCCAGTTGATACAACACCGCCCGGGTCCGCGCCTGCTCCTGCAGCAGGCAAATCAGCCGCCAGGCCGCCGCCAGGGCCAGCAAGGTCAGGGCCAGGCTGGCCAGGCCAATGACCCACACGTCCCGGCGCCACCGGGCCAGGACGTCATCCGCCGCCGCCCCCACCACGACCACCAGGGGAAAATCCTCCAGGGCGGCATAGGCGGTGAGCTTGGGCACTCCGTCGGTAGCCGAGGAGCTGGACAGGACCACGCCCCGGGAAGCCTGGGGCAGGAACTGGGCGAAAACATCGGTCTGGGCAGCGGAACGGCCTATCACCTCTTCCCGGTAGGGAGCCCGGGCCAGGATCACCCCATCCCGTCGCACTAGGGCGATGGCGCCATTGGGATGGATCCGCTCGCTCTCGAACAAGGTGATGAAGGGGTCGATTTCCAGGGCGGCAAAGAGTACGGAAATTCCCGCCACCGGATGTTGCAGGGAAATGGAAACCGGGATGCCCCATTTGCCGGTGACCCGGCTTATCACTGGCGCGGCGATGAAAAAGCCCCGGGTTGCCTGAGTCGCTTTAGTCGCACTCTCCTGATTCGCCTGGTGCGCCCGGAAATAATCCCGGTCGGAGACGTTAGCCAGGGAGGCGGCCTGGGGCTGCCCGACGTAATACAGCTGGCCGTCGCTCGACACCATGCGGATATCAATGCCGCCGGTGGCTTGCCGGAAATTTTCCACCAGGGCGGCGAATTGGGGATCGACCCGGGGGTCGGCATGGGGATGGGCGGCGATCCAGAGATCGGCAGTACCGAGAAACACCTCCACCATCTTGAACATGCGCCGGGTCTGTTCTTCCACCGCACCCGCCAGACGGGTCAGGGCGACCCGGTTGAGGGCCATTTCTTCTTCCCGGGCGCGCTGGCCCCAGTAGACGACGAAAGACCACTGACACAGCAGAAACAGCGCCGTCAGCACCGCTACCAACCGCACCGCGATCTTTTCGCTTCCCTTGCCCATGGCATCACCCGGAGTCATGGACTCATTCTAGCCCTGATTCTCTAGCGACTCCTAGGAGCATGGCCGCAAGCGGGGACGGCCTTTCCCGGGCAATCACCGGTGCTTGCCGCACCGTCCCTTCATGCCGACAGAAGGCGATTCCTTCCCGCGCCAGCAATGGGGCAGCTGCAAGGGGAACGTTAGCGCGACAACTCCCGCTGCACAGCCCGATAGAAGCGCTCGTAGAAATTCCGGTCGCCCACCGTTTCGCCACCGATTTTCACCGGCCCTTCCGATTCGCTCCTGCTATGGACGGATATCGGCGACAGCAAGGGCAAGCCCACCGCGGTGCTCTGGCGGTTGGTCTTGACCTCGAACAACTCTTCCGTGGCCGTGACGAACAGGGTGGCACCGCTGGAGCGTTCAGCGCAATTGACATGCAGGCGCAACAGCCCGTGGCGGTTCTCTTCCTCCCGGAATTCCTTGGCCCCGGCCAGGGCCAAGGCCGAAGCTTCGCTCTCCACCAGGTAGCCCTCGCCGAGCAGTACCCGCCGTACGGCATCGCACAGGGGCTCGGCTGCCTGGGAGAAATCCCGCCGGTGGCGCGGATCCCCCTGGAAGTCCTCGTTCCGGGAATAGCTGCGGGGGCCGCCGCAAGCGGCAAGTACCAGAGGAATCAACAGCAACAAAACATGAGCATGTTTCATCATTACTCCTTCCTAGTGTTTGCCGCAGGCCGCCCAGGCCCCGGGGCAAGGATCAATACGCCCCGGCCCGCCCCCGCTGCGCTCAGGCCTTTTAGGCCTTTTTCACGAATTCGGATTTCAGCTGCATGGCGCCGAAACCTTCGATTTTACAGTCGATGTCGTGGTCGCCCTCGATCAGGCGGATATTCTTGACCTTGGTGCCCACTTTGACCACCGAGGAAGAACCTTTCACCTTCAGATCCTTGATCACGGTAACGCTGTCGCCATCCTGCAAGGTATTGCCATTGGCATCGCGCACGACACGCTTCTGCTCCGTGCTTTCGCTACTCGCTTCTTTGCTCCATTCGTGGGCGCATTCCGGGCACACGTACATCGCGCCATCTTCATAAGTGAATTCCGAGCTGCATTTCGGACATTTAGGCAAACCGCTCATACCGCACCTCTATCGTTAATTGTTCTAAAAAACGTCATCACCCATACGTTTCTCTTATATATATGGTAACGCTTCAAGCCTGGTAAATCCTAGCGAATGCTGCATTTTCCCGGATAAGGGAGTGAAAAATGACCGCATCCTGTAGCGTCTCAACTATCAACAGCAGCCATGCCATCCGCTACACTAGCCCCTCTCTAGCCTCGCACTAACCCATTGCCATTCCATGGCTAGCCCATTTTTCCCGACAGGAGCCGTCATGTTGAAGCTGCCCCGTTCCCTCATCGCCCTCTCCGCCGCCGCCCTGCTCTCCCTCTCGCCCCTGGCCCGCGCCGAGGCGCCTCTGGTGCCGACCCAGGTGCCCGGCTATTACCGTACCCAACTCGGCCAGTTCGAGGTTACGGCGCTGTTTGACGGCGCCATCCAGCTGGATATCAAGCTGCTCAAGCACGCCAGCGAGGCCGACCTGCAAAAGCTGCTGTCCCGCATGTTCGTCGGCAGCCCGAAAATGCAGACTGCGGTCAATGCCTACTTGATCAACACCGGCGAGCATCTGGTGCTGGTGGATACGGGCGCAGCCAAGCTCTTCGGCCCGACCCTGGGCTACGTGGTGCAGAACCTGAAGGCCGCCGGCTACACCCCGGAACAGGTGGACACCGTGATTCTCACCCACCTCCACGCCGACCACATGGGCGGCCTCAACGACGCTGCCGGCCAGCCCCTGTTCCCCAAGGCCAAGATCCTGGTCGCCCAGGCGGACAACGACTACTGGCTGTCGGAGAAGGTCGCCGAGCAGGCCCCGGAAGGTGCCAAGCCCTTCTTCAAGATGGCCCGGGACAGCGCCGCCCCCTACGTCGCCCACCACCAGTGGCAGACCTTTAGCGACGGTAGCGAGTTGGTGCCAGGCATCAAGGCAGTCAAGGCCAACGGCCATACCCCGGGTCACACCGCCTATGCGGTGGAATCCGCCGGGCAGAAGCTGCTGATCTGGGGCGACCTGGTGCACTCCCATGCCGTGCAGTTCACCCGGCCCGGAGTCTCCATCGAGTTCGACGTGGACCAGAAGCAGGCTATCGCCACCCGACGCGCCATCATGAAGGAAGCGGCGGACAGCAAGGTCCTGGTGGCCGGCATGCATCTGCCCTTCCCCGGCATGGGCCACGTGCGGGCCGAGGGCCAGGGCCGCTACGCCTGGGTGCCGGTGGAGTTCAGCCCCCTGCCGGCGGCCGCCAAGCCTTAATGAAATAGGCCGGCCAACCCTGCCGGGCACAGCTCGTGCCCGGCGGCTCTGACCTTTTTTTGACCCAAAAACGGCCTCAATCCGGCCCCATGCGGGTCACCCAAGTAAGGTGACCGCTCCACCGGCCGCAACGCCAAGCCCCACCCTTTCACCGGAGAAACCATGCGCTTCATGCCCCATGCCCTGTCCAAGTCCCTTGCCCTGGTGGGCGCCTTCGCATTCACCTTCTCCGGCCTGGCCCACGCCGCCGACATCAAGATCGGTGTAGCCGAGGCCCTGACCGGCGGCGCGGCCCAATACGGCGTATCCATCCGCAACGGCTTCCAGCTGGCCGCGGACGAAATCAACGCCAAGGGCGGCATCAACGGCAACAGGATTCACCTGGTCATCGAAGACGAACAGGGCAAGAAGGAAGAAGGCATCAACGTCTTCAAAAAGCTGATTTTCCAGGACAAGGTGCTGATGATCTTCGGCCCCACCCTGTCCAATTCCATGTTCGCCGCCGGCCCCGTGGCCAACAGCGCCAGGACCGTGGTCTTCGGCACCTCCAATACGGCCAACGGCATTACCGACATCGGCCCCTACGTCTTCCGCAACTCGGTCATGGAATCGGACGTGCTGCCGGTGACCGTGGCCACCGCCACCAAGCACTACAAGCTGAAGCAGGTCGCCGTGATCTACGGTAACGACGACGCCTTCACCAAGAGCGGCTACGACGTCTTCAAGAAGGTGCTGGAAGAACAGAAGCTGCCCGTCACCACCACCGAGACCTACGTCAAGGGCGACGTGGACTTCAAGGCCCAGCTGACCAAGATCAAGGCCGGCAACCCGGACGCGGTGGTCTGTTCCTGCCTGGCCGAAGAAGCCGCCAACATCATGCTGCAGGCCCGGGGCCTGGGGCTCAAGGTGCCCTTCATCGGCGGCAACGGCTTCAACTCCCCGAAGCTGTTCGAGATCTCCAAGCTGGCCGGGGAAGGCACCTTCGTCGGCAGCCCCTGGGCCAACACCAACCCAGCCCCCGCCAACAAGGCCTTCGTCGCGGCCTATGTGAAGAAGTACAACGCCGAGCCCAACCAGTTCGCCGCCCAAGGCTACGACGCCCTGTACATCGCCGCCGCCGCCCTGAAGGATGTGAAGCTTTCCGGCGACCTCAACGCCGACCGGGAGGCCCTGAAGAACGCCCTGCCCAAGGCCACCACCAACGGCGCCACCGGCCCCTTCAAGTTCCGCCCCGCCGTCACCAAGAGCGGCAAGCCCGGCGGCTGGGATGCGGACCAGAAACCCTTCATTTACCTGGTCAAGGGCGGCAAGTTCACCCTCTACGAAACCAAGTAATTTTGTTGCACCCTCCAATGCGGGGCCGATGAAAGTCAGCCCCGCATTGCATTTTGCGCTTTGACGGAAATCCTCCGATGTTAGAACAACAACTCCTCAACGCCCTGACGCTTGGCAGCGTCTATGCGCTGTTCGCCCTGGGGTTCACCCTGGTGTTCGGCGTGCTGGCGGTGATCAACCTCTCCCACGGAGCGGTGTTCATGGTCGGCAGCTACGCCGCCCTGGCCATGGTCAGCCACCTCAACGCCCCCCTCTGGGTGGCCATGATCGGCGCCATGGTGGTCAGCGGCACCCTTGGCCTGCTGGTGGATGTGCTGGTGCTGAAGCCCCTGCGCGCCCGCAACGCCCCCCACCTGATTCCCATGATCGCCACCATCGGTGTCGGCATCATGCTCACCAGCGCCGCCCAGGGCCTGTTCGGCGCCGAGGTGCTGCGCTTCCCCGAGGACGTCATGCCGGCCGGCGAATTCATGGTCGGCGACGTCCATGTGCGGGCCCTGGAAATCGCCATCGTCGCCATCGCCTTCCTGCTCATGGCCGTGCTGTTCGCCATCTTGAAGCGCACCCAGCTGGGCCGCGCCCTGCGGGCCATAGCCGAATCCCCCAAGGCCGCCTATCTGCTGGGCATCAACGTGGAAGGCCTGTTCCACATCACCTCCTTCGTCGCCGCCGCCCTGGGCGGCATCGCCGGGGTGCTGATCGGCCTCAACTTCAACGCCATCACCCCCTTCATGGGCCAGCCCATGCTGCACAAAGGCATCGCCGTGATCATCCTCGGCGGCATGGGCGACATCCGCGGCGCCCTCATCGGCGGCCTCTTCCTGGGCTTCGCCGAGGTCATCAGCAAGGCCTACCTGTCGAGCCAGATGGGCGACGCGGTGGCCTTCGGCCTGCTCTTCCTGATCCTGCTGGTGCGGCCTTCCGGGCTGTTCGGGCGCAAGCTGGAAAGGAAAGCATGATGGAATGGTTCAATGACTTCTGGTCCACCTACAGCACCCTGGTGTTCTCGGTGGGCGTCCACGCCCTGTTGGCCCTCTCCATCTGGCTGACCCTTTCCTGCGGCCTCCTGTCCCTGGCCAATGCCGCCTTCATGGGCGTCGGCGCCTACGTCTCGGCCCTGCTCACCCTGCACCTGGAGTGGTCCTTCGGCAGTGTGCTGCTGGCCGGCGGCATTGCCCCGACCCTGGTGGCCCTGATCATCGGCGCCCCGGTGCTGCGGCTGTCCGGCGTCTACCTGGCCATGGCCACCCTGGCCTTCGGCGAGGTGGTGCGCATCACCATGCTCAACCTGGAGATCACCGGCGGCCCCGAAGGCCTCAACGGCATTCCCCTGGCCACCGAAGGCTGGCACATCGCCCTGATCCTGGCCGTCACCGCCTATGGCCTGGCCCGGCTGCGCCGCTCCAAGGTGGGCCGCGCCTTCGAGGCCATCAAGGAAGACGAGGTGGCCGCCCGCCTGATGGGCATCAATGTGGACCGCTACAAGCTGCTGGCCTTCTCCCTCGGCGCCTTCATCGCCGGTGTGGCCGGAGCCCTCAACGCCCACTTCACCTTCTTCATCAGCCCCCGGGAATATGGCTTCGAGAACGCCGTGGACATCCTCACCATGGCGGTGCTGGGCGGCACCTCCAGCCTCATCGGCCCCATGCTCGGCTCCTCCATCCTGACCCTGCTGCCGGAACTGCTGCGCTCCCTGCAGGACTTCCGTTCCCTGGTGAACGGCGCCGTGCTGGTGCTGGTGGTGCTGTTCCTGCCCAAGGGCCTGTGGGAATCCCGCCGCATCCGTGCCTTCTTCAAGCGTCTCAAGGGAGGTCAGGCATGAACGCCCCCCAGCAACCCAATCTGCTTTCCATCCGTAACGTCGGCAAGCATTTCGGCGGCCTGCACGTGCTGCAGGACGTCAGCTTCGAAGTGCCCGCCGGCAGCATCTACGGCCTCATCGGCCCCAACGGCGCCGGCAAGACCACGGTGTTCAACCTCATCACCGGCCTGCTCACCCCCAGCGCCGGCCAGATCGACTTCCAGGGCCAGTCCCTGATCGGCCTGCAGCCCCATCGCATCACCCACCAGGGCATCGCCCGCACCTTCCAGAACATCCGCATCTTCAAGGAAATGGACCTGCTGGAAAACGTCATGGTGGGCATGCACGACCATCTCAATTACGGCGGTTTCGGCATCTTCCTCAACAGCCCGGCCTGCCGCGCTGCCGAGAAGAAGGCCCGGGAACGGGCCCTGGAGCTGCTCTCCTGGGTGGGTCTGGACCACAAGGCCGACATGCTGGCCGACAACCTTTCCTACGGCGACCAGCGCAAGCTGGAATTCGCCCGGGCCCTGGCGACGGAACCCAAGCTGCTGCTGCTGGACGAGCCGGTGGCCGGCATGAACCCGTCGGAAAAGACCATCCTCATGGAAGAGATCAACAACATCCGCAACCGGGGCTACGGCGTCTTCATGATCGAGCACGACATGCGCTTCGTCATGGGCCTGTGCGACCGCATCGCCGTGCTCAACTTCGGCCGCATCATCGCCGAAGGCACGCCGGACGAAGTGCGCAACAACCCGGACGTGATCGAGGCCTACCTGGGCAAGGAGGACGAATAATGTCCGTACTTCTGCGCGTACACGACCTGGCCGTGGCCTACGGCCACATCGAGGCCGTCAAGGGCCTGGACTTCCACCTCAACGAAGGCGAGATCACCGCCCTGGTGGGGGCCAACGGCGCCGGCAAGAGCACCACCCTGCTGGCCCTCTCCGGCCTCATCAAGCCCACCCGGGGCAAGATCGAATTCCAGGGCGAAGACATCTCCCGCCTGCCCGCCCACCAGATCGTCGAGCGGGGCCTGGTGCAGGTGGCCGAAGGCCGGGCCATCCTCACCACCCTGACGGTGGAAGAAAACCTGCAGTTGGGCGCCTACACCCGGCAGGACAAGGAGGGCATCCCCGCCTCCATGGCAGAGGTGTACCAGCTCTTCCCCCGCCTCAAGGAACGCTCCCAGCAGTTCGCCGGCAACCTCTCCGGCGGCGAACAGCAGATGCTGGCCATCGGCCGGGCCCTCATGGCCAAGCCCAAGCTGCTGCTGCTGGACGAGCCCTCCATGGGCCTGGCCCCCATCGTGGTTCAGGAAATCTTCCGCATCCTGGTGGAGATCAACCGTCGCGGCCTCACCATCCTGCTGGTGGAGCAGAACGTGCGCCAGGCCCTGAAGATCGCCAGCCATGGCTACGTCATCGAGACCGGCAAGATCGTGCTGGCCGACTCCGGTGCCAAGCTGCTGTCCAATCCCAAGGTGGAAGAAGCCTACCTGGGGGGCTGAGCTCTGCCGCATCGGCCTTCAAGCCCCCCCCCAACCGCATCATGCCGTTGGGGGTATTTCTTAAAGCCCCCTTTACGGCAATTAGCTCCCCCCGGCTTCAATGGCTCATCCGGTCCAGGCGCTCGGCCATGGCCACAAGGCGCGGGGAAATGGTGACGGGATAGGCTTCCCGGGCCGGCTCCAGGCTTTTCAGGGCCGGCGGCAGCCTGGCCAGTTCGGCGGCGCCATGGCTGCGCAATTCGGCCAGGGATTCGGGAGGGCCCAGGCGCAGGCCATCCGCCATCACTCGCCGCAGCAGCGGCACCCCATTGATCCCTTCCGTTTCCCCCACCAGGGCCACGGTATCCCCTGCCATGCATCCATCCGGGCCCAGGCTCCGATACACCTGCTTGACCCCGGGCCAGGTAGCCTTTCCCTCTGAGCGTTTGCGCCGGGGCGTGCTGCCATAGGCCTGCAGCTTGTAGGCTGAATCCAGATAGGGAGCATCGGCCGACGTGGTGAGATGGGTTCCCACGCCGAAACCGTCGATGGGGGCCCCGGCCGCAAGCAAGGCCGCCATCTTGCCCTCGTCCAGGTTGCCGCTGGCGAAGATGCGCACATTCTCCAGGCCGCCGCCATCCAGGATGGATCGCACCTGCCGCGCGTGGGTCGCCAGGTCGCCGCTGTCAAGGCGCACCGAGATCAGATTGACCCCGCTGCGCTTGAGGGCCGGCCCCAGGGCCACCACCTTGGCCGCCCCCTCTTCGGTGTCATAGGTGTCGATGAGCAGGGTGACGTTGCCCGGCTGGGAAGCGGCAAAGCGGGAGAAGGCCAGGACCTCCCGGTCGTGGGCCTCGATGTAGGAATGGGCCATGGTGCCGAAGACCGGCACCCCGAAACGCTGGCCGGCCAGGACCGTGGCGCTGCCGGCAAATCCGGCCAGGTAGGCCGCCCGGGCCGCCAGCAGGCCGGCTTCGGCACCATGGGCGCGGCGCAGGCCGAAATCCACGAGCAGCTTGCCCGGCGCCGCCAGGACGCAGCGGGCGGCCTTGGAGGCCACCAGGCAGGAATAATTGATCAGGTTGATGAGCCGGCTCTCGACGAACTGGGCCTGGGCGATGGGGGCTTCGATGCGCAGCACCGGCTCGTTGGCGAAGAACACCGAGCCCTCGGCCATGGCATAGACATCGCCTGTGAAGTGGAAATCCCCCAGCCACTGGATGAAGGACTCGCGAAAACGCCCGGTCTGGCGCAACCAAATCAGGTCGTCGTCACTGAAACGCAGGTTCTCCAGGTACTCCAGGACCTGCTCGATGCCGGCCAGGAGGAGGAAATTGCGTTGCGGCGGCAATACCCGGACATACAGTTCGAACACCGCCCGCTCCTCCATGCCTTCGTCGTAATAGGCCTGAAGCATGGTGAGCTCATAAAGGTCGGTGAGCAGCGCATCATTGTTGTTCATGTTTTTCTCCCCCCAAAGACGCCAAAGTGATGGGGACGGCCCCCAGGTCCGCCATCTCGTTCTCGGCCCGCAGGCCGTCGCCGGGCTGCACATCGACGGCACGGCAGGCATCCCGCAGCACAAAGACAGTGAAGCCTGCCGCCCGGGCATCGCGCACAGTGGCCAGCACGCAGTAATCGGTGGCCAGCCCGCCGACGAACAGGCGAGTATGGCCGTGGCTGCGCAGCTGGGCTTCCAGCGCCGTTCCCTGAAATCCCGAATAAGCCTCCTCCCTGGGCCCGGTGGCCTTGGACACCACCAGGGCACCGGCCGGCAATTCCAGCCCCGGGGCAAAACCCGCCCCCTCGCTGCCGGCAACGCAATGGGGCGGCCAGGGCCCGCCCTGGGCCTGGAAGGAGCAGTGCTTGGGCGGATGCCAGTCCCGGGTAAAAACCACCGCCAGGCCCCGGCTGAGAAAATGGCGGATATAGCGATTGAGCACCGGCACCACCTGGTCTCCTGCCGGCACCCCAAGGGCGCCGCCGGGGAGAAAGTCATTCTGGACATCCACCACCAGCAGCGCGTCCCCGGCCCCAAGCCTGACGGGGCCCGCCTCTTCACTCCCCGGCCGTTCTGGCATGAGCAACTCCCTCATTAAGCGGTGCCGACGCAATCCCCAGTCCCCAGCCCCGAATTCCCCGAGGCACGCATTTCCGCTGACCCAGTTGGATGGCCTCAGGCCGCCCAATGCACCCGCAGCAGGTTTTCCTCCGGGTTGTAGTGGTACTCCAGGGCGCCCTGGTAGGCCTGATGCAGGGCCTCGCCGATACGCCGGGCAAGGTGGATGTCGGTGGTAGTCACCAGCCATTCCCCCTCGCCCTTTTCGATGTCCATGATGCGCTGCAGGGCATGGTCGGCCTTTTCCCGCTGCTCCTCGTTGCGAATCAGGTGCAGCAGTTCGTCCTGCAAGACATTGAGGCGGTCGCCATGCAGGGTCACATAACCAGCGGGATAGTGGTCCCGCAGGCGGTGGCAGGCCGGACAGATGGTTTCCACCGCGGCCTCGGGGCGCGGCAGCCAGCGCCAACTGCCCTGGTGATAGACGGCACCGCACTCGGAACAAACTGTGGGTTCCTTGAGTTTGCCCCGCAGCTTGTAGCTGTCATGGACCTTTTCCCGCAGTAGCCGATCCCGGCCGATGGGGGAAAACCCCTGATGGGGAAGACGAAGGGATTTCATGACGATCTCCTAAGTTTCTGCTTGCCGGGCGCTCCTGCCTCTTCTCCCCCCCTCCTCGGCCAGCCGTTTCCGGGAGAAGGGAGGCAGCGTAAGCGGATCAAGAGGCTCAAGCGGTCCAAGCGCCCCATGACCAGGGAAGGCTAGCGGCGCGCCACGCTCTCCTGCTGTTGCTGCACCGAGGTAATGCGATTGACCGCAGTCAACTGCTCCGACAGATGGGCGATCACGTCATCCACGGTGATGATTCCCACCAAGCCCCCCTGGCGGTTAATCACGGGCATGCGGCGCACCCCAAATTCCCACATCCGGGAGAGGACCTCATAGACGCCCTCATCCTCCGTGGCGGTTCCCAGTACCGGGCCGATCAATTCGCCGACGCACACCCCCATCGGATCTACCTCCTGGGCCAGCACTTCCAGCACCAGATCCCGGTCCGTAATCATGCCAAGGGGAATCCGGACGCCATCCGCCTGGGTCACGGTAACCACCAAGTCGCCCACGTGGTTGTGACGCATCAGCTTGGCGGCATCCTGGGCGGTCGCTTCCTTTTCGCAACAGAGGACGGTGCGCTGACAGATATCTCCCACTTCCATGACGGATCTCCTTTCCAGGCGACTTCAGGATTCAGGACGCTCCCCTTGCCAGAGGCCCGGGCCATCCACGGGGACACCGGGCCCGGGGAA
>DATEZY010000198.1:0-5988 GCA_035255085.1 Azospira sp. | reverse complement strand
CGCTATTACGCGGAGCACTACGAGGCTGCCCGGTCGTACTTCGATTAAGCGGTACGGCTGTAAAAAAACCACAATCTTAGGAGACAGTTTCACATGCCCGTACCCGCCCTGTTCCAGGGCCGGCTGGCGGTTCCCGCCATTGCTGCGCCCATGTTCCTCGTATCCGGCCCCGATCTGGTGACCAACGCCTGCAAGGCCGGCATCGCCGCCAGCTTTCCCTCCCTCAACGCCCGCCCCGCCAACCAACTCGATGAGTGGTTGACGCGCATGAATGCCGAGCTGGGTCCGAAGGATGCGCCCTTCGGCATCAACCTCATCCTGCACGCCTCCAACACCCGGCTGGAGGAGGATGTGGCCCTGGTGGTGAAGCACAAGGTGCCCTTCGTCATCACCAGCCTGGGCAACCCGGCCAAGCTGGTGGAAGTGGTGCATGGCTACGGCGGCCTGGTCTTTTCCGACGTTATCCACGCCTACCACGCGAAGAAGGCCATTGAAGCCGGGGTGGATGGCATCATCGCCGTATCTTCCGGCGCCGGCGGCCATGCTGGCACCCAGAACCCCCTGGCCCTGCTGCGGGAAATCCGGGAATTCTGGGATGGCGTGCTGATCCTGGGCGGCGCCATTTCCGATGGCGCCTCCATCCGTGCCGCCGAAATCGCCGGTGCCGACTTTGCCTACATGGGTACCCGCTTCATTGCCACCAAGGAATCCATGGCCCAGCCGGCCTACAAGGACATGCTGGTGACGGCCGGTCCCCGGGACATCGTCTATACCGCCGCCGTCTCCGGCACCAACGCCAACTTCATCTGGCAGAGCCTGGAAAAGGCCGGCTACACCAAGGAAAGCCTGGCCGCTGGGGGCAAACCCAGTCACGACTACGGCGGTGATGAAGCCAAAGCCTGGCGCGACGTGTGGAGCGCCGGTCACGGCGTTGCCAATATCCACGACGTGCCGGGCGTGGCCGAACTGGCAGCACGCCTGGGGCGGGAGTATCGGGAGGCCTGCGACCGGCCTTCTTCCGCGGCCCTGCGGCCGGTATGACCTAAGGCGTATTTTTCCCCCGCCCGGGGGGTGTTAGGGTTACGCCTCAAGAATAAAAAGGCCGGATGCCATGCCAAAAATCAATGAAGCCGAAGTCAGCAAGCTGCTGCGCGGACTGGAAATTCCACCCTGTCCCGCCGTGCTGGCTGCCCTATCCCAGGAAATGCATCGTCCCGATGTAAGCGCCACCCGGGTGGCCCGCCTCATCAGCCAGGATGTGGGCCTGGCAGCGGGGGTGATGAAGTGCGCCAATTCCCCCCTGTTCGGTGCCGGCCGCAAGGTCGGCTCGATCAACGAAGCCCTGGGACTCCTGGGCTTCAACAACGTGCTCAATCTGGTGGTGAACGAGCTGCTGCGCAAGAGCCTGTCCAGCGGCGGTCAGCATGCCATGGAGCGTTTCTGGGACAGCGCCACCTACTGTGCCGGCATCTCGGCCCGGCTGGCGGAGCGGCTGCCCGGGACCGACCGGGACACGGCCTACACCTTTGGCCTGTTCCACGATTGCGGCATTCCCATCCTGATGCGCCGTTTTCCGGACTACAAGCAGACTCTGCAGCTGGCCAACCGCAACGTGGACCAGACCTTCACCGCGGTGGAGGAGCAGGTTCATGGCACCAACCATGCGGTGATCGGCTACCTCATGGCGCGCAACTGGGGCCTGTCGGAAACCCTCTGCACCGCCATTCTTTGCCACCACGACTTCCGGGTGTTCGAGGATGGCAGCGTCAGCGATGAATGCTGCACCCTCATCGGCCTGGAAATCATCGCCGAACGGGTGGTGGGCACCTTCCTGCGCCTGCAGGAGGATGGGGAGTGGGAAAAGGCCAAGGGTCGGGTGGCCAATTTCTTCGGCCTGAGCGAGACTGACCTCAACGACCTGACCGAAGACCTGTTGTTCAAGCTCGACTCCGCCCGCAAGGCAGCCTGAACTCATCTCCCTCTGTCTCAATGCAAAAAGCCGCTCTTCGGAGCGGCTTTTTGCTGGCGTTGACGGGTAGATCGGCGCCGGATCAGAGCAGGAACAGGGTCGCCAGGCCGAGGAAAATGAAAAAGCCGCCGGAGTCGGTGACGGCGGTGATCATTACTGAAGAGCCGACCGCCGGGTCGCGCCCCACCTTGTGCATGGTCATGGGCACCACCACACCGACGGTGGCGGCGAGCAGCAGGTTGAGGGTCATGGCGGCGGTCATCACCAGGCCCAGGGAGAGGGAATGGTATAGCCACCAGGAAATGAGGCCGAGCAGGCCGCCCCATACCAGACCGTTGATCAGGGAAACGCCCAGCTCCTTGTGCAGCAGGCGCCGGGCCGATTCGGGCTGGATCTGGCCCAGGGCGATGGCCCGCACGATCATGGTGATGGTCTGGTTGCCGGAGTTGCCGCCGATCCCGGCGACGATGGGCATGAGGGCCGCCAGGGCCACCAGCTTTTCGATGGAGCCTTCGAAGGCGCCGATCACCCGGGAGGCGACGAAGGCGGTGACCAGGTTGATGGCCAGCCAGGTCCAGCGGTTCTTCACCGAGTCCCAGACCGAGGCGAAAATGTCTTCTTCTTCCCGCAGACCGGCCTGGGCCAGGATTTCGTTTTCCGATTCTTCCCGGATGAAGTCCACCACCGCGTTCACCGTCACCCGGCCCACCAGGTGGTGCTCCTGGTCCACCACCGGGGCGCTGACTAGGTCGTAGCGTTCGAAGGCCTGGGCGGCGTCCTCGGCCGCATCGTCCGGTTCCAGGTTGATGAACTCGGTGACCATGACCGCGGCCACCACGCTATCCGGGTCGTTGATCAGCATCTTGCCCAGGGGTAGCACCCCCTTGAGTCGCTCCCCCCGGTCCACCACGAACAGCTGGTCGGTATGGTCGGGAAGTTCGTCGAACATGCGCAGATAACGCAGCACCGTTTCCAGGGTCACGTCTTCCCGCACCGTGACCATCTCGAAATCCATGAGGGAACCGACTGAGTCCTCCGGGTAGGACATGGCGGCGCGCAGCTGCTCCCGCTCTTCCACCGAGAGGGACTGGAAAACGTCCTGGATTACCTCGTGGGGTAGGTCCGGCGCCAGGTCGGCGAGCTCGTCCGCATCCAGGGTCTCGGCGGCGGCTACCAGCTCGTCCGAGTCCATGTGGGCGATGAGGGTTTCCCGCACCGCATCCGAGACTTCCAGCAGGATGTCGCCGTCCCGCTCGGCCTTGACCAGGTCCCAGACCGTCAGGCGCTCTTCCAGGGGAAGGGCTTCCAGGATGTAGGCCACGTCCGCCGGGTGCATCTTGTCCAGCTTGTGGCGCAGCTCGTTCAGGTGTTGCTTGTGCACCAGGGAGTCCACCAGGTCCTGGCGGGGCGTCTCCTGCTTGAGCACCAGCTCCTCCACCAGCCGATGCCGGGCGAGCAGGGTCTGCACCTCGGAAAGGTGCGCCTGCAGCTCGTCGGAATCGGCGTGTTGGAGCTCGTCGCTCATGGCGGGGGCGTATGGTGCAATGCGGCAAAAAGATGCTGCATTTTAGCATCGCCGCCCTGGCGGGATTTGACAGAAATCAGGGCTTGCCGAGAGCGGCAGCAGCCCCAAGGCACAGACCCGGCGGGCCTTTCCGTTCTGGCGGAGGAGGGCGGCTGCCTTTATCCGCTTCCGCTATTCAAGGCAGCTCGGCGGCCGGCATGCGGGCGAGGATGATGCCGGTTTTCTTCATCAAGCCCGGGGCGCCGCGATTGCGGTCGTAAAAGCGGGGGTTGGGCAACATCGCGGCCAGCTTGGCAGCCTGCTCCGGTGACAGCTGGGCGGCGGAAACGCCGTAATAGTGGCGGGCGGCGGCCTCGGCGCCGAAGACCCCGTTGCCCCATTCCACCACGTTGAGATAGACCTCGAAGATGCGCCGCTTGGACCAGAGGTTTTCCAGCATCAGGGTGATGACGGCCTCTTCCGCCTTGCGCCAGGGGGTCTTGGTCGGGGTGAGGAAGAGGTTCTTTGCCAGTTGCTGGGAAATGGTCGAGCCACCGGCGACGATCTTTCCCTTCTTCTGGTTCTTTTCCAGGGCTTTCTGGATGCCTTCCCAGTCGAAGCCTTCATGATCGACGAACTTGGCGTCTTCGGCAGCGATGATGGCCCGCTTCAGGTGGCCGGAGATGCGCTCGTAGTCGGCCCACTGCTTTTGCAGTTGGGCCTGCGGGTCCTTCAGCAGCAGCTCTTCCTGGCGTATTTCCATGAAGCGGGTGTGGCTCGGGTTGGCCCAGCTCCACCACAGCACCCAGCCCAGCAGCCAGCACTGGTAAAGGAGCAGCAGCAGGAAGGCGGCGGCCGCGACCCGCTTGAGCCAGCGGAGGGAGGCTCTCATCCCTGGCGCAGTTGGGCCAGGACCGGGCCGGTGTCCGGGAGTACGCCGCGCCAGACGAAGAAGGCTT
The DNA here is from genome assembly GCA_035255085.1 of Azospira sp. GTDB lineage: Bacteria > Pseudomonadota > Gammaproteobacteria > Burkholderiales > Rhodocyclaceae > Azospira. The sequence goes on along the minus strand of DATEZY010000198.1, from coordinate 1,556 downwards.
CCGCCGCCTGCTCCACCAGCATGCCCAGGCCGTCGGCAAGGCGGGCGGTGCCCTGGCTCTGGGCAAAGGCGAGGAAGGGGGTGTCGCCCTTGCCGTACATCATGTCGTAGGCCAGGGCGCCAGGCGCGAAAATGCCCGGCGGTAGCGGCGGCAGTTCCCCGCCCAGGCTGGCGGAAGTGGCGTTGATGATCAAATCGAATTGCCGTCCGGTCAGCTCCGGGTAGCCGCCGCCGGCCACCGGGCCGAGAGTGGCAAAATGGACGGCCAAATCTGTTGCCTTGGCCGCGGTGCGATTGGCAATCTGGAGGCAGTCCGGCCGGGCTTCCAGCAACGGGCCAATGGCCCCCCGGGAGGCGCCGCCGGCTCCCAGGAGCAGGACCCGTTTCCCGGCGATGTCCATCCCCAGGTTGGCCTGCAGATCCCGCACCAGGCCGGCGCCGTCGGTGTTGTCGCCGATGCAGCCCTCGGGCGTAAAGCTCAGTGTATTCACCGCGCCGGCCAGTTCGGCCCGGGGAGTGCGGCGGTCGGCGAGGCGGAAGGCCTCTTCCTTGAACGGCACGGTGACATTGGCGCCCTTGCCTCCGGCGGCGACGAACTCGGCGACGCTGGCGGCAAAGCCATCCACTGGTGCCAGCAGGGCGTCGTAGCTCAGATCCTGGCCGGTGCTGCTGGCGAAGAGACGGTGGATGAGGGGGGATTTGCTGTGGCCAATGGGGTTGCCAAAGACGGCGTAACGATCAGTCATGGAAAACGGCGGGAAAGGAATGAAGAAGGGAGCGACAAGGGCGCTAAACGCGAGAGTTTACCCGTCTGAGAAGTATCCGGGGTCCCGGCGTGATGGGGGGAGGCGAATGACTGGTCGCCGTCTGTCGATCCGGCTTGGCATGCAAAATATTTAACATTATTCTCATAGGCTGAGCCGTATGCCCATGAAATAGGCCGGCGTGCACTGATGTGGTGCATTTGCCTTCTCATGGGGCGGCCGGCTTCGCCCGAAGCCGTGCAGAAAATCGGATAAGGGCTGGTGGAGCCATGGCACGCTTGTCGCTTAATCCTCGCCAAGGATCTGCGCCGAGCAGCCTGGAGCTGGCGAACTGATGCCTTGCCATGTTTTGTAATTATGGGAGACGAATAAAAATGGGTGTAAAAGACGCTGCGATTGTGGCTTGGAATGATGCCTACAGTGTAGGTATGCTGGAAATCGACGAACAGCACAAGGCGCTGTTCGAGACCATCAACCGCCTGTGGACGGTGTTGGTGAGCGGCAAAGGCGATAACGCCGAAGTGCTGCGCCTGATCGGGGAGTTGGAGCGCTATACGGTGGCCCACTTTACCGCTGAGGAGGCTTTCATGACCCAGGCCGGCTATCCCGACCTGGCGGCCCACAAGGTGCTGCACAAGAACTTCGTCCAGCGTATTGCTGCCGAACGCGCAGCGGTGGCCGGGGGCAAGAGCCTGAGCCTGGACCTGCTGCATTTCCTCAAGGACTGGCTGGTGGACCATATCCTGGTGCAGGACCAGCAGTACGCCGCCTACTGCCGCGAGGACAAGAAACG
>DATEZY010000197.1:0-10682 GCA_035255085.1 Azospira sp. | reverse complement strand
ACCGTCTGGTTCATTGGCCTGATCAGCCTGCTCAATGACAGCGCCAGCGACCTGCTCTATCCCCTGATTCCCCTCTATCTCTCCTCGGTGCTCATGGCCGGGCCCCGGGCCCTGGGGGTGATCGAGGGCATCGCCGAGGCTACCGCCAGCCTGCTCAAGCTCTTCTCCGGCGTGGTGGTGGATCGCACCCGGCGCAGCAAGCCCTGGATCGTCTTCGGCTACGGCCTGGCCGGGCTGGGGCGGCCGCTGATCGCTATCGTCAGCAGCTGGCCCTGGCTACTGGTGCTGCGCTTTACCGACCGGGTGGGCAAGGGGCTGCGCTCCTCGCCCCGGGATGCCCTGCTCGCCGCCAGCGTCGGCCCCGAGCGCCGGGGCCTGGCCTTCGGCCTGCATCGGGCCATGGACAATGCCGGCGCGGTGGTCGGCCCCCTGGTCGCCAGCCTGTTGCTGGCGGCCCAAGTGCCCCTGCGCCACATCTTCCTCTGGTCCCTGCTGCCGGCCCTGGTCTGTCTGGGACTGGCCATGATGCTGAAGGAGCCGGCGGGGCAGGCGGCCCATGCGCCGAAGCCCTTCGACTGGCGCCTGGGGGACATGCCGCCGGTGTTCAAGCGCTATCTGGCGGTGGTGGCCCTGTTCACCCTTGGCAATTCATCCAACATGTTCCTGCTGCTGCGGGCCCGGGAGCTGGGGGTGCCGGAGGCTGAGGTGCCCCTGCTGTGGGCGGCCGTGTCGGCAGTGGCCATGCTTTTCGCCACGCCCCTCTCCGCCCTGTCCGATCGCCTCGGCCGGCTGCGCCTGCTGCTCCTGGGCTACGGCGCGTATGGCCTGTTCTACCTGGGCCTGGGGTTGATCGCCACGGATGGCCTGTGGCTATTCGCCCTGTTCGCCTTCTACGGCCTGTTCATGGCCGCCACCGAGGGAGTGGAGAAGGCCCTGGTGGCCGACCTAGCGCCGGCGGAGCGGCGCGGCACCGCCTTCGGCTGGTTCAACCTCACCACCGGTGCCCTGCTGCTGCCGGCCTCGGTGATTTTCGGCGCCATCTACCAGGGCATCTCGCCCCTGGCGGCCTTCGCCTTCTCCGCCGCCTGCGCCCTGCTGGCGGCCGTGCTGCTCGCCGCCTGGAGCGGGGTGGGGCGCCTGCCGGTGGCTAGTGCCGCCGAGTAGGCAGCGTCGAACGAATGACAGGGGCAAGACTCTAACCTCCAAGCGCCGCCAGCGCGGCGCTCCCGCTCAAGGAGGTGCATCATGGCCCGCCCCGACTATCCTCTTGCCGACCTGCCGGCCCTGCGCTGCATTGGCGTCGCCAGTGCCCTGGGTGCCCCCGGCCCGGGCCCCGAAGCGGGGCCAGAACGGTTGCGCTTCCTGGGCATGGCCGCCGCGCCCCGGCGCTCCGGCCGGGAATGCACCTGGGAAACGACCCTAGCCGCTCCTGCTGCGGCCCTTCCCGCTGATCGCTGGCCAGCCCTGGGACAACTCTGCCAGGATCTGGCCGACCGGGTGGAAGCGGCCGCGGGCAACGGCCTGCCCCTGATCCTGGGCGGCGACCACAGCACGGCAGTAGGCACCTGGCGCGGCATCGGTCGCCACCTGGCGGCCCGGGGCCTGCCGGCCCCTGGGTTGCTGTGGATCGATGCCCATCTCGACGCCCATACGCCGGAAAATAGCCGCACCGGAAATCCTCATGGCATGCCCCTGGCGGCCCTGTTCGGCCTCGGGGCGGTGGAATTCCTGGCCGTCCCCGGCCCCCTGCTCGACCCCGAACGGGTGGTGGTGCTTGGCGTGCGCAGCTGGGAGGACGAGGAGCTGAACCTGCTGCAGCGCCTGGGCGTGCGGGTTTATTTCATGGAGGAAATTACCCGCCGAGGCCAGCCCGCCGTGTTCGCCGAAGCCCTGGCCCGGGTGGCGGCCCAGGGCCCCTTTGGCATCAGCCTGGACCTGGATGCCCTGGACCCGCTGGAGGCCCCGGGGGTGAGCACCCCGGCCCCCGGCGGCATCAAAGCCGCCGACCTGCGCCTGGCCATGGCCGGCCTGGCCCGGAATCCCCTACTGGTGGGGGTGGAGATCGCCGAATACCATCCCGGGCAGGACGTGGCCGACCGCACCGGCCGCCTCGCCATCGACCTGGTTGAAGCCCTGTGCCAGCCGCCGGCGGCGGAATTGCAGGACTGGGAAGGCCGCCACGGCGCCACCAACTACGCCCCCCTGCCGGTGGTGCTAGCCCGGGGCCAGGGCAGCTGGTTGTGGGATACGGCGGGCCGCCCCTACCTGGACCTGATGTCGGCCTATTCCGCCGTTTCCTTCGGCCACGGCCATCCGCGCCTGGTGGCAACCCTGGCGGCCCAGGCATCCCGCCTGGCGGTGACCTCCCGGGCCTATTTCAGCGACCGCCTGCCCCTGTTCCTCCGGCGCCTCACCCAGCTCACCGGCTATGACCGGGCCCTGCCGGTGAACACCGGCCTGGAGGCGGTGGAGACGGCCCTCAAGGCGGCGCGCAAGTGGGGGCACAAGGTCAAGAGCATTCCCGAGGGCCGGGCCGAGATCATCGCCTGCGCCGGCAACTTCCACGGCCGCTCCATCACCATCGTCGGCCTGTCCACCGAGGCCCAGTACCAGGACGGCTTCGGCCCCTTCCCGCCGGGCCTCCTGACGGTGCCCTACGGCGATGCCGCCGCCCTGGAGGCGGCCATCACGCCTAATACGGCGGCCTTCCTGGTGGAGCCGGTGCAAGGGGAGGGCGGCATCATCCTGCCGCCCCCAGGCTATCTCGCGACCTGCGCTGCCATCTGCCGGCGGCACAACGTCCTGCTCATCGCCGACGAAGTGCAGACCGGCCTGGGGCGTACCGGCCGGCTGCTGGCCTGCGAACACGAGGGGGTGCGGCCGGACGGGGTGATCCTGGGCAAGGCCCTGGGGGGAGGGCTGCTGCCGGTCTCCGCCTTCCTCGCCGACGAGGAGGTGATGCAGGTATTCACCCCCGGCGACCACGGCTCCACCTTCGGCGGCAACGCCCTGGCTGCCGCCGTCGGCCTGGAGGCCCTGGAGCTGCTGGTGGATGAAGACCTGGTGCGCCATTCCGCCGACCTGGGACAGCATCTGCTGGCCCGGCTGCAGGCCCTGAGGAGTCCCGCCATCCGGGCGGTGCGTGGCATCGGCCTGTTCGCCGGTATCGACCTGGAGCCGCGCTACACCGATGCCCGGGAATTCTGCGAGGCCCTGCTGGAAAAGGGCGTGCTCTCCAAGGACACCCACCACACCGTGGTGCGCCTGGCGCCGCCCCTCACCATCAGCCGGGAGGAGCTGGACCGGGGCCTGGATGCCGTGGCCGAGGTGGCCGACGACCTGGGGCGGCGCCTGCCCCGGGCGGCGTGAGGGGGAGATTCGGGCGGAGATTGAATCCATGAGCGAAGAACTGTTTTCCCGCCTCGGCCTGTCCGAGTTCAACCCGGCCGCTGCCCTAGGCGACGGCTCCTGGCGCGACGGCCACGGCGGCTTCGCCTCCATGACCCCGGCCCTGGGTCTGCCCCTGGCCCTGGTGGGGCGGGCCACGGCGGACGACATCGAGGCGGTGGTGGCTCGCTCCCTGGGCAAGTTTCACAGCTGGCGCGAGGTGCCGGCGCCCCGGCGCGGCCTGGTGGTGCGGGACATCGCCGCCATCCTGCGGGAACGCAAGGACGACCTGGCTACCCTGTTGTCCATCGAGGTGGGCAAGATCAAGGCCGAGGCCGAGGGCGAGATCCAGGAAATGATCGACATCGCCGAATACGCCCAGGGCCTGTCGCGCCAGCTCTACGGCCTGACCCTGGCCTCGGAGCGGCCCCGCCACCACCTGCTGGAGCGCTGGCAGCCCCTGGGGCCGGTGGCGGTGATCACCGCCTTCAACTTCCCGGCGGCGGTGTGGGCCTGGAACGCCTTCATCGCCGCCGTCTGCGGCGATACCGTGATCTGGAAACCGTCGCCCAAGGCCCCCCTGACCGCGATCGCCATCCAGAGGCTGGTGGAGGAGGTGTGCGATGCCCACGGCGCCTGCAGCGTGTTCACCCTGCTGCTCTCGGACCTGCCCCGGGTGGTGGAAACCCTGGCGGCCGACCGGCGTATCCCCCTGGTGTCCTTCACTGGTTCCTCGGCGGTGGGGCGGCAGATCGCCCGCACCGTAGCCGAGCGCTTTGGCCGCTGCCTGCTCGAATGCTCGGGCAACAACGCCGCCATCATCGACGCTTCCGCCGACCTGGACCTGGCCATTCCCGCCGTGGTCTTCGGCGCCGTCGGCACCGCCGGCCAGCGCTGCACCACCACCCGCCGCCTGCTGGTGCATCAGGAGCGCTGGAACGAGGTCGTGGCCCGGCTCAGCCATGCCTACGCCCAGCTGACCCTGGGCGATCCCCTCACCCCCGGGGTGCTGGTGGGCCCCCTGATCGATGAGGATGCCCGGGAGGCCTTCGTCCTCGCCGTGGCCGAGGCCCATGCCCAGGGTGGCCAGCTGCTGTGGGGTGGCCGGGTGCGCATCGGCCACGGCTTCTTCGTAGATCCCACCCTGATCACCGCGGAAAACCATTGGCCGGTGGTGCAGCGGGAGACCTTCGCCCCCATCCTCTACCTCATTCCCTGCAAGGATTTCGACACCGCCCTGCGCTACAACAACGAGGTGCCCCAGGGCCTGTCCTCGGCCCTGTTCACCCTGGACATGCGCCATGCCGAGCGCTTCCTGGCAGTGGCCGGCAGCGATTGCGGCATCGCCAACATCAATGTCGGCACCTCCGGCGCCGAAATCGGCGGCGCCTTCGGTGGCGAGAAGGAAACCGGCGGCGGCCGGGAAGCCGGCTCGGACGCCTGGAAGGCCTACATGCGGCGCCAGACCCAGACCATCAACTACGGCACCCAGCTGCCCCTGGCCCAGGGCATCCGCTTCGACCTGCCCGGGTGAGGGCCGCCATTGTCCGTTGCCCCAGGGTTGTGATGAAAATCACATGCACCAAAGGGGTTTTCCTTTATAAAGTAAAGACATAGAATGTCGCAAGTGCAATGACGTACGGCTGGCGGAAGTTCACTTCTAGCCACATTGCACACTACCAAGCCCGTGGGGCCGCTGGCAGCCAGGCGTCCCAAAGCCGGGCACACCCAAATCTAGGAAGCAAGGAAGCTAGGAAGGAAAGGCCATGGATATCAGTGTCTCCGGGCTGGCTGGCCGTTCCGGCGTGACGGCCTTTAGTGCCCCGACCCAGCCGCTCCCGGCCGGGAGTGCGCCACGGGGTGCGGCGACAGTGAGCGAAGACGGGCGCAAGGCCAAGGCTCCGACCCAGGCGGCGCTGCAGCAGGCCGTGGACCGGGCCAACCAGGTGCTCGAGACCAAGCTCCCCAATGAACTGGCCTTTTCCGTCGATAAGGATACGGGGAGCTATGTGGTCAAAATGATCGATCGGCAGACCGGGAAAACCCTTCGGCAATTTCCCTCCGAGGAAATGCTGGAAATCTCCCGCGCCATCGGGCAGATGAAGGGTGCGCTGCTGAAGCAGCAGGCCTAGCCATCGGGGTCCCGCCTGGAACGACCTCTTCCCTGAAACCCCAGTCTTTACCTCCCCTTTAAGCCTTACCTTAGCGCCGTCCTCCCCAGTTGCGGGAACCCTCGTGGTGACCACCCCAGTAGTGTCCGTGCCCATGGCCGTGATCGTGGTGGTCATCGTCCCAGGGCAGAATCACGCAACCGCCCAGCAGGACGGTGAGCAACAGGCCGACGCACCAGCGTTTCATGGCTCTCCTGCTTCTCCATGCCCCCCCACTGCTCCGTTCGTAGTGCCTAGACACTATGGGAGGGGGCGGACTTCTCGATGGGATTTACCGTCCGGTTGGCCGCTCCGGCACGGGTGAAGGTGTCGTCCTGCTGAAAGCGGAATACGGCAGTGCTCAGGTAAAGGGCTGCCGCCGCCGCCGCGTAGGTGGGATCCCTCGACACGGAATTGATTGCCAGGGCGGTGGTGTCGTTCACCAGGCTCTGGAACTGGCTGAACGCGATGTCGCCGGGCGTGGGCGTGGCGGTAGGGGTAGGCGTGGCGGTGCTTGGTGCCGCGACCGCCGTCGTGGTTGCTGCCGCTCCGGTGGTGGCAGTTGCCGTAGCCGGCAAGGCGTTGGTCGCGGCGGCGGTCGTTGGATTCAGCACCAACACCGTCCCCGTATTACTCGGCAACTGGACGCTGCTCAATTGCAGCGTGGCGCCAGTAGTGATCGCGCTAGCGGAGGCCGCTGCCTGCACCTGGGCCAGGGCAGGCAGAAAACCGGAAACGTTGAAGAGCAGGGATGCGGGCGTGCCGGCGCCGAGGGTGACGATGGCGCTCGGCGGCGGTAAAGCAGGCGCAGATGCCGCCTGGGCAGTCGCTGCGGCCTGAGCGGCCAGGGCGACACTGCCCGAGAGTGGGGTGAGGCTGACAGGCGCGGGGGGGATGAAACTTGCCGCCGCCTGAAGCGAGGCGATAGCCATCCTGCGACATCCACATGCAAACTACAGAACTGCTCCCTGCCGTCGACAGGCGGTCTTTGAGATACCGCTGGTCGTGTCACCATTGGATGCGACGGCTTGCCTGAAGTTCAGCGTCGGCCCGGGGCAAGCGCAATATTTCGGAGGCCGTCCGCCTTCTCCTAGGGGGCTTGCTTTTCCTCGCCTTCGGCCGGCGGTGGCAGGGGTGCGAAATAGCTGGCCGCCAGCACCAGCAGGGCCACCCCCAGCAAGGTACCGGTCCACGCCAGGGTGCCCCGTCCGGCGGCATCGAACAGCAGCAGCTTGGCACCCACCAGGCCAAGCAGGAACATGCCGCCGAACCACCATTCCCGGCTCATCCGGCGGGAGGCGAAGATCATGGTGCCGATGGCCGTCACCGTCCAGAACAGGGTGAGCAGCGCCTGGAACAGGTTGGAGGCCATCAGGCTGGCGGTATCGAAGGGCACCCCGCCCCAGTGGTGGGCGATTCGGCCGGCGAGGGTGGAGAACCAGACGAAGGCCAGGGCCCCCGCCAGCCCCCGCAGCAGCGGTGCAAACCCCACCGGCATCTGGCGGGCGAGCAGCAGCAAGGCACCCAGCCCGGCCAGCTGGACGGCATCGAAGACATTGAGCAGGGGCAGGTAGGGCCAGTGCAGGCCGTCGGCCCCGGAAAAGTGGAAGCAGCCCCAGGGCAGGCACAGGATCAGGAACAGCAGGGGCGGCAGGATGCCCAGGGAAAGGTAGGCCGCCTCTTCCACGGCGAAGGGCCAGCGCCGCACCCCCAGGGCGGGCAGGGCGAGGCCGGCGGCAAGCACCGTGACCACGGCGAAGTAGGACCAGACATCGGGGGCCGGTGCCAGCTGCTGGGCTTGCCAGGCCAGTTCCCAGGCCAGGCTGAGCAGTACCAGCCACCAGCCCAGCAGATGCCGTACCCCCAGGCAGCAGTCGTTGCCCAGGGATTCGTGCCGGGCGAGCAGGGCGTAGTGCACGGCGAGGGCCACAGGCAGGACGAGGCCCATCAATCCGGCGTAGGGGTGGCCGCTGCGGGCGATGGTGCCGAGGGTCGCGGCCCCCAGGGCGAGCAGCAGGAGCAGGGAGCCTGTCCCCAGTTCGGGCCAGTGCCACCCCCCGGCCAGGACCTCCAGCAGGAGCACGGTGGCGGTGGCGAACAGCAGGCCATAGGGCAGCTGCAGGTCGGTTGGGGCGAAACGGTCGATTTCCGCCAGGCCGGTGCCCAGCCACCACAGCAGGGCCCAGATCAAGGGCAGCAAGGGAGGAAGGGAGGGAGGCGGCAGGGCAGTGGGTTGGACATCGCTGGCCGGGTGCCGCAGTAGCCGGGCGGCGAACAATCCGGTGGCCACCAGAATGAAGGCGCCCAGCACCGCTGCGTTGACCACCGGCAGTCGGTGCTCCAGGCCATGCCAGCCGAGCAGCAGGGCAAAGCCGGCGGCGAGTTGCATCAGCAGGCCGGCGTACTGGGCCAGGGAACGGCCCTGGCGTACCCCGAACCACAGTACTACCGACCCTTCCACCGCCCAGAAGGCGGAGGTGACCTGGGCATCGAAACCCAGGGGTACCGACACGGTGAGCAGGGCAATGGCGATGGCGAGGTGGCTGCGCTCCAGCAGCCGGTTTTCCGGCTGGGAGCGGCGGAACAACAGGGCCCACAGGGCGAAGTACCAGAGGGAGCCGAACAGGGCACTCCAGGCCAGGCCGTAGGGCACGTCCGCCATCAACCAGGCCTGGAGGAAGCCGCCCGCCAGGGGCGTGCCGAAAAGCAGGATGCCGTCGCGCCAGCCGCTCAGTCCCGGGGCGCGCAGCAGGGCGGTGGCCACCGGCATGGCCGAATAGATGGCGAGGAACAGCACCACGAAGCACTGGGTCACCAGGTAGTGCTGCTGGTGGTAGTTGGCCACGGCCCAGACCATGCCCAGGGCCAGGGTGAAGAAAAAGCCCGCGATGTTGAGCACCCGCCAGGACTTGAACCAGTCCACCCCCAGGATGACCGCGTTGAGCAGGGTGAAGTAGGAGAACAGGGGCAGGGGGCTGTCGGCCCGGCCGCCGGCCAGCACCGGAGCGAGGAAGGCACCGGAGAGGCCAAGCACCGCCAAGGCCGGGCCATCCTGGGCGGCGGCAAAGAACACGCAGGCCACCCCGAAAATGGCGAACAGGGTGAAGGCCAGGCCCTGGCCGACCATGGCATAGCGGTCGAGCATGAAATAGACCACCAGATAGAGCACGGCGAAGCCGCCGCCCTGGAGCGACAGGCCGAAGGTGCGGTGCTCCGGATTCCGGGCGGAGGCGTAGCCGAAGGCCACCAGGGCCATCCCGCCGGCAGCGGCGAGGAACAGGCGCAGGGGGACCGGGAACAGGCCGTAATCCACGGCCAGGCGCAGGGCCGAAGCGACGCCGAAGAACAGCAGGACGATGCCGATCTTGGCCAGGGGATTGATCGCCCACAGGCGCCTGGCCCAGTCCGGGGGCTCCAGTGCAAAGGGGATGTCCGCGTCGGGAGCGCCGGCGAGCCGGGGTTGGGCGGGTTCAGGGTTAGGCCGGGGCGGCTCCTCGGTCAATTCGGGGGCCAGGTTGACGGCCAGAATGGCCGGAGCCTCGCCAAGCTCGACCGGGGCGGGCAGGGCGGCGGGGGCGGGCTGGGGTGCAGTGTCGGGCGGGGGCGGTGCCGCCTCAGGGATGGCAGGGGAGACCGCCGGAGCAGGCTGGGCCGGGGGCGAGCCCCGCAGCAACTCCACTTCCCGGCGCAGGGCCTTGACCTCGCTCTCGACCAGGCGCAGGCGGTCGTGGATGCTGAGGCCTTCTTCTTCCGTGTCGGGGATCCGGCCCTGCCGTTCCAGCCAGGTGCCGAGGTAGCCCCCGGCAATGGCACCGAGCAGCCAGCCGAAGCCACCGAAAGCCCCGCCGATGATCATGCCGATGATCGCTCCGAGGAACCACATGCTGCCCCCTTTTCCGCAGGCCATTCCCGGCCTGAAAAGCACCGCTTCACTCTTTAGTTTATAGGCATATTCTGGCGGTATGGGAAGAGTGGCGCCCCGCCGGCGGCCCCGCCTTGCCGGTGTGGGCCTACAATGGATCAGCTTGTCGCGTAAAAGGAGCTATCCCATGATCCGCATTTCCTGCCTGGCCGTGGCCGCTAGCGCCTTGGCCTTATCGTCCTGCGGCACCGCCCCCAAGGCGCCGCCGGTTGCAGCTGGTGGGCAGCTCGAGTTGGCGCTGGCGAGCGGTGCCTATCGCTGCGAGGGGAGCGTCTCCATCCAGGTGCAGCGCGAATACCAGGGCCGGGTGAATAATCGCATCAATGTTCGCTGGAACGGCAACAGCTACAGGCTGGAGCGAGACCCCTCCTACTCGGGCCTGCCCCGTTTCCAGGATGTGGCCAATGGCCTGGTGTGGATCGACCTGCCCTGGAAGGGCGTGCTGCTGGACAGCAACAGCAACACCCCGCTGATCAACGAGTGCCATCCTGGCTGAGTCCGTGAGTCCGTTGCGGCACGGCGCAGGCCGGGAAACTTGGGGTTGTGGCCGATGCGATTAGGCAATTGCCGCCGCAGCGTCTATATTGCGCAACTTTTCCAGGCCATGGCTACAGGATTTGCAGTGTCCAATGCTTCTCCCTCACTCTCGTCGTTCCAGCTGTTCAAGCAATCCCCGTCACTTTCGGCCCGCCCTCACTGGCGCCAGGCGGATGCCGCCAGCGGCCTCTCCGGATCCCGGCGATGGCTGCAGCCGGATGCCCTGATGGCTTGGTCCGAGCCTGACCAGGCCGCATTCGATGGCCAACTGGCCAAGTTCATCGAGCAACTGTATGCCCAGGATGAGGGCGTGCAGAAAAGTCTTTGTCCAATCTCTAATCGGAGGTGACTGCCATGCAAGGCTGCTGTCGCTCCCTAGTCTTGATTTCGTTGCTGGCCCTGTCGGCCTGCGCCACGGCCCCCGGCCCTGGCTCCAACCAGGGGGGAACTGCTCCGGCGCAGGCTGGGGGGGCGAACTCCGTCCGCAACGCGGCCCGCTCCGCCGCGCCGGTCCGCGGTGTGACGCTGGTCAAGGATGGGCGCCACAATGTCTATTTCACCCCCGATGCCCAGGAGGTGCCGGCCGCCGGCGCCGAATTGCTGGCTGCCACGGCCGAGCGGCTGAAGGCGAATCGCCGCACCCGGGTAATGTTGTATGCCTATACGGACGAACTGGGCAGTACCGA
>DATEZY010000196.1:0-5258 GCA_035255085.1 Azospira sp. | reverse complement strand
ACTTCGCCCGGCAGGTGGGTCACCAGGAAGGCGATATGGAAGCCGCAGGTGAAGAAGCCGGCGTGCAGCAGCAGGTAGCTGGGGTGGCGCAGGGCGTCGCCGACGGCCCGGCCCAGGCCGCCATCCTCCTCGGCATGCTTGGGCGGGGTATCGATGGGCCGGGTGAGCTTGCCCACCAGAGGCAGGGCGGCCAGGGTCGCCAGGGCCATGGCCCACATCGCGCCCATCCAGCCGATGCTCTGGATCAGACGCTGCAACACCGGGGCGAAGACGAACTGGCCGAAGGAACCGCCGGCGTTGATCACCCCGGAGGCGGTGCCCCGGGCCTCGATCGGCAGGCGCTGGGCGGCCGCGCCGATGAGCACGGAAAAGCTGCCGGCGCCGGCGCCCATGGCCGAGAGCAGGCCGAGGGAGACGACTAGGCCGAAGCCGGACCCCATGTAGGGGGTGATGGCGCTGCCCACGGCCAGCATCACCAGGCCGCCGATGAGCACGGCCCGGGCGCCGTAGCGGTCGGCCACGGCGCCGGCCACCGGCTGGATGGCGCCCCAGGCAAACTGCCCTACCGCCAGTGCCAGGCTGATGGTGGTGATACCCAGGCCGGTGGCCGTGTTCAGGGGGCTGACGAACAGCCCCAGGGACTGGCGGGCGCCCATGGTCACCATCAGGATGCCGGCGGCTGCCAGGGTGGTGATGAGGATGTCGGGCCGGTTCAATGAACGAAACATGGTGGTTTTCCCTGGGGCTGAATCGCGGCCAAATCTCGGCCCAATGTCTGCTAAATCTTAGCTGAATGTCACTGGCGCACCGCCGGTGTGAATTGCCTGAACTATAGTTCCCGGAAGCAGGGGGAAACAGACCATAATCCGAGTCTTGTGGTCAACGGATGATTGACAATGATCTGGCTGCGCAGTTGGGAAAGCTTCGTCAAAGTGGTCGAAAACGGCAGCATGGCCGCAGCAGCCCGCCGCCTGGATTGCACTCGGGCCCAGATCAGCAAGCAGATCGGCGAACTGGAGCAAGCCTTCGGCGTGCGCCTGTTCGAGCGCTCCACCCGCAAGCTCAGCCTTACTCCCGCCGGGGAGGAGTTCTACCAGCACGCCCTGCGCGCCCTGGAGGCCATCGAGAGCACCGAGTTCGCGGTGAAGCACCTGGGCGACGTGCCCCGGGGCGTGCTGCGCATCAGCGCCACGGTGTGCTTCGGCCGCCTCTACATCGCCCCCCTGCTGCCCAGGCTGCTGGCGAAATACCCGGAACTGGAGTGCGAACTGATCCTCTCCGACCAGGTGGTGGACCTGGTGGAAGACCGCATCGACCTGGCGCTGCGCCTGACCAAGGCACCGCCGGAAGAAGCCGTAGCCAAGCCCCTGGTGCTGCTGCAACGGGTGATCTGCGCCGCCCCCGCCTACCTGGCGGCCCACGGCACACCAAAAACGCCCCAGGACCTGCTGCAGCACCAGTGCTTCAGCTATCTCATGACCGACAACCGGGTGTGGCAGCTGGCCGACCGCCAGGGCAACGAAACCAGCATCCCGGTACGCAGCCGCTGCCAGTTCAACAGCATCGACTGCATCCACCAGGCCGTCCTCGCCGGCCAGGGCCTGGCCATCCTGCCCACCTACCTGTGCGCCAACTCCCTGGCCCGGGGCGACCTGGTCACGGTACTCGACGACTACGTTCCCCAGGTGCGCATGGGCCACTACCTCTACGCCTGCTACACCCCCAGCCGGGTCCGGGTACCCAAGGTGCGGGTGTTCCTGGCCGAGCTGGAGGAACTGTTCCATCCGGTGCCGCCGTGGCAGGCCAGCTGCGGCGAGCGGTAAGTCCGGGCGCAAAAAAGCCAACCCATCTGGGTTGGCCTTTGTTTTGGCAACTTAACGACCGGCGTGAGTTCGGCGTGGGGCGAGTGATGGGAGTCACACACGTGGATTCCGCTATGACTCAGCTTCTGAGCAGATGCTTTGAAGTCAGCATTTATCCTTCAGCTACCTGATGGCGGATGCAAGGCCGATATCAGCTATTTGCCCGCAGTGGCACTTTGGCTTGGGCATCTACCCGTAGCCAGGAAGACAAGAAAGACGCCGGCTAGTATTTGAATGAGTGCAAGGAACACTTCCCAAATTTCTGGGCTACCTAAATGCCTTAGGACGTTGAATACGAATATCCAAATAGTGAGGCCATAGGCAATGGCCAATGCAAAAACTTCAAAAATCTCTCTGTAAGTTAATCCGCTAATGCGGTGCGCACAATAAAGAATCATGGCCATGGCGGCCAAGACTGCCACATATGGCGAGAACTGGATGACAACGATGCCGAAGTCCGAAACATTCCTGAATCTCTCTCCTGCCCATATGAAAAGTGCAACATTTCCAATTTGCCAAAGACCGGAAAACAGAAAGGCACCACCCACCTGAAGCATTACGAGGTTCGGTACCGGCTTCGTGCCTGATGAGCCTGCCGAAGCGATCGCACGGGAAACCACAACGGCCCCGTTGTTACGATCACTGCCTGGACCGATAGGAACCTCTGGCTCGCTAGCGCACGTCAAATCAACATTCGTTCCGCACCATATACAAGTAACGCGTTCGGCATTTTCTGTTGTGGCAGCACCACAATGCGGGCATTTTCGCTTCATGATCTCGACCGTTTCCTAAGAGGGCGCATCAATCAGACATGTTCTACATCATTAGCCAAACGCATCTACAAGATTAAACATTACCCTTCCAGCATAGGTCGAAATCGACCACATGTTCACCGGTGCAAGCTGTGTTGGGGAGCTTGATGCCAAGCAACCTACGCCCTTCTTGGTGTAATTACCCCTCCAGCGTGTGCCAGACGACTTTTCAATGGCTGTTTCAAGGGCGAAGGCAGGCATGCACCATAGCGAGTGCTTTCCGGATGGAGACGGGCTGCAACTGGCTGAAACAGCCTCTTCTGAGCAGAAAACAAAAAAGTCAACCCACTGGGGTTGGCTTTTTTTTGCAGATCAACGACCTGCCTGAATTCGATGTGGAGCGGGCGATGGGAATCGAACACGTGGGTCTAGGTGCATCAGCCCGAGCTGCATTACAGCTAACACAATGAAAATTCGGCAGTATTTGTTCTATCAAAGGAACAGCGCTTCAAGTCGTATCAGACTTATCTTCTACCTAATTTGACTGGCTTGGATTCCGCTGCGACCAGAACGTGACCAGAAGAACCAGAAAAGCGGCAGACAGAATAGGGTAGCTCAATCACTAAATGGTTGACAAATCATTTATAATTAAAGCGTTGTCAACTTGGGGAATGACCATGATTCATGATCGCATCAGGCGAGCGCGTGTGCTCAAGGGTTACACTCTGGAAGCACTTGCCCAGCGCATCGGCGACATCACCAAGCAGGCCCTCAGCAAGTTTGAAAGCGGCCAGACTGCGCCCAATTCCACCCGATTGCTTCAGCTCGCCAAAGCGCTGGAACTGAGCCCGGAGTATTTTTTCCGGGCAGATGTAGTCGAGTTGGCCCCGCTCGAATTCCGTAAGCTAGCCAAGATGCCGAAGTATCGGCAAGAGCAAGTGACCGAACGTATCCGGGAACATCTGGAGCGCTATATCGCCCTGGAAAACTGCTTCGAGCACGCCGATATCGACACTCCGCTCACCCCGTCGGGAATGCTTGCCGTGTCTTCGTTTGACGAAGCCGAAGCGGCGGCCAATCAGCTTCGCGACCATTGGCAAATTGGCGAAGACGCTATCGCCAATTTGACCGAGTTGCTGGAAGAGCGCGGGATCAAAGTCGCCCTGCTGCATGGCCCTGACGACTTTGACGGGGCTTGCGCTGCCACTCAGGACGGCCAGCACGTTTTGATCGCCTTGAATGCCGAACGCCCTGGCGAACGTATGCGCTTTACTGCTGCACACGAACTGGGGCACTGGGTCATGAAGTTCCCGGACGACATGAGCGAAAAGGACGTCGAAACCTGCTGCCACCGCTTTGCCGGTGCATTCCTATACCCGGCTTCTTGCGTGACTGCCGATTTCGGCGGACATCCGCGCTCACGGGTTCATCCCCGCGAACTTTTGATTGCCAAGCAGCATTACGGTCTGTCGATGGCCGCTGTATTGCGTCGCCTGAAAGATCTGTCCTTGTTGAGCGATGCGGGCTATCAGTACAGCTCGATTCAGTTCAGCAAGAATGGCTGGCGAAAAGAAGAGCCGGAAACCCTTCCTGCGGAAAATCCCCGGCGCTTTGAGTCGCTGGTGTTCTGGGGGCTGGCAGAAGGTATTTTCAGCAAGTCCAGGGCGGCTGAATTTCTACAGCAACCTCTGAGTGCTCTCGATCCGAGCCTGACTGGTCCGCTGGGGATTCAATGACCAAGGTCTACATCAGCGACACGAACATCTGGATCGATTTTCGCAACGCGGATTTATTGGCAGAGCTATTCCAGCTTCCTCTGACATTGTGCTCGACTGACTTTGTGATGAATGAGCTGACCGACTTGCCGCAAGATGCGCTAGTCGAACAGGGGCTACAAGTAGAGACATTGAACGAGGGGGCTGTTGCCCAACTATTCACGCTCATGGGCGCCCACAGGAATAGCTCGCTAGCCGACGTTTCCTGCTATTACCTGGCCCAACAAACCGGCCACCCGTTGCTGACAGGTGATGGCAAGCTGCGCAAACAAGCATCCAAAGATGGCATTCAGGTATTCGGCGTACTCTGGTTGCTGGACCAGCTTGTCGCTCACGCCCTCATTACGCCAGTCCGGGCGGGTGAAGCACTACGGGCCATGCTTGAACATGGCGCCCGCTTACCTCCAACTGAATGTCATCAGCGTCTGCAATTGTGGCAGTAGGGTCCGCATTGCCTTCTCAATCCTGAAAAGAAAAGGCCTAAGAGATCGCTCCCCTGGCCCCTTGTTGTGCTCGACGTTTTATTCAGCCGAGCAGTAGGCAACCCTATATGGCTCTGACCAGATATCGACCATACAACAAAAAAGCCAACCGGTCTCGGTTGGCTTTTTCTTTTGAAGATCAACGACCTGCCGGAATTCGATGTGGAGCGGGCGATGGGAATCGAACCCACGGCTCTAGCTTGGGAAGCTAGGGTATTACCATTATACGACGCCCGCTCGGTGGGTTTTTCCGTCAGGCGGAAAGGCCGGTGCGAGGGCGCATTCTACGCCCCCGCCGGGTGGGGATCAACCGGCCAGGCGGCGGTAGCGGCCGCCCTGGAAAATCAGGGGTTCCCGGGCCGGGTCGTGGCTGAAGCGTTCGACCTG
>DATEZY010000195.1:0-15130 GCA_035255085.1 Azospira sp. | reverse complement strand
GGCGGCGTCGGCGCTGCTGTTAGCCGGGCTGTGCAGGGTCAGGGTCGATTCGTAGGTGGCCTGCAGATAGCTGTAGCCCACATTCCAGGCGAAGTCGCCGCGATGGCCGTCCAGGGCCAGTTCCAGGCCCTGGCGCCGGGTGCGGCCAACGTTCTTGAAGTAGCCGGCGTTGGCGGCGGCGCCGCTGCTGCTGATGAACTGGATATCGTCGTCCAGGTCGGTGCGGAAGACGCTGGCGCGGTAGCCAAGGCCGGCATCCAGCTTGCCCCGCAGGCCGGTTTCCCAGGTACGGGAAATGACCGGGAGCAGGGGCGGGTCGGCCAGGAAGGCATTGGGCAGCTTGCAGGGAACGGCTGGGTCGGCGCAGGTCAGCTCCATCGGGGTGGCGACCCGCATGCCCTCGCTGTAGCTGGCGTAGGCGGTGAATCCGGGGCGCGGCGTGAAGTTGAGGCCCAGGGCCGGGTTGAAGCGCTGGAAGCGGTGGTCGCCGTTCAGGGCCGGGTTGTCGCCGCTGGCGTCCCGAATGGTGACCCGGGCCTCGTTCCAGCGGCCGGCGGCGGTGAAGTGCCAGCGCGACGACAGGGACAGGGTGTCGGTGAAGTACAGGCCCAGGTAGCGGTTGTCGGTGCGGGCCGAGGTCTGCAGGGTTTCCGGGCCGCTGACGGCCACCGTACGGTCGGCGGTGAAGTTGCCGGGGGCGCTCCACTGGCGGTAGTCGCTGTGGCCGAAGTCCGCCGACAGGCCCAGGGTGGCCTGGTTCTGCAGGCCATGCCAGGGGCGGGTGTCGGTGTATTGCAGGGAGGCGCCCCAGCTGCGGCTGCGGGTCTGGGAGCGGTCCATGGCGCCCTGGGGGGCCGTGGGGTCGGTGACGCTGTCGTCGTTCACGTTGCTGGAGAGGTTGCCGTTGTCCAGGGAGCGCAGGTACAGGCCCCCGGCCAGCAGTTGGTCGTCGCTGAGGAAATGGCTGCCCCGGGCGTTCACCATGGCCAGCCGATTGTCCGTGCGGTCGGGCCAGGTATAGGCCTGGCGCCGGTCGCCGAGCATGGACTGGGGCAGGGCCTGGACGCCGTTGAGGCGGTTGTCGGCCAGGAGCAGGCTCACGTCCAGGTCGTTGCGGTCGTCCTCGAAGCCGGTCTTGGCGAAGAACTGGTTCACCCGGCTGGCCGAATGCTGGCGCCAGCCGTCTTCGGCGGCGAAGTTGCCGGCGATGAAATAGTCCTTGCCGTCCTGGTGGCCGCCGGTCTCGAACTGGGCGTTGCGCCGGCCCCAGGAACCACCCATGAGCTGCATCGAGGAGCCCGGGTACTTGAGGCCGCTCTTGGTCTGCACCGCCAGGGTGCCGCCCAGGGTGTTGAGGCCGAATACCGGGTTGGAGCCGGGGATGACGTTGGTGCCGGCGATGGCGTTGGGCGGGATGAGGTCCCAGTTCACCGTGTCGCCGAAGGCCTCGTTCACCCGCACTCCGTCGAGGAATACGGACAGGCCCTGGGGCGAACCCATGAGGGGGGAGGCGGTGAAGCCGCGGAAGGCGATGTCCGACTGCCAGGGATTGTTCTGGGAGGGGCTGGCCACCACCCCGGAGAGGTTCTGGGTGAGCTGCTGCGACAGGTCCAGGGGCTGCTGGCGGCGGATGTCGTCGGCGGTCTGGCTCTGGACGTTGGCCGGCACCTTGTCCAGGGACATGCCGATGCCCGGCAGGGGCGTGGTGCCGACCACCTGCACGGTGGGCGCCTCCAGGCGGGCGGCGGGATTGTCGGCGAGGACCAGGGCGGGGGCGGCTGTGGCGGCCAGGCCGAGGCAGGCCGGGAACAACAGGTGGGCACGGGACTTCATGTGGCGGGCTGGAGACGGTAATTGACGGGGACGACGATCTGGAATTCCCGATCGCCCAGGCTTTCCGGCGGCAGGGGGAGGGTGGCGCCCTGGACCAGCTGGAGAGCCTGCTGGTCCAGTACCTCGTAGCCGCTGGAGCGCTCCACCTGCACCGCCACCAGGCTGCCCTTGCGCGCCACCTTCAGGCGCAGCCGCACCTCTCCTTCCCAGCCGCGTAGGGCGGCCAGGCGCGGGTACTGCTGCTGCCGGGCGAGGAGGCTGGAGAGGCTGCGGCCGTAGTCTTCCAGGGCCAGGGCGCTGGGAACGGGGGCAGCCGTGGCCGAAGCGGTGTTGCTGGCATTCGTGGCAGGCGCTGGATTCGTTGCACTGGCGCTGGCCGCCGGGGCGGGGGCTTCCTGGCGCGGGCCGGTGCTGGGCTGGCTGGATGAATTCGCGGGGCTGGCTGGGCTGGCGGGGATGACGCTCCGGCTCGGGGTGGCGGCGGCAAGGATCGGGGCCGGGGCATGCTCCACCGGCCGGGGGCGTCGCTCCGGCGCGGCCGGTGCCGGAGCAAGGGCCAGGGCGGTGGCTTGGGTGGTGGCTTGAGGGGGAGGCGCCATGGCGCCGGCAGCTGGCCGCAGGATCACCGAGAGGGGCGGCAGGGCGCTGTTCTCGGCTGCCCGCTGCAGCCCCGGCAGGAGCAGCAGGGCGGCGGCGTGGGCGGCCAGGGAGAGGAGCAGGGGCTTGGAGGGCAGCCCCATGCCGGGCTTGGTCCCCACTCCGGGGGCGAGGGTGGGAGCGGTCTGGGCGATCACCGCTGCGGCTCCAGGGTTGCGCCCTGCAGCGCAGAATTTTCCAGGGCCGGGAACAGATGGCCGACGGAGCGCCGGTATTCATCCCGGGCCACGGCCAGGGTCCGGATCTCCGGTGGCAGGGGCAGGGCCAGGGTCTCGCCCATGTCCAGGCCGGCGGCGGCCGCCTGTTCCAGGGTGGCCTGGAGCCAGACCAGGTAGGCCCGGGTCTGGGTGATGGGCGAGGCGTCCCGGCTCACCGGGCCGTGGCCCGGCACCACCAGGGAGAAGGGCAGGGCCATCAGGCTATCCAGGGCGGCGAGCCAGGGCTTGATCTGGGCCTGGGGCGTGGTGGGAGCCCGGTCGTGGAAGGCCAGGTCGCCGGCGAAAAGCACGCCGGTGCTGGCGTCGAACAGGGCTAGGTCGGCGCCGGTGTGGCCGTCCAGGGCCAGGAGGCGGAAGCGGTGGTCGCCCAGGGCGAATTCCCCCGGCGACACGGCGTGCTCGGGTGCTACCACCTCGGTCCCGGCCATCCAGTCGCCGTTGAGGCGGTACATGTTGGCGTTGAGGCTTTCGCCGTCCCGGGTGATGGCGGCGATGGTACCGGGCAGGGCTTCCAGGCTGGCAGGCGGGAAGGCCTGGGCGCCGAGGAAGTGGTCCGGGTGCTGGTGGGTGATGAACACCCGCACCACGGGCTGGGGCGTGATCTGGGCGATGGCTGCGCGCAGGGCCTCGCCGTAGCGCCGGGAGGGACCCGTATCCACCACCAGTACCCCGGCACCGGTGACGACGAAGGCGGTATTGACGATGTTGCCGCCGTTGGCGCTGGAGAAGTCCTCGTTGCGGCCTTCCAGCACATAGGTGTCCGGGGCCACCAGGCGGGGCTGGAGGCCGTAGTCGAAACTGGCGGCCCCGGCTGCTCCGGCTGATCCGGACATGAGGGCGCTACAGAGGGCCAGGATGGGAGTGAGGGCCAGGGCGAGCGGATGGCGGACGGAGAATTTCATGGTTCCACCCGGGCGTCGACCTGGTTGCCGTTGTTGTCCCGGCCCCGCACCTGGATCGGCGCCGGGGTGCCGGGCTGGAGGTTGAGGGTGAATACCGGGTTCTCGCTCACTGGCTCGAAGGATTCGATGTGCATCAGCTCGGCGCCGGCGGCGTCGGCCAGGGCGATCTCCTGCAGATAGAAGGCCGGGATGCCCGGGGCGAGGCCAGTGTCCATGGGGTGGATGAGGCGCAGCCGCAGCCGCTCCCCGTCGCCGCCGCGATCCCACAGGCGGCCGCTGACCTGGTTCAGGCGCTGCTGCCATTCCGGCGAGCCGCTGCCCACGGCGGGCAGGCTGCAGCCGCCGCCGGTGGTATTCACCCAGGCCCCGCCCACGTGCCATACCCCCTCGCTATCCAGGGCGGCGGCCCGCACCGGGGAGGATTGCTGCAGCTTGAGGCGGAAACCGAGGAAGGCCTTGGCGCCCTGGGGTGAGAAGCGCAGGGCCAGGGGGTAGGGGTTGAAATCGGCAATGACCAGCACCTGGCGCACGTCGGGCAGGGCGCTGGCATCCACCGTCACCGGCACCTGCAGCGGGTCTTCGGCGACTCCCGGGGCGCTCACCTTGACCCGGGGGTCGAAGCTGACCCGGGCCTGGGCGAAGTACTGCTGGCGCATGTCCTGCCAGCGGGCCGAGTTCAGGGGGTCCGGCAGGCCGGCGGCCCCGGCTGTGGCGCTGGCGAGTGCCGGGCCGAGCAGGGCCGCGATCAACCCTAGCGGACGCAGCAGGCTCGGCATGGGAAGCGGGCGCAGCGGCCCCAGCGCCAGGGCGTGGGTCAGCTTCATGTTTTTGTCTCCTCGGTGGCGCCAGGTCAGGCGCTCTTTTGTCTGAGCCCCTTCTAGCAAGGCCCATGCCTTTTGCCGGGGACGGGCGCCCTGGCTGGCCGGGCGTGTTTCCTGCGCCACCCCTGCCCGGGTGACCTGTAACACTTTGGAGCAGCTGGTGAGATTTGAAGCAGTGGCGGACAGGGGACGGCCGTCATCCCGGGAGGGCGTGACGGGGAGGAAGGGCGGCAGCAGGCGGGAAGCCTGGGGTTTGGCGGGGAATTTACGACCGTTGGGTTCGCTTGGCCGAGGGTTGGCATGGCCCTTGCGGAAATACCGCGCCACGGACCGGGAGGGGGTGATCCCCTGGGGGGTGTCAAGCTCGTGATCGGCTTTGCGTGGCACTGCACGTGGCACTACGCGTCACATTGCGCGTGGCATTACAACCAAGGAGACAATTACATGAAGCAAGGAATCAACCCCAAGGGCGGGTCGCTGGCCTTGGCCCTGGCTCTGGCCGGGACCCTGGCGGCCGGCCAGGTGCAGGCCGGCGTCAGCGATGCCGACATCCTCAACGACGCCAAGACCACCAATGACGTGGTGACCTTCGGCATGGGCACCCAGGCCCAGCGTTTCAGTCCCCTCACCGCCATCAACACCAAGACCGTCAAGGACCTGGTGCCGGTATGGTCCTTCTCCTTCGGTGGCGAAAAGCAGCGGGGCCAGGAATCCCAGCCCCTGGTGTCCAACGGCAAGATGTTCGTCACGGGCTCCTACAGCCGCCTCTTCGCCCTGGACGTGAAGACCGGCCACAAGCTATGGAAGTACGAGCATCGCCTGCCCGACGGCATCATGCCTTGCTGCGACGTGGTGAACCGGGGCGCTGCCCTGTATGACGACCTGGTCATCTTCGGCACCCTGGACGCCCAGCTGGTGGCCCTGAACCAGGAAACCGGCAAGGTGGTGTGGAAGGAGAAGATGGAGGACTACCACGGTGGCTACTCCAGCACCGCGGCGCCCCTGATCGTCAAGGGCAAGGTCATCACCGGGGTTTCCGGCGGCGAGTTCGGGGTGGTTGGCCGCATCGACGCCCGGGATGCCAAGACCGGCAAGCTGCTGTGGACCCGTCCCACCGTGGAAGGCCACATGGGCTACAAGTTCGACGCCGACGGCAACAAGGTGGAGAACGGCGTCACCGGCACCCAGAACGCTTCCTGGCCCGGCGACATGTGGAAGACCGGCGGCGCGGCCACCTGGAACGGCGCTACCTACGATCCGGATACCAACCTGATCTTCGCCGGCACCGGCAACCCGGCTCCCTGGAACAGCCACCTGCGTCCCGGCGACAACCTCTACTCCTCCTCCACCGTGGCCATCGACCCCGATACCGGCAAGATCGCCTGGCACTACCAGACCACGCCTCACGACGGCTGGGACTTTGACGGTGTGAACGAGTTTGTCTCCTTTGACTACAAGGGCAAGGACGGCAAGGTGGTGAAGGCCGGCGGCAAGGCCGATCGCAACGGCTTCTTCTTCGTCGTCGATCGTACCAACGGCAAGCTGCTCAACGCCTTCCCCTTCATCCGCGACATCACCTGGGCCAAGGGCATCGACCTGACCACCGGCCGTCCCATCTATGTGGATGAAAACCGTCCGGGCGACCCGGCAGCGGGGGCCGACGGCAAGAAGGGTTCGGTGGTGTTCTCCGCGCCTTCCTTCCTGGGAGGCAAGAACCAGCAGCAGATGGCCTACAACCCGAGCACCGGCCTGTTCTACGTGCCGGCCAACGAGTGGGGCATGGATATCTGGAACGAGCCCGTGTCCTACAAGAAGGGGGCGGCCTACCTGGGTGCCGGCTTCACCATCAAGCCCCAGCATGAGGACTACATCGGCGTGATGCGCGCCATGGACCCGGCGACCGGCAAGATCGTGTGGGAAAACAAGAACTTCGCTCCCCTGTGGGGCGGCGCTCTGACCACTGCCGGCAACCTGGTGTTCTACGGCACCCCCGAGGGCTTCTTCAAGGCGGTGGATGCCAAGACCGGCAAGAACGTGTGGCAGTTCCAGACCGGCTCCGGCGTGGTGGCTCCCCCCATCACCTGGCAGCAGGACGGCGAGCAGTACGTCGCCGTGGTCTCCGGCTGGGGCGGCGCCGTGCCCCTGTGGGGCGGTGAAGTGGCCAAGCGCGTGAACTACCTGGAGCAGGGCGGTTCCGTCTGGGTCTTCAAGCTGCACAAGTCCTAAAACGGTGGCCGGCGGGGGCGCTGTTTTTCCCGCCGGCCCGTTTTTTGCACTGCCATGTCCCACTCAAACTTCCATCACTCAGGGGTATCCCATGATTAGCCGCTGCCTTAGCCGCCTTAGCCGCGCCGCCCTCTCGAGCCTCGCTGGCCTGCTCCTGCTGAGCGCTGTTCCCGCGATCCAGTCTGCCCACGCCGCTTCCGGTGCCGAGCATGCCCGCTCCACCTCCCGGGAGGCCCAGGCCCTGCTGCAGAAGGCCGGGAAATACCTGGAGGCCAACGGCCCGGAAAAGGCCTTCGCCGCCTTCAACAATCGCAGCGGCTCCTTCGTCCATAAGGACCTCTACGTTTTCGTCATCGACCAGCAAGGTGTCTACCAGGCCAACGGCGCCGCCCCGGCGACCCTGGTGGGCCTCAATGTGCTCGAGACCAAGGATGCCGCCGGCAATCCCCTGTTCCACAACATGCTCGACGCGGTGAAGAACCAGGCCGACGCCCAGGTGCGCTACGTCTGGCTGGACCGGGCTACCAACAAGGTGGAGCCCAAGGTGACCTTCCTCCACCGCAGCGGCGATTACGTCCTGGGGGTGGGCTACTACGCCCCCCGCTCCACGCCTGAAGATGCCCGCCAGCTGCTGGGTAAGGCGGTGTCTCTGGTGAACGCTCAGGGCATGGCCAAGGCCGCCAAGGCCTTCGACGACAGCCAGGGTGCCTTTGTGCGCGAGGACCTCTACGTCTTCGCCGTCGGCCTGGAGAGCGGCCGCTTCGAGGCCATGGGCATGAACCCGAAACTGGTGGGCAGCGACGCCCGGGAACTGCGCGACGTCGAGGGCCACGCCATGATTCAGGACATGATCGACCTGGCCAAGAGCCAGGGCGTCGGCACCGTCGATTACATCTGGCGCAATCCCGTGACCAACGCCGTGGAAAAGAAGCGTTCCTTCATCCGCCGGGCTGGCAATAGCCTGGTGGGTGTGGGGTACTACCGGGAGTAGGCGGGGATTCCTGGTTCATTGTGACGGCGGCTCCCCGCGGCGATCCCTCCTCTCGCCCCGCCTTCAGATTTCTCCCTTTTGGGCCCCGGATGTTTCCGGGGCCATTTTTTTGGATGGGGAAATACTGGCTTGGGGTCATGGTTAAAGCACAGGCCACTTTCTTTGCCCGGCGCCATAGGAAGGGTCGATACCCGAGCGAATTACTCGGTCTTGCAAACGGGCGCCACCGTACTATGTTGGAAAGACCAGGGCTGGCACCAGGCAACGCAATCCGCGTTCTTCGCCAGCCCGGGCGCGGTGGCAGGCCGCGAGCTAAGCGAAGAGGAGACAAAAATGACAACTCCTGTGGTCATAACAAAATTCGAAACCAAGTCCCACAATTCCCCGGACGAGGTTCGCCATCCCAGCAAGAGCCGGGTGGAGGTGGTGCAACTCGAAGGCTTCACCCTGGGCCGTTTCAACTTCGAGCCGGGATGGCGGTGGTCCGAATGCATCAAACCGGTGGTCAAGACCGACCTGTGCCAGCTCTCCCATGTCGGCCATGTGGTAGCCGGCCGGCTGACCGTCCGGCTCCAGGACGGGAGCGAGAAGACCCTTAATGCTGGCGATTCCTACACCATCCCGCCGGGCCATGATGCCTGGGTGGAAGGCGACGAACCCTTCGTCGGCCTGGAGGTGATGAGCGCGGACGTCTTCGCCAAGCCCTAATTCCCAATCCCGCGACCGAGGTGCCTGGATGGCGCCTCGGCGCTTCAGCCTCCCGGGTTTAGGGGAAGTGGTAGAAGTGCTCGTTGAGGAACTTCACCAGGCTTTCCTTTTGCGCCGAGGAGAAGTCCTTCTTCGTCAGGTGGGTGCAGTTTTCGATCTGCTGCTTCAGGGCCTCCAGCGAGCCCACGTGACGATCCTTGCGGGTGTAGACGCGGCTATCGTGGCAGCTGGTGCAGTTGCTGGTGTGCAGGCGCTGGCCCTCGCCGCTGTCGCCGGGCAGGGCCGCATTGACAGTGCCGTGCAGCAGGCCAAGGGCTAGGCCCGCGACAAGCAATCGATTCATGGTTCGCCTCCCCCGTGCATGGTCAATGCTGTTCAGCCTAGTGCCGAACGATTCACCATTCAAGCTCCACTGATCGGTGCTGGGGCCCGGGAGCCAGAACGCTGTGCCGGCGCCTGGCTATTCCGCCTCCCCGGGCCATAGACCCAGGGTCACGGCTTTAGCTGCCGGAGGGCGGGGCGCCACGCAGCTTGCGGTACAGGGTGGTGCGGGTGATGCCCAGTTCCCGGGCGGCGGCGGAGATATTGCCTCCGTGGCGGCCCACCGCCTCATGCACCAGGCGGATTTCCGTGGCCCGCAGGCTGTTGCCGGCAGAGCCTTCGGGGATGGGGCTGGCCTCGTCCTCCAGCAAATCCGCCGGCAGGTGTTCCAGCTCCAGACGCTCCTCTTCGCCCACCAGGGCCACCGCCAGACGCAGGGCGTTGCGCAGCTGCCGCAGGTTACCCGGCCAGGGATGGCGGCGCAGGGCCCGGAGGGCGTCGGGAGCCAACTCCAGGCGGCGCCCCGGGGCTTCTTCCGTCAGTAGTCGCGCCACCAGCCGGTCGAAATCGCTGCGCTCCCGCAGGGGCGGCAGGGACAGGGTCATGCCCGAAAGGCGGAAGAACAGGTCGGACCGGAACAGGCCGTGGCTGGTCAGGTCCTTGAGGGAGCGGTGGCTGGCGCAGACCAGGGCGATATCCACCGCCTCCTCCGGTCCGCCCCCCAGGGGCGTCACACGCCGGGTTTCCAGCACGCGCAGCAGCACCGCCTGGAGGGCCAGGGGCATGTCGCCGATTTCGTCGAGGAACAGGGTGCCGCCGTGGGCTTCCCGCAGCTTGCCGGGGGCGCCCTGGCGGCGGGCGCCGGTGTAGGCGCCGTCCACGTAGCCGAACAGCTCGGCCTCGATCAGGGTGACGGGAATGGCGGCGCAATTGACGGCGACGAAGGGCGCCGCCCGGCGGGGGCCGCTGCGGTGGAAGGCCTGGGCGAAGACTTCCTTGCCCGTGCCGGTCTCGCCCTGGATGAGCAGGGGAATGTCGTGGGCGGTGATGCGCCGGGCGCGGCGGATGGCGTCGTGCATGGCCTTGTCGCCCAGGTCCAGGTCTTCCAGCTCGGGACCGGTCCCCGAGGCTGGCGCTGCTTCCGGCGCCTTGGGGGGCGGAGGCGGTGCCACCGTCGGCTCCGGGCCAGTGTGCAGGGGGTGGCGCAAGGGCTGGCGCAGGGTGAGGGTGGCGACCACCGTGGCGCCATGGGCGGTGCGCAGGCTGAGGGGCTGGTCGCCCCGGCGCCGCCCATGGTCGAGCAGGGCGTTCCAGGCCGTGGCGAAGCAGGCCCGGTAGGTCGGCGAGGCGTGCTCGGTCCGTTGCAGCATCTGCTGGGCGCGGCGGTTGCTGGCCAGGAGGGTGCCATCCTCGCCGAACACGGCGATGCCTTCCAGGGGCGTGCCCAGGGCTTCCAGGTGGGAGTGGAAGCGCATCAGCAGGGTGCCCTGGGGCAGGGTCTCGATCAGCCGGTTCTCGATGATTTCCGCCGTGGTCTGGAGCAGGGCCTGGGCGTGGCTATGGGTCACCCGGGCGTCGCTGGAAATGTCCAGGATGCCCACCAGGCCGCCGCAAGGGGCCCGGATGGGGGTGGAGATGCAGGTCAGGAACTGGTTGCGCCGCAGGTAGTGCTGGTCGCCATAGACCGCTACCGTGCGCCGCTCCTGGATGGCGGTGCCGATGGCGTTGGTGCCCATGTGCTCCTCGGACCAGACGGCGCCGGGGGAGAGGGCGACCTGGGTGGCCCGGTCCACGAAGTCCGGATCGCCGACGGAGCGCAGGACCATGCCGGCGTCGTCGGCCAGGAGCACCATGGAGGAGGAGCGGGCGATCTGCTGATGCAGGTTTTCGATCACCGGCTGGGCGAAGGCCACCAGGCGGGCGTTTGCTTCCAGACGGTCGGCCAGGGTGCACCGGGGCGTGTTGCCCAGGGGCAGGTGGGCGTCCGGGGTCAGGCCCAGGTCGGCGCAGCGGCGCCAGGAGCGCTCGATGGGGTCCGCCGCGTCGGCGGTAGAAGGCTTGGGTTCCATCCGCCCCGGGGTTGCAGGATTCATGCCTGGCGCCATCCCGGGGCAGATCAGGGAAATCGGGGCCTCGTCGGGGCTTTTGCCCGCAATGCCGTTGGCACAGTGCTACGGCATGGAGCAGTTGTTTAGTTATGGAGCACTCCAGCGCGGCGCAGCAATGGCAGCTGATTTATCAGCAAGCTCCTGGAAAAAGGCGCAATGCCCTGGGGCGCAATGCTTTCGGCGGATATTGCAGGCGCCATTGCTGGCCCTGGCACGGGGGATGCAATAAGGAGGCAACGCCAAGCGAGCGCGTTGCCTGATACCACCAAGCGATACCACCTAGAAGAGGAGACACCATGATTTACGCACTGCCCGGCCAACCCGGCGCCAAAGTCCAGTACAAGGCCAAATACGACAACTTCATCGGCGGCAAGTGGGTCGCTCCGGTCAAGGGTGAGTACTTCGACGTGATTACGCCGATCACCGGCCGCCCCTACACCAAGGCCGCCAAGTCCACCGCCGAGGACATCGAGCTGGCCCTGGATGCCGCCCACGCCGCCAAGGACAAGTGGGGCAAGGTTCCCGCTGCCGAGCGCGCCAACATCCTGCTCAAGATCGCCGACCGCCTGGAACAGAACCTGGAGCTGCTGGCCTACGCCGAGACCGTGGATAACGGCAAGGCCATCCGCGAAACCCTGAACGCCGACATCCCCCTGAGCGTGGACCACTTCCGCTACTTTGCCGGTT
The DNA here is from genome assembly GCA_035255085.1 of Azospira sp. GTDB lineage: Bacteria > Pseudomonadota > Gammaproteobacteria > Burkholderiales > Rhodocyclaceae > Azospira. The sequence continues at coordinate 3,658 of DATEZY010000195.1, read as the reverse complement.
GCCTGCGTTCCCAGGAAGGCAGCCTGTCCGAGATCGACGAGAACACCATCGCCTACCACTTCCACGAGCCCCTGGGCGTGGTCGGCCAGATCATCCCCTGGAACTTCCCGATCCTGATGGCTGCCTGGAAGCTGGCTCCTGCTCTCGGCGCCGGTAACTGTGTGGTGTTGAAGCCCGCCGAATCCACTCCCATCTCCATCATGGTGCTGGTGGAACTGATCGCCGACCTGCTGCCCCCGGGCGTGCTCAACATCGTCAATGGCTTCGGTCGCGAAGCCGGCATGCCGCTGGCCACCAGCAAGCGCATCGCCAAGATCGCCTTCACCGGCTCCACCGCCACCGGCCGGGTGATCGCCCAGGCAGCCGCCACCAACCTGATCCCGGCGACCCTGGAACTGGGCGGCAAGTCCCCCAACATCTTCTTCGAGGACATCGCCCGCGCCGACGACGACTTCTTCGACAAGGCCATCGAAGGCCTGGTGCTGTTCGCCTTCAACCAGGGCGAAGTGTGCACCTGCCCGTCCCGCGCCCTGATCCAGGAATCCATCTACGACAAGTTCATGGACCGGGCCCTGTCCCGCATCAAGGCCATCAAGCAGGGCAGCCCCCTGGATACCGACAGCATGATGGGCGCCCAGGCCTCCCAGATGCAGATGGACAAGATCCAGTCCTACCTGAAGATCGGCAAGGAAGAAGGCGCCCAGGTGCTGGTCGGCGGCGATCGAGCCCATCTGCCGGGCGAACTGGCGGAAGGCTATTACATCCAGCCGACCCTGTTCAAAGGCCACAACAAGATGCGCGTCTTCCAGGAAGAGATCTTCGGGCCGGTGCTGGCCGTGACTACCTTCAAGGACGAAGCCGAAGCCCTGGCCATCGCCAACGACACGCCCTACGGCCTCGGCGCCGGCGTCTGGTCCCGGGACGGCAGCGTGGCCTACCGCATGGGTCGCGCCATCCAGGCAGGTCGCGTATGGACCAACTGCTATCACGCCTACCCGGCCCACGCCACCTTCGGCGGCTACAAGGAATCGGGCATCGGCCGTGAGACCCACAAGGTCATGCTCGACCACTACCAGCAAACCAAGAACCTGCTGGTCAGCTACAGCCCGAAGGCCCTCGGCTTCTTCTGATCGCCTGGTTTCTCCTGCTTAGCGCCATTGGGGGCGGCTGCGGCCGCCCCATTTTTACGCCAAGGAGCTTGTCATGGTTGAACGCGTCGTGGCCACCACCGCCGCCCTGGCGTTGATCGCCCGCCTGCGGGAAAAACACGGTCCCCTGGTATTTCTCCAGTCCGGCGGCTGCTGCGAAGGCAGCGCCGCCAGCTGCTTCCCCCGGGACGAACTGCAGGTGGGCACCCGGGACCTGCTGCTGGGCGAGATCGGCGGCTGCCCCTTCTACTGCACCGAGTCCCAGTACGAATACCTGAAGCACACCCAGCTGGTCATCGACGCCCTGGACATGCCCGGCGGCGGCAGCTTTTCCCTGGAAGGGCCGGAGGGCAAGAGCTTCCATACAGGCTCCCGGCTGTTTAGCGACGCCGAGTGGGCCGAACTGCAACAGGCCGGGCTGGTTTGAGACGCCCGCCGCCCATCTGAAAAACATTGGAAAGGAAACACATGAAACTGCTACCCACCGCCCTGGCCCTTGGAGTGGCCGCGAGCCTGGCCGCAGGCTTCGCAGGGTCGGCCAGCGCCTCCGAAGCGATCATCAAGAAGGCCCGCTGCGTCGCCTGCCACAGCGTGGACAAGAAACTGGTGGGGCCGGCCTACAAGGACGTGGCGGCCAAGTATCGGGGCCAGTCCGATGCCCTGGACAAGCTCGCCGCCAAGGTGCGCAACGGCGGCGCCGGCACCTGGGGTGAGATCCCCATGCCGCCCAACGGCCCCGAGAAAATCAACGACGCCGACCTGCACACGGCGGTGGCGTGGATTTTGTCGCTGGAGTAAGGCGCCGCTGGTGCCTACGAAAAGAAACGGGGGCCGTGGGGCCCCCGGTTTTTTTGTGTTATTGAATTTCGCGTGTCCGGCGATTTTAACAGGAGCGTATGATGAACGCTTCTAAAAACCTGTGGAACCGTTTTGAAATGAAGGACTTATTTCTTCCGAACCTATTGATGCTAGCGAAGGAACTGGGGCGACTAGCCGAGGAGTACGCAAATTCAAAACCAGGCGAACTACTAGAAGATCAAGTCAGAGAAAATAATGTTCGGATTCTGCAATCTTACGCGAAGGACTTCGCTGACCTCGAGCTTCCCATGTGCCGTTTACAAGCCGAAAGGCTTGCGGAGCAAATGGATGGTGATGCCAACGGAATTGGTAAAGGTTTCGCAGACCTCTACTCAAGAATGGAAGACGAATGCGGGTTGCGTAAATTTCTGATTCTTTCGAGTAAGCAAGCAGATTTAATATTCCCTTCCTCCCCTGCGTTTGGAACAGAGGTCAGTCAGAAACTTCCAAAAACTGCCTTCGAGGTAGATGAAGCATCAAAGTGTCTAGGCGTGGGGCTAGACACAGCAGCAGTCTTCCACTTGATGCGTGTCGTGGAGATTGGGATCGAAGCGGTCAGAAAATCTCTCGCTATCCCTGACCCGATTAGAGCTGCGGAGCGTAACTGGGGGGTGATGATTAAAAAAATCAATGAAGCTGTTTCAGATAAGAAACAGCTAATGTCACAACCTGATACCCAGTTCTTTATCGAGATTCAGGCGTCTCTTGATGCGGTAAGAAACGCATGGCGCAACGCGACCATGCATGTGGAAAGCAAGTACACCGCAGATGAAGCCGAGCACATTTTTATCGCGGTAAAGGGCTTCATGAGAAAGGTTGCCACTCGGATGGACGAAGAGGGTATGCCTTTAGCATAAAAAGCAAGGGGCTCCGCCTTTTTACGCCCCCGAACCTACTTAACTGGCTGGCCAATTATGGCCGAACTCCACCCGCTGTCCCTATCCCCCCCCCCCCCGCTTGATCCAGGCCTTGATGGCGGCCATGGTTTCCTGTTCCACGCCGTTGTAGCCGTGGTGGGCGAAGGCTTCGCAGGGGTCGCCGACGGAGATGCCGCCTTCCATGGCGATGAATTCGGTGCCGTAGCGGTCGTGGCTGCGTTGGGCAGCGGTGTAGGGGGTTGTGCGACAGGTGTCGGAGCGGTGATGCACCACCAGCTGCCGGTTGCGGTATTGCTGGGGGTCGAGGTCGGCGATGGCGGCGACGGACGAAGTGTGGATTTCGCCGGCAATCCGCTCGGAAAGGTAGGGGGCCAGGGCCAAGGTGTCGAAGGTGCCCTTGCTGGTTCCCATGAGATAGACCTGGGCCGTTGGAAAGCGGCCCTTGAGATCGTCGAGGATGGCCTGGATGCGTTCCTTGACCTGGGAGGAATTGGTCGTGACCGTGGCGAATTCCTCATCCACCAGGAAGGGCCGGGAGCGGAGCAGGAAGTTGCCCTGCAGGCGGTAGGCGAGCTTGCTGCCCTCCCAATGGGGATCCACCACCCCATTGCCCCCGGGGAACAGGATCACCACGTATTTGGGCGCGGCGGACGCGGTGTTGAGGATGTAGGGGACGGGGTCGCCGCCCGGGGTGGTGGCGCTGGTGATGAGGTCTTCGCCGGCCAGGCAGAAGCGCAGGGGGAGCAGGAGCAAACACAGTCCTGCCAGGTAACG
>DATEZY010000194.1:0-4586 GCA_035255085.1 Azospira sp. | reverse complement strand
CTGGTGCGGCACCCGGACATGCCGACCCAGGCCTTCGAGGACATGTGGCGGGATCTCAAGGCCGGCCGCCCCTGGCGTGGCCTGGTCAAGAACCGGCGCAAGGATGGGGGCTATTACTGGGTCGTGGCCAACGCCTCGCCGGTGCGGGAAAACGGCCGGGTGGTGGGCTACCAGTCGGTGCGCTCCCGCCCGTCCCGGGACGAGGTCGCGGCAGCCAGTGACGCCTACGCCCGCCTCAAGCGGGGAGATCGCAGCATCCGGGTCGCCCATGGTCGAATCGTTCCCAGCCGCCAATCCCTATGGACCTGCTTTTCCAGCCTGCGCTGCCAGTCGCTGACTGTTGGGCTGGCCCTCCTTGCCGTCAGCATTCTGCTGCTGGTCTATCCCAGCCTGCCGGCCAGCACCGCAGCTTACCTGGCCTATGGAGTCGGGGGCCTGGGCCTCTTGCTGGGCCTCATTTTCCTGCTGTTGTTCGTACCCCGCCTGCTGGGAGATTTTTCCGCCGCGTCCGCCTATCTGGAGCGGGTTTTGACTAGCGGTGATCTCAAGAGCCGCTTCGATCTCGCCCGGGAAGATCAGCTCGGGGTGTTGGTCCATGAGATTGCCCAGTTCATCTCCTGGATTCAGTCCACCATCCAGGGCATCGGCGATACCTCCCACCAGGTCCGCCGTGCCACCAGCGAGGTGGCGGATGGGGTGCATAACGTGGACCAGTCGGCCCGGGTGCAAAGCGACGCCACCGCGTCGGCCGCTGCCGGGATCGAGGAAATCACCGTCTCCATCAGCGAAGTCGCGGCCCATGCCCAGGCCACCCGGGATTCGGCTGCCCTGGCGGCCGAGGCTTCGGCCAAGGGAGCCCGGCTGTCCGCCGACGCCTCCCGCACCATCCTGGATCTGGCGGAGACCGTGAAGGTTTCGGCTGCCCAGGTGGAACTGCTGGGCAGCCAGTCCGAGGAAATTTCCCGCATTACCGGGGTGATCAAGGAAATCGCCGACCAGACCAACCTGCTGGCCTTGAACGCCGCCATCGAAGCGGCCCGGGCCGGAGAACAGGGCCGGGGCTTCGCCGTGGTGGCCGACGAGGTGCGCAAGCTGGCAGAACGCACCAGCAAGGCCACCCAGGAAATCAGCGCCATGATCCAGGCCGTCCAGGACGAGACCGGCAAGGCGGTCGAAGGCATGCGCGCCGGGGCGCAACAGGTGGAGAACGGCGTGCTGCTGGTCCAGGACGCCCAAGCCTCCCTGCAGGAAATCAACCAGCAGATGGTGAGCACAATGGAAATGGTCAATGACATTTCCCATTCGTCCGACGAACAGCAGCAGGCCATGACCCTCATGGCCCAGAACGTCGAGCGGGTGGCCGCCATGACCGAGCAGAACGTGGCGGTAGTGACCCAGACCGAATCCACCGTGGGCTACCTGAACGACGTCGTGGACCGGATGGAAAAGGCGGTAGCCCAGTACTCGGTGTGAAGCTGGCGCGGGGCCTTGAGGATTCTTGGCTCTGGCGAGTTCCCCCTTAGTCCAATCCGGGGCCGGGGGGCATAAAACGCCGAAATTCAGGCCCATCATCCGCCTGCAGTTCTCCATGGGATATCCAGCCGCCCCCTCCGGGCCTGGGTATCCCTCCAAAAGCATTTATCCCCGGCAAAAAGTGAGAAATTGTTGTCATCCAGATGGGATATTGCTGCAGTAACATCCCAGCGGGATAGGCAGCCTCCGTCAGAGAGGTGGCCACAACAATAACTGACCAGTATTTACCGGGGGGGACCTTGGTCGGCAGTCATCTGGAAAGGCTTGTCGGCAAGACAGGCCCACATCGTATCCTCGCCCTTGATGGCGGCGGCATTCGGGGCATCATCAGTCTGGAGATCCTCCAGCGCATCGAGGATCTGCTGCGGCAGGACCTGGATGCCGGACAGGAATTCGTCCTCGCCGACTATTTCGATTTCTTCGCCGGCACCAGTACCGGAGCCATCATCGCCACCGCCCTGGCCATGGGCATGCCCGTCCGGGACATCATCGCCTTCTATGTGGATTGCGGCGACAAGATGTTCCAGCACGCGGCCCTGTGGGAGCGCTTTCGCTACAAGTATCGGGAAGAGGCCCTGGTCGAGGAGTTGCAGGGAGTCTTCGGGGCCGACACCACCCTGGGATCCGAAAAACTGCGCGCCTTGTTGATGTTGGTGATGCGCAATGCCAACAAAGACCAGGCCTGGACCCTGACCAACAATCCCCACAGCCCGTTCAACCACCCGGACCACCCGGGCAACCACCTGCAATTGCCCGTCTGGCAATTGGTCCGGGCCTCCACGGCAGCTCCCGTCTATTTTCCGCCGGAGGTGGTCCGCATCGGTGAGCACGAATTCGTTTTTGTTGATGGTTCAGTCTCTGCCTACACCAACCCGGCCTTCAAAGCCTTCCTCAAGGCCACCGCCCCCATTTACGAGGTCAATTGGCCCACCGGAGAGGACGATCTGCTGCTGGTTTCTGTCGGTACCGGCATGGCCCCCCACCGGCGCCAAGAACTGCGGAGCGAGGACGTCAATCTCAAATTCGACCTGGAGGTCTTGGGCCCCTCCCTGATCATGTCCACCGTCGTGGAACAGGACATCCTTTGCCGCATGTTCGGCAACTGCCGCTTCGGCCCTCACCTGAACAAGGAGCTCGGTTCCCTCATGGGCAGCGGGGCACCGGGGGATCGCAAGCTGTTTTCCTACGTCCGCTATAACGAAGACCTGACCGCGGAAGGGCTGGCCCGGCTCGGCCTGCCCGATATCGATCCGATCCGCGTCCAGCACCTGGACGCCACCGAGGAAATTCCCGCCCTGCGCCACATCGGCCAAGCCATCGCCCGGCAGCAGGTTGCCATTGAACACCTGCGCTTGGGCGCTTCCGCACACCCGTAAGTCACGAAAACTCATGACCGAAACGCATTCTGAAGAGCAAACCGAAACCCATATTCCCCTCTGGGCCCACGTCCTGATCTGTGTCATTGTCGGCTACCTGCTCTCCCTGCTCTGGGGCCGCATCAATCAGTTTGAAGAGGCAGGGGTCCGGGTCGCCGGCCGCCTCACGGCTCCCCTGGTGGGCAAGCTGGCCTATGGCAAGGGGCACCGGGATCAGATTTCCCTGCTGTTGCTGGGTGACGAGGACCTCCAGCGTATGGGCAGCCAGTGGCCCATTCCCTATTCCGTCCATGGGGACATGCTGCGTACCCTGGCCCAGTACAAGCCCAAGGCAGTGATGCTGGACATCCTGTTTCTCGACAAGCGCAAGGATGGGTCCATTGGGGAATTGGTCGATGCCCTATGTGACCTGCAACGCCAGGGAATTCGCGTCTACCTGGCGGCTCTGCCCAAGGATGGGAAAGGCGAGGAGTCCTGGGAGGTGCGCCCGGAACTGCGCCGTTGCGCCACCCTGGTAGCCGTGCCCAAGGACGAGGATTTCCTCGACAACCAGACCTGGAGCTATGACCTGCGGGTCAAGGAAAATCCGGACCATCCCACGGCCGCCATGGCGATGTACCGGGATGCCGTGGGACTCGCTCCCGACTCCCCGCTGTTCGAGGAACCCATCGGCCTGGTCTGGGGGGCAGATTCCGACCCGGAAAGCGACAAACGGCAGCGGGAATGCAGGGAAATCAGCGTCCTGACCCCCCTGTTGCATCCCGTGGCCAGCATTCTCGGCGAAGAGCACGGAAGCGCCATTTGCGGCTTCCACCCGGTGGTTTCCGGCGCAGTCCTGCTCAATGGGGAAGACGAGACTTACCTGAAGCACGCCCTGACGGGCCGCTATGTCTTTTACGGCGCCTCCCTCACCGGTGCCAGCGACATCGCCAAGTCACCGATTCAGGGTAGTCAGCCCGGCAGCACGGTGCATGCCATGGCCCTCGACAATCTCCTGACCTACGGGCCGAGCTATAAGAAATCCCTCAGCCCCGACGGGCGAAACCGTTCAGATATTTTCGTCCTGCTCTGCCTGTTCCTCATTGCCGCCCTCAAGCTGAGTTTGGAGCAGGCCTATCGCTACCGTACGAAGCCTCATGATCTGCCCGCCACTACCCTGGCTGCAAGACTCAGCAACCGCCTGCTCACTCTGCTGGGCTGGATCGGGGAGAACCGAGATGACCCCAAATCTCGATTGGCTTATCTCCACGGACTGGCGGCCCGGATGCTGATTGTCGTGCTCTGGCTTTTTCCCTGCGGCATCGGCCTCGCCTACATCGGCTACCAATGGTTCGATCTGGCACCCATGACCTGGATCACCTTCGCCCTTTTCCCGATTCTTCTTGAATTCGAGGAAGCCACCGAGAAGGTCATGAAATTCCGGGACCTTGATTGGCGCTAAACGCTGCTGAGCTGAGCCTCTTCGATCATTACCTCTGCCTATAAAAGGGAGTCTTCATGAAAAAAGTCCTGCCCCTGATCCTTGCCCTCCTGTCCGCTCCGGCCCTGGCCCATCAGATCAGCGCCCTCCGGGTGGAACGGGTACCGGTCTATAGCGATGGCGATGCTCCACAGAAAATCGGCGAGTTGCTCCAGGGCCAGACCGCCCTGCCCCTGGCCATCAAACGTATCGACAAC
>DATEZY010000193.1:0-10422 GCA_035255085.1 Azospira sp. | reverse complement strand
ACCGAGCCCGGCATGCCTACCCCCGAGCCCCTCACCCGGGCTGCCCATACCCTGGGGGGGATCGCCGGGACCATTGGCCTGACCCCGATCAACCGCCTGGGCCTGGCACTTGAACACGCCGTCCTGCGGCGCGACCAGTCGGTCCAGCCGAGCAGCCTGGAGGCCCTGGAAACCATTCGCCTGGTCATCGCCTGCCTGGAGGAAATGGTTGCCAACGTGGCTGCCGAGCGTCTGCCGGAAGCGGCGCCCCACCTGGTGGAGGCCCTGGATAGTCTCTACCCGTCTGCGGCCACCGCGGCCAGTTTCGTCGTCGAGGAAGTGCCGGCGGTGCTGAGCGCCGCCACCCTGGCAAAAACGGTCCCGCCGCCCGAACCGCCCCGCCAGCTCAAGGACGAGCTGGACGAGCAACTCCTGCCCATCTTCCTCGAGGAAGCCCAGGAGCTGACCCAGACTATCACCGAGCAGCTGCGCGCCTGGCGCGAAGACCCGGCGGATAGCGAAGTGGCCCGCTCCCTGGCCCGTCTGTTCCATACCCTCAAGGGTAGTGCCCGCATGGCGGGCGCCATGAACCTGGGGGAACTGACCCACGCCCTGGAAACCCGGGTGGAACATGCCCACAAGTCCGGCGGCGTGAACGTCGCCTTTGTGGAGGAATTGCAAACCGCCTTCGATGCCATCGCCCAGATCGTGGAGCGGCTGGCGCGGGGCGAAACCCTGGATACACCGGTACCTGTCGCAGTCCTGGGCCTGTCCGAATCTCCCGAGGCGGCGCCTCAAGCCGCTGCCCCCGCGGCAGCGACCGCGGCAGCGCCGGCCGTGACCCAGGGGCCGCCGGTGCCGTTTGTCGAACGGCGTCGTGCCAAGGCACCGGAAGGCGAGGTCGAGCCCGATGTGACCGGTGCTGCCCGCGCCACCCTGCGGGTGCGGGCTGACCTGATGGACCGCCTGGTGAACGAGGCAGGCGAACTCTCCATCGCCCGGGCCCGCATCGAAGGCGAAATGCGCAGCCTCAAGGAATCGCTGCTGGATTTGACGGAAAACGTCATCCGTCTGCGTCGCCAACTGCGGGAAGTCGAGATTCAGGCAGAAACCCAGATCCAGGCCCGGACTGCCGAGGCCGAGGAGCGGCACGCCGGCTTCGACCCCCTGGAGTTCGACCGCTTCACCCACTTCCAGGAACTCACCCGCATGATGGCCGAGTCGGTCAACGACGTCGCCACCGTGCAGCAGAACTTGCTCAAGAACCTGGACGAGGCCAATGCCGCCATCGTCGCCCAGGCCCGTCTCAACCGGGAATTGCAGCAGGAACTGATGAGCGTGCGCATGGTGCCCTTCTCCAGCCAGACCGAGCGGCTTTACCGCATCGTGCGCCAGACGGCCAAGGAGATGGACAAGCGGGCCAACCTGGACATCGCCGGTGGCCAGGTGGAACTGGACCGGGGCCTGCTGGACAAGATGATCGCCCCCTTGGAGCACATGTTGCGTAATTCCGTGGCCCACGGCCTGGAATCCCGGGAAGGGCGCCTGGCGGCCGGCAAGCCGGAAATCGGCGAAATCGATCTGACTGTGGCTCAGGAAGGCAACGAAGTCATCATTACCCTGGCCGACGACGGTACCGGCCTGGACCTGGAGCGTATCCGCGCCAAGGCAGTGGCCAAGGGCCTGCTGGCCGAGGGCGAGGAGGCCGATGCCGCCCGTCTGGCCGAATTCATCTTTACTCCCGGTTTCTCCACCGCTGCCAACGTGACCCAGGTAGCCGGCCGCGGCGTCGGTATGGACGTGGTGCGGACCGAAGTGGCGAATCTGGGCGGGCGGGTGGAACTGAGCACCGAAGCCGGCAAGGGCGTCACCTTCCGCGTCTATCTGCCCCTCACCCTGGCCGTGACCCAGGCCTTGCTGGTGCGGGTGGGTAACCGCCGCTACGCCATCCCTTCGGCCATGATCGAGCAGGTCCAGGAACTCAAGGAAGGCCCCCTGAACCAGATTCGGGAATCGGGCCAGGTCGAATGGCTGGGCAATCGCTACACCTACCACTTCCTGCCCCACCTGCTGGGAGACGCCGCCGCCCTGCCTGAGGCGCGCCGCCTGACCTGGCTGCTGCTGCTGCGCAGCGGTACCCAGCGCACCGCCATCCAGGTGGATGAGTTGTATGGCAACCAGGAAATCGTGGTCAAGAACGTCGGACCCCAGCTGGCCCGGGTGGCCGGCGTTGCCGGTGCCACGGTGCTCGGTGACGGCCAGGTGTTGCTGATCCTCAACCCGGTGGCCCTGGCAGCGCGCTTCGAGTCCATGCAAGGTGCACGCAGCGAGAGCCCGGTGCCTGCCGTGGCCGGGACGGTGGCGCCGGAGGCGGCGCCTTCTCCGGTGGCCAACCTGCCAACGGTGATGGTGGTGGACGACTCCCTTACCGTGCGCAAGATCACCAGCCGCATGCTGGCTCGCGAGGGCTACCATGTGCTGACGGCCAAGGACGGTGTCGATGCCCTGGAGCAGATGATCGATACCCTGCCCGATGTGCTGTTGGTGGATATCGAGATGCCGCGCATGGACGGTTTCGACCTGACGCGCAACGTGCGGGCGGACGAGCGTCTCAAGTCCATCCCGATCATCATGATTACGTCGCGTACCGCGGAAAAGCACCGTACCTATGCGTTCGAGATCGGCGTCAATCACTACCTGGGCAAGCCCTTCCAGGAAGAGGAACTCCTGGGGCTGGTCCAGGGCTTCGTGGCCCAGCGGCACCAGCACTAAGCCAATACGAAAGCACACGAAGCGAGGCGGGGCCGTAGCCCCGCCTTTTTTCATGGGGCCCGGCGTTGGACCGCGGTGGCTGGGGGCATGTCCGGCTGGCTAACCCTGCCGGTTGGCCAGGGCGCCCAGGATGGCGCCGCCCGAGACGATCAGGATTCCCAGCATGGCCGTCAGGCCCAGGCTTTCCCCCAGCAGCAGGGCGCCGCCCAGGGCGGAGAGGCCGGGCACCAGGGCCAGCATCATGGAGGCCGGGCCGGAACCGATCTTGTGGTTGGCGTAGCTATACATCCAGCCGGCACAGAGGGCGGCGATAAAACCTTGATACAGGCATTGCAGGGCGATGGCGCCGGCCGGGGCGGTGGCGATGGCCTTGGGCAGGAAGAGTACGTAAACCGGCAAGTACAGGCCCAGGGAAATGACGGCAACGCCGGTAATGGCCAGGGTCGGCTGGATTTTCCAGCGCCGCATGAGGATGCCGAATACCGCCCAGGTGAGGGCGGCAGCGATGAACAGCAGGTCGCCGAGCCACTGGCCGCTGCTCCGGGCGACAAAGAGACTCTCCCAGGCAATGAGCGCGATGCCGCTCAGGGATATGAGCAGGGCGACCAGCACGCCCCGGGGAATGCGGAAACCGGCCAGGGCCGTGAGGATCAGCACGGTCCAGAAGGGGATGCCGCCATTGACGAAAATGGCGGCGTGGGCCGTGGGGGCATGGGCAAAGCCCGAATACACCAGCACGCCATAGCCGATGCCCCCGAGCAGGGCGAGCACCACGTACTTCAGCCAGTCCTCGCTGTGGGCCAGGCGAAAGAAGAAGGGCCAGGCCAGCAGTCCGGAAACGCCAAAGCGTAGGGCGGCCAGATCGTAGGGGGTAAAGGTGCCGGTACTGCCGTAGCGGGAAACGATATTGAAGCCGGACCAGCACAGCACCACCCCGCTGGCGGCGAGAAATCCCTTGGCCCGATCGCTCAGGAACGGGGTGACGGGGTTACGGGTGGCGGTCTGGCAGGGCGAATTCATAGGCTTGTTTTCCACTGGGGTCTGAGTAGACCTCATTTCCCGCCGGAGTTTCCTGGCCGGCGGAAGATTGTTGTGCGCAGTTGATGCACACCGGCCGGCGTGGACGGCAACGCGCCATCAGGGCAGGACGAAGGTGCTGCGCTCGTCACGCCGGGTGCCCGGGGCATCGTCGGTGCTGATGTGGAACTGGATGGTCTGGATACCGGAGCGGCCGCTATCTCCAGGCACGGCCACGGTGATCTGTACCGGTGTCACCTCGCCGGCCGGGGCAGTGTATCCATCTTCACCGACGATGTGGATGCCGGGCAGGCCGGAGACGGCAATGCGGAAATGGCGCACGCCTTCGGCCAGGTTCATCAGCTTCAGGGTGTAGGCATTCTCGTATTCACCGCTCGCCGTTTCCCGCAGCAGCGTGCCCCGGTCCCGCAGTACATCGACCAGGAGCAAGGAGCGCTGGGCCAGGGTCCACGCCCCTAGGGCGGAGAACAGCGCGAATACGCCGATATAGACGAGTACCCGGGGGCGTCGCCAAGGGCTTTTCGCTCGCTCCACCGGTCCCGATGCCCGATGGCGGGGGGGGCTGAGGGGCTGACTCAATTCCCGTTCCGAGGCAAAGCGGATCAGGCCGGCTGGGCGCCCCGTCTTGGCCATCACTGTGTCGCAGGCGTCGATGCACAGGCCGCAGTTGATGCACTGGTATTGCAGGCCGTTCCGGATGTCGATGCCGGTGGGGCAGACCTGGACGCAGATGCCGCAATCGACGCAATCACCCTGGCTGGCCGGGGTGGGCTGGGTGCGCTGGGTACGTTGAGTTAGACCGCCCCGGGGTTCGCCCCGCCTGGCATCGTAGCTGGTGCTGCGGCTGTCCGGGTCGAACATCACCCCCTGGAAGCGGGAATAGGGGCACATGTGCTGGCAGACCATCTCCCGGGTGAAGCCGGCCTGGATGTAGGTGAACAGGCTGTAGAAAATGAGCCAGAAGGCTTCCCAGGGGCCGATAGCGGCCACCCTCAGCTGGGTCAGCAGTTCCCGGATCGGGGTAAAGTAGCCGACAAAGGTGATGCCGGTCCACAGGGCGATGGCCAGCCACAGGCCATGCTTGGCGCCCCGGCGCAGCAGCTTGTCGGCGTCCAGGGGGCGCCGTTCCAGCTTTTGCCGGGCCAGGTGGTCGCCCTCGACCTTGGCCTCGACCCACATGAAGATGCTGGTATAGACGGTCTGGGGACAGGCGAAGCCGCAGAACAGCCGCCCGGCCACGGCGGTGACCAGGAACAGGCCGGTGGCCGCGAGAATCAGGGCCAGAGCCAGGAGCAGGGCATCCTGGGGCCACAGCACCAGGTTAAAGAGATAGAGCTTCTCGTGGGCGATGTCGAACAACAGGGCCTGGCGGTTGTCCCAGGAAATCCAGCAGCCGCCGTAGAAAATTATCTGGGTGGCCCATACCAGCAGCCAGCGCAGGGTGTTGAAGCGGCCGCTGACGGCCCGGGGATGGATTTTCCGCTTGTTGCGGTACAGCTCGATTTTGGCGGTGGGGACCGTGCTGGCGGGGCTGGGCATGGCGGGCTCTCGGGGCAGAAGAAAATCAGGTTGCGCCGAGTACACCATCCGGGCGGGTTTGATAACAGATTCAGAAATGTGCATTTGTTATAGGAACAGTTATCCCGGGGGCTGCCTCAACGCCCAGACGTTGATCAGAGTTAAGGTCTTGCCCGGGGAGCTGCGCTTTACTGGACTCTTCTGTATCCATCGGAAACCCGGGGGCCTGTGCCGACCGGGAGGCTGGTGCAAGGTGACAATGCACCGGGTTCCCGGGCAGGCCGGGTCAGTAAAGCGTGGAGGAGCAGCATGGAGGCGGTGATTTATCCGGATGAACCGGGGGCCGAAGCACCGGTCCCGGCGCCGCATATCCCCGGCAACAAGGGTATCTGGGTCGGGATTACCTGCGAATTCGTCGAATTCGCCCTGATGTTTGCCGTCTATTTCATTGCCCGGGCCCATTTTCCGGATGCCTTCGCCTCCGGTGCCAATCTGCTATCCAGAGCCGCGGGTACGACCATCACCGTGCTCATGGTCAGCAGCAGTTTCTGTGTCGCCTGTGCCGTGGCTACCCTGCGGGCTGGCAGACCCCGGCGCCAGGCCGTGTTCTGGCTGAGCGCCGGGCTCGTGGTGGCGCTGGGCTATCCGGTAGTCAAGGTCTATGAAATCACGGGCAATCTGGCCCATGGCATCGACGGCAGCGCCGGCATTTTCTACACGGTCTATTACTACCTCACCTTCAACCACCTGGTTCACGCCTCCTGGGGCATCCTGGGCATGGTCTGGGTGCTGCTGCGGCTGCTTCTCGGCGGCTATTCGGCAGAGGACTACAGTGGCCTGGAAGCCCTGGCGAGCTATTGGCACGCCACGGACATCATCTGGTTGATCATCTTCCCCCTCTTCTACGTCCTGGCCTGAACCATGAACACCCTCGGCAAATCCCCGGTCCTACCCATCCTGCCTTGGCTGGCCCTGCTGGCCCTGACCTTTCTCAGCCTTGGACTGGGGGAGTGGTTCCACGGCGCAGCCTGGCTGCCGCTCCTGGTGGCCGCCATCATTTGGGTCAAGGGCAGTCTGGTGGCCCACCATTTCATTGAGAGCCACAAGGCGGTTCCCTTCATCGCCTGGCTGCTGCGGGTCTTTGTTGCCCTGACGCCGCTCCTCCTGCTCCTGACCGCCTTCTTCGGCCAGCCCCTGGCCCGGCTCCTGAGCCTGTAGCGTACTACAGCTGGGCGGCGACGAGCCGGCCCAGGGTGGCAATGGCCTGTTCCGTGGCCGGGGTCCACGGGTGGCCGTAGTTGAGGCGCAGGCAATTGCCATATTCCCGGGTGGCCGAAAAAATGGGCCCCGGGGCCATGCTGATGCCCAGGTTCAGGGCCTGGCGATGCACCGCCAGGGTATCCACGCCGGCCGGCAGTTCCAGCCACAGGAAATAGCCACCGTCGGGTCGGGCCAGCCGGGTTGCCGGCGGAAAATGCTGCTCCACGGCCGCCACCATGGCGCTTTCCTGCAGGGCCAGGAGCCGGCGCAGACGCCGCAGGTGGTTGTCGTAGCCGCCGTGCTTCAGGTAGTCGGCCAAGGCGATCTGCACCGGTACCGTGGTGGCCAGGCTGGTGGTCAGTTTGAGGCGCTGGATCTTCTGCCTGAAGCGCCCCCCCGCCACCCAGCCTAGCCGGTAGCCCGGGGCCAGGGACTTGGCGAAGGAGGAAACGTGCAGCACCAGCCCCTGCCGGTCATCTGCCTTGGTACAGCGGGGCGCCGGTTCGCCGAAATAGAGTTCGGCGTAGACGTCGTCCTCGATCAGGGGCACCTGGTGGCGGGCCAGCAACTCCACCAGTTCCTGCTTGCGCCCATCCGGTACCCGGCTGCCGCTGGGATTGGAGAAGTTGAGCATGAACAGGCAGGCCTTGATCGGGTGTCGCTCCAGGGCTTCTGCCAGGGCTGTCAGGCTGACCCCTTCCCGCGGGTGGCAGGGAATCTCGATCACCTTCAGCCCTAGCCGCTCGATGGCCTGGAGGTTGGCATAAAAGGTAGGGGATTCGATGGCCACCAGATCGCCGGGCCGGGTCACGGCCTGCAGGCACAGGTTGAGTCCCTCCATGGCGCCGGAGGTAACGACGATTTCCTGGGCCGGCACCGAGGCGCCCTGGGCGAGGTAGCGCAGAGCGATCTGCCGGCGTAGTTCGTCGTTGCCGGGAGGCAGGTCGGTGACCGTGGACCAGGGGTCCAGGTGGCGGCCGGCGGCGGCGAGAAAGCGGCCCAGCTTGTCCAGGGGAAAGAGCTCCGGGCTGGGGAAGCTGGAGCCGAGGGGGATCACCGCCCGATCCTTGACGCTTTCCAGGATCTCGAAAATGAAGTCGCTCACCTCCAGGGCCGTGGATTGGCCCTGGGGGCGGCTCATCTCCGGCTCCGGCAGGGTCTGTCCGAGACGGGCCCGGACGAAGTAGCCGGACTTGGGCCGGGCCTCGATCAGGCCCCGGCCTTCGAGCAGGTAATAGGCCTGGAGCACGGTGACCGGGCTGACATCATGGATACGGCAGGCCTGGCGCACCGAGGGCAGGCGCTCACCGGGCCGCAGCAGGCCGTCGCTGATGAGTTTTTCGGTGGCGTGGGCGAGGGTCTGGTAGCGGCTCATGGCCGCCATGGTAATGAACTTGGGCCGGACGGCGATAGGAATGGATCAAATCCGGGAGAAGTCCCCCTCTCCCCATGCTGCTCTAACGACCCTCGCTAATCCGCCAGGAAGCGTTCCAGTAGTGTATTGAGGAAGCGCCGTCCCTTGTCGCTGGGGGCGATGCGTTCCGGCTCCTGGATCAGCAAGCCTTCCCTGACTGCCCGTTCCAGCTCATTGCGTACCAGCAGCAGGGGCAGGCCGGTACGTTGGGCGAACAGGGCCGGATCGAATCCCTGGTTGAGGCGCAGGGCATTCATGAGGAATTCGAAGGGCAGGTCCTCGGCCTCGACCCCATGCTGCTCCTGGATCGGCGTGCCGGCGGCCACCTGCTCCAGGTACTGCTTCGGCTGCTTCCAGCGCATCTGGCGCTGTACCGAGAAGCCGTTCTGATCCGGCAGGGTGAGCTTGCCATGGGCGCCGGCGCCAATGCCCAGGTAATCGCCGAAGGTCCAGTAATTGAGATTGTGCCGGCACTGGTAGCCGGGTTTGGCGAAGGCCGAGGTCTCGTAGTGGAGGTAGCCGGTCTCGGCCAGGCGGGCCTCGATGGCATCCTGCATGTCGGCGCAGGCATCACCCTCGGGCAGTTCCGGCGGCCGGGCGGCGAACAGGGTATTGGGCTCCAGGGTCAGCTGGTAGCAGGAGAGATGTGCCGGGGCGAAGGACAGGGCCGTTTCCAGGTCGGCCAGGGCTTCGGCCAGGGTCTGCTCCGGCAGGCCGTACATCAGGTCCAGGTTGAAGCGCTCGAAATGCTGCTGGGCCAAGGCGATTGCCGCCCGGGCTTCGGCGCTGTCGTGGATGCGGCCCAGGGCCTTGAGGTGCCGGTCGTTGAAGCTCTGGATGCCGAGGGACAGGCGATTGACGCCCGCTTCCCGGAAGGCGGCGAACTTGCCCGCTTCCGCCGTCCCGGGATTGGCTTCCAGGGTCACTTCCGCCTCCGGCAGCAGGGGCAGGCGCATGCGCACCGCCGTCAGCAGCTCGTGCAGGGCCTCCCCGGAGAGCAGGCTGGGGGTGCCGCCGCCGATGAAGATGCTGGATACCTTGCGCCCCCAGACCGAAGGCAGGGCGCTCTCCAGGTCGGCGATCAGGGCGGCAATATAGGCCGACTCCGGCACCTGCTCCCGCGCTTCGTGGGAGTTGAAGTCGCAGTAGGGGCACTTTCTCACGCACCAGGGCACGTGGATGTACAGGGCCAGGGGCGGCGGGCTGCTGAAGTTCAGGGTGCCGGCGCCGGGGCGCTGGCTGCCGGCGACGGCAATGGGAATGATGCGGCTCACAGCTGCTCGAGAGAAAACGGACGCTCCTGAGAACCCTCAGGCCGCCGGGAGTTCCTGCCGGAGGCGCTCGATCAGCCGGGCCATGGCCTGGCCGCGATGGGAGAGGCGGTTCTTTACTTCGGCGGAGAGCTCGGCCGCCGTGGCCTTTTCCGCCGGGACGTAGAACAAGGGGTCGTAGCCGAAGCCACCCTCGCCCCGGTGGTCGTCGATGATCTCGCCGTGCCACTCGCCCTCGGCCACCAGGGGCTGGGGATCTTCGCCATGGCGTACCAGCACCAGCAGGGAAACGAAGTGGGCACGACGGTCGGTGACACCCTGGAGGGCCGCCAGCAGTTTCTCGTTGTTGCGGGCGTCGGACTTGGGTTCGCCGGCGTAGCGGGCCGATTGGACCCCTGGCGCGCCGCCTAGGGCCTTGACGCACAGGCCCGAATCGTCGGCCAGGGCCGGCAGGCCGGTGAGCTGGGCGGCATGGCGGGCCTTGGCCAGGGCGTTTTCGAGAAAAGTGAAATGGGGCTCTTCCGCCTCCGGCACGCCCAGTTCGCCCTGGGGAATGAGCTGGATGCCCAGGGGGGTGAGCAGGGCCGCCAGCTCCTTGAGCTTCTTGGCGTTGTTCGAGGCGAGGACGATCTTTTGCATGGGGCGTTGTCAGTTGTCGTGGCGGCGGAAGGGCACCCGCTGCAGGCTGGTGGGCATGCCCTGGGCGCGGCCCAGGAGACATAGGCCGATACCGTCCAGCAGGGCGCGGTTGATGTCGCCGGGCTTTAGGGAGAAGGCGGCCAGGCCGAATCCTTCCAGGTTACGGCACCGCAGGAGGATGCGGTTGGCCTCGAAGTCGGCGTCGAAACTGATCTGCATGGGGATGGCGTTGGGCAGGGTGAATTGCACCCCCGGCCCGCCTTCCGGCAGCATGGTCGGCGCTTCGGTCTCGACCTTGAGATTGAGGTGCTGCAGCTCCCGGCGCAGGGATTCGGCGTAGCTGCTGGGCGCCACCGCCGTCAGGGGAGCGGGGCTGCCATAGCGGGTGCTGAACAGGACCCGGCTGTAGTAGCTGCGGTCGAAGCGGTTGGTGCTGCGGTAATCCACCGAGCCTTCGAGCCAGGCCAGGTTGCCGAAGCTGTTGCGGGCATCCAGGCGGAAGGGGCGGGGCAGGGCCGGCTTGGCCACGTT
>DATEZY010000192.1:0-10099 GCA_035255085.1 Azospira sp. | reverse complement strand
CTTCGTAGCTGGCGATCATTTCCTTGCCGCCGCCGCTGTAGCCGGTGATGGAGTAGGTGCTGACCGGGTAGTCCTTGGGCACGATGCCGCCGGCCACCAGGGGGGCCATGAGCATGATGAAGCCGCTGGCGTGGCAGCCGGGCACGGCCACCTTCTGGGCCTGGGCGACGCGCTGGCGCTGGCCGCCGTTGAGTTCGGGCAGGCCGTACACCCAATCCGGATTGGTGCGGTGGGCGGTGGAGGCGTCGAGGAAGCGGGTCTTGGTGTTACCCGGGGCGAGCAGGGCCACGGATTCCTTGGAGGCAGCATCGGGCAGGCAGAGGAACACCACGTCGGCGTTGTTGATGTACTCGGCCTTGACCGCCGGGTCCTTGCGCTTGTCCTCGGGGATGGTGAGGATTTCGATTTCCGGGCGGATGGAGAGCCGCTCGTCGATCTTGAGACCGGTGGTGCCGTGGCGGCCGTCGATGAATACCTTGAAAGTCATGGCGAATTCCGTGTGCTTGCAGGATGGGTCAAACCGCTATTGTAGGCGGGCTGGGGGGCTTTTTGATGACCAATTCCCTTCTCTTCCCGATATCCGGGGCGTCAACGCATTTGGAACAGTTCCTGGTGGAAGCGTTCCGGCGCCAGGCCCTGGGCCTGGAAATCCTGGCGCAGGGCCTGGCCGAAGCTCGGGGGGCCGCAGAACCACAGGCTGGCCTCCTGCCAGTCGGGCACCGTGGCGCGGATGCGCGCGCCATCGAGGCGGCCGTCCCGGGGGCTGACCAGCAGGTGCAGATGTACCCCGGCCGCCGCCGCGTCGGCCTTGAGTTTGCCAATGGCGGCCTCGGAGAACTCGGCCGTCGGGTGGAACAGGTGAATGGTCTGTTGCGCCGGTTGCCGGACTAGCTGCTGCATGCGGGCAACGAAGGGGGTGATGCCGATGCCGGCGCCGATCCAGATCTGCAGGGGTTGCTGGTCGGCGAAGTCGAAGCAGCCGTAGGGGCCTTCGACGACCACTGTGGCACCGACCTTGAGCTTGTCTCGCAGGCGGCCGGTGTGGTCGCCCAGGGCCTTGGTGATGAAGACGATGCGCCCCTGTGCCGGGTTCCAGGCCGAGGCGATGGTGTAGGGGTGGGCCCCCTCCCCCTGGTCCGAGGTGGCGAAGGCGAACTGGCCGGCGGTGTGGCCGGGCCAGCCGGGTTCCAGGCGGATGGCCGTTTCCAGCACCCGCAGTTCCGGGTAGTAGGTGAGGGATTCGATGCTGCCCCGGGTCTTGCGCCCGGCGCCGACCCGGCCGGCCAGCACTAGCCCGGCGGCGACCATGCCGCCGAGCAGCAGCAGGGCCAGGGCCCAGCCCACGGGCTGGCTCCAGTAGTCGGTCTTGGCCAGGATCAGGGAATGGTAGGCTAGCGCCAGATAGAGGGCCGCCAGCCATTTGTGGGTCTTGGTGAACAGGTGGTAGGGAAAGCGCTTCACCAGGGCCAGCACGATCAGCACCACGGCGGCGTAGAAGGCCCACTCGCCGATGTCTTCGGCCAGGCCGCGCTGGCTGCGCCACCAGCCGGCCAGGGTATCCATGGCCGGGCCGCCGGGGCCTCCCGGCCCCCCCGGGCCGGCGCCCTTGCGCGCCGGCCGGGTGAGCCAGCCCCAGCCCACCATCCACTTGGTGCCCTGGGCCCACCACCAGTGGATCACTCCCGACACCAGGGCGCTGATGCCCAGCCACTTGTGCAGGCGGTACATCTTGTCCAGGCCGTCCAGCTTCGGCTCCAGCCACTTGGGCCGGGTCGCCAGGAGCATGGCGACGCTCATGGCGCCAACGGCCAGGAGCCCGCTGTATTGCACCAGCACGCTGCGGAAAGTGAAGTAGGTGAAGGGGCTGGGCAGCAGGCTGTCGGCCAGCAACCACAGGGCCGTCAGCCCCAGGAGCAGGCCCCAGAGGGTGAGCTTGATATTCTTCATGGCTATCTCGATGGGCTTTCCCGTCTATGAAACCACCGGCCCCCGGGGGCGTCCATACCGAATCCGGTAAATCCCCGTAACAACTTATTTCACCCCGGAAAAAAAACGGCCCGCCCTGATGTTCCAGGGCGGGCCGGTCTAGGGCACTCCGGGGAGCACTGCGGGGTTTAGCCCGCGTTCTAGCCCATATGCAGGCCGCCATTCACCGAGAAGTCGGCGCCGGTGGCGTAGCCGCCTTCGGTGGACGCCAGCCAGGAGACCATGGAAGCGATCTCCGACGGCTCGCCCAGACGCTTCACCGGCACCGTGGCGACGATCTTCTCCAGCACTTCGGGACGAATGGCGCGCACCATGTCGGTCCCGATATAGCCCGGGCTCACGGTGTTCACCGTGACGCCCTTGCCCGCCACCTCCTGGGCCAGGGCCATGGTGAAGCCGTGGATGCCGGCCTTGGCGGTGGAGTAATTCACCTGGCCGAACTGGCCCTTCTGGCCATTCACCGAGGAGATGTTGATGATGCGGCCGTAGCCCGCTTCCACCATGTCGTCGATGACCTGCTTGGTGACGTTGAACAGGCTGTCCAGGTTGGTGGACATCACCGCATCCCAGTCGGCCTTGCTCATCTTACGGAACTGGCCATCCTTGGTGATGCCGGCGTTATTCACCAGCACCGCCACCGGCCCGTGCTCGGCCTTGACCTTGGCAAAGGCTTCCACCGTGGAATCCCAGTCGCCGACGTTGCCGGCGCTGGCGTAGAAGGTGTAGCCCAAGGCCTTCTGCTCGTCGATCCACTCCTGATGGTTGCGGGTCGGACCGCAACCGGCGACGACCTTGAAGCCGTCATTGTGCAGGCGCTGACAGATGGCAGTACCGATGCCGCCCATTCCTCCCGTTACGTATGCCAGTTTCTGATTCATTGGAACCTCCTTTTTATTTTTCGTTGGGGACCGGGAAGCCGTCTTGCAAATGCGGCGCATCATCCCGGTAAAAAAGCCTGGCGCCACCCCTCGGGGACGCTATGGCGTTTTCATTATGTCACCAACCGAAAAAGCAAAGTTTCGCGGTGCAGCAAAGTGGGATGGGCAAAAAAACTGGCCGGGGATGCCGCTCCATCGCAGCATCCCCGGCCAGGATTTTGGGCCGCTTCGGGCCGTCGGGTGGCAGGCTTACAGGTTGGGTGCCAGCCAGCGCTTGGCCTCGTCCACCGTGAAGCCGGCGCGCCGGGCCCAGTCTTCCAGCTGGTCCTGGCCGATCTTCTGGATGGCGAAGTACTGGGCCTGGGGATGGGCCAGGAAGAAGCCCGAGACGGCGGCGGCCGGCGTCATGGCGTAGCTCTCGGTGAGCCCCATGCCGATGTTGGCTTCCGGCTGGAGCAACTGGAACAGCCCGCCCTTGGCGGTGTGGTCCGGGCAGGCCGGGTAACCCGGGGCCGGACGGATGCCGCGGTATTCCTCCTTGATCAGCTGCTCGTTGGACAGCTGCTCGTCGGCGGCATAGCCCCAGTCCTCCTTGCGCACCTTGGCGTGCAGCCATTCGGCACAGGCTTCGGCCAGGCGGTCGGCCAGGGACTTGAGCATGATGGCCCGGTAGTCGTCGTGGGCCGCCTCGAACTCGGCCAGCTTCTTCTCGATGCCGAGGCCAGCGGTAACGGCGAAGGCACCGGCATAGTCGGCCACGCCGCTGTCCTTGGGCGCCACGTAGTCGGAGAGGCACAGGTTGGCCTTGTCCTCGGGCCGCTTGTGCTGCTGGCGGATGCCGTGCCAGGTGAGGACGGGGGCGCTACGCTGCTCGTCGGCGTAGAAGACGATGTCGTCGCCCACGGCGTTGGCCGGATAAAGGCCGAAGACGGCGCTGGCCGTCAGCCACTTCTCGTCGATGATCTGCTTCAGCATGGCCTGGGCGTCGGCATAGACGCCCCGGGCGGTCTCGCCCACCACTGCGTCGTCCAGGATGGCGGGGAAACGGCCAGCCAGGTCCCAGGTCTGGAAGAAGGGGCCCCAGTCGATGTACTTGGCCAGGCTGGCCAGGTCGATGTCCTGCAGCACCTGCAGGCCGAGCCGCTTGGGCACCACCGGGCAGTAGGGCTGGTAGCCGGCCAGGTGGGCGTTGGCACAGCAGGCCGGATCCTGGCTGACCCAGTCGGTACGCAGGGCGTTGGCCCGGGCCTCGGCCAGGGTCACCATGGGGCTGCCCTTCTTGCCGGCGTGCTGCTGGCGAATCTTCTCGTAGTCGGCGGCCACCTCGGCGGCATAGCTTTCCCGCTGGCTTTCCGAGAGCAGGCTGGTGACCACGCCCACGGCCCGGGAAGCATCCGGCACATAGACCACCGGTGCCTCGTAGTTGGGGGCGATCTTGATGGCGGTGTGGGCCCGGCTGGTGGTGGCGCCACCGATGAGCAGGGGCACGCTGAAGCCCTGGCGCTGCATCTCGGAAGCGACGTGGCTCATCTCTTCCAGGGACGGGGTGATGAGACCGGAGAGGCCGATGGCCTGGGCGCCGTGTTCCTTGGCGGCGTGGAGGATTTTCTCGGTGGACACCATGACCCCCAGGTCCACCACCTCATAGCCGTTACAGCCCAGCACCACGCCGACGATGTTCTTGCCGATGTCGTGCACGTCGCCCTTGACCGTGGCGATGACGATCTTGCCCTTGGAGGCGGCTCCGGTGCGGGCCTTCTCTTCCTCGATGAAGGGAATGAGGTGGGCCACGGCCTGCTTCATCACCCGGGCGGACTTCACCACCTGGGGCAGGAACATTTTGCCGGCGCCGAAGAGGTCGCCCACGGTGTTCATGCCGTTCATCAGGGGGCCTTCGATGACAGCGAGGGGCGGCTTGCCGGCGGCGGCCAGGGCGGCCCGCACTTCTTCCGTATCGGCGACGACGAAGTCGGTGATGCCTTTGACCAGGGCGTGCTCCAGGCGCTTGTCCACCGGCAGGGTGCGCCAGGTGAGGTCGGGGCCCGTGTCCTTGGCCTTGCCCTCCTTCACGGTCTGGGCGAATTCCACCAATGCTTCGCCAGCGCCGGGGTGGCGGTTGAGCACCACGTCTTCCACCTTCTGCCGCAGTTCCGGCTCCAGGTCGTCGTACACGCCGAGCATGCCGGCATTCACGATGCCCATGGTCATGCCGGCCTGGATGGCGTGGTAGAGGAAGACAGTGTGGATGGCTTCCCGCACCGGATCGTTGCCGCGGAAGGAGAAGGAGACGTTGGAGACGCCGCCGGAAATCTGGGCGTGGGGCAGGTGCTGACGAATCCAGCGGGTGGCCTCGATGAAATCCACCGCGTAGTTGTCGTGCTCTTCGATGCCCGTGGCGATGGCGAAGATGTTGGGGTCGAAGATGATGTCCTGGGCGGGGAAGCCGATGCTCACCAGCAGGTCGTAGGCCCGCTTGCAGATCTCGGTCTTGCGCGCATAGGTGTCGGCCTGGCCCTTCTCGTCGAAAGCCATGACGATGACGGCGGCGCCGTAACGGCGGGCCAGCTTGGCCTGTTCCAGGAACTTGGCCTCTCCTTCCTTCATGGAAATGGAGTTCACGATGCCCTTGCCCTGGATGCACTTGAGGCCGGCCTCGATCACTTCCCACTTGGAGGAATCGAGCATGATGGGCACCCGGGAAATGTCCGGTTCCGAGGCGATGAGCTTGAGGAAGCGCTCCATGGCGGCCACGGAATCCAGCATGGCCTCGTCCATGTTGATGTCGATGACCTGGGCGCCGTTCTCCACCTGCTGCCGGGCCACGGCCAGGGCGTCGTCGTAGCGCCCTTCCAGGATCATGCGCGCGAAGGCCTTGGAGCCGGTGACGTTGGTACGCTCACCCACGTTCACGTAGAGGCTGTCGGGGCCCACGTTGAAGGCTTCCAGGCCGGAGAGGCGCAGCTGGGGCGCAATCTCGGGAATGGCCCGGGGGGCCACGCCGGCCACCCGTTTGGCGATGGCGGCGATGTGGTCTGGTGAGGTGCCGCAGCAGCCGCCGACAATGTTCACGAAACCATGCTTGGCCCAGTCGGCCACTTCTTCCGCCAGCTGTTCCGGGGTCTCGTCGTAGCCGCCGAAGGCGTTGGGCAGGCCGGCGTTGGGGTGGGCGGAGACGAAGCAGTCGCAGACGCGGGACAGCTCCTCCACGTACTGGCGCAGTTCCTTGGCCCCCAGGGCACAGTTGAGGCCGAAGGACAGGGGCTGAATGTGGTTGAGGGAATTCCAGAAGGCCTCGGCGGTCTGGCCCGAGAGGGTGCGGCCGGAAGCGTCGGTGATGGTGCCGGAGATCATCACCGGCCAGCGACGACCGACGCGGTCGAAGAAGGTCTCGATGGCGAACAGGGCGGCCTTGGCATTCAACGTATCGAACACCGTCTCCACCAGCAGGATGTCGGCGCCGCCGTCGGTGAGGCCGCGGATGGCTTCCAGGTAATTTTCCACCAGCTCGTCGAAGGTGACGTTGCGGTAGCCCGGGTCGTTCACGTCCGGGGAGATGGAGGCGGTACGGCTGGTGGGGCCTAGGACGCCGGCAACGAAGCGGGGCTTGGCCGGGTCCTTCGCCGTGAATTCGTCGCAGACTTCCCGGGCCAGTTTGGCGCCGGCCACGTTCAGTTCATAGACGATGGCTTCCAGCTTGTAGTCGGCCTGGGACACCTTGGTGGCGTTGAAGGTGTTGGTTTCCAGGATGTCGGCGCCGGCCGCCAGGTATTCGGCGTGGATGCCGCGGATGACCTCGGGCTTGCTCAGCAGCAACAGGTCGTTGTTGCCCTTGAGGTCGTGGGCATGATCGGCGAAGCGGGTCCCGCGGTAATCCTTCTCGGTCAGCCCGTGGCGCTGGATCATGGTGCCCATGGCGCCGTCGAGGACGAGCAGGCGCTGTTTCAGGAGGGCGGAGAGTTCGGAGCTGCGGTCGGGCTGCATGGATTACCTCGGCATTTCTGGTGTTCGTGGGCCGGGGCGCCGCCGCTGCGGATACTGCAAAAGCAAACGGCGCCACAAACCATTTCGGGGGTTTGCGAGCGCCGTTGATCGTTGCCGAGCCTGGCCCAATCTCCGGAAAAAACCGTTTGGGTCGCAGCGCTCCTCGGCAGGAACGCAAGTTTACATTTTTGCCGCCCCGGCTGCCAAGCAAAACTTGATAAAAAACAGGGGGCTCCGGGTATTGGCAGCGAGTGGGCGGCGGTGGCCCTAGCCCTTCACGTCGACCCGGCGGGAGGTGCCGGTGACCTTGCCGTCGAGGCTGAAGTGCACGTGGAAGTGTGCTTCCTCGCTCGGCAGGCTGCCGGCGATGCGCCAGTCCCACACCGTTTCCGGCTTGTTGGGGTAGGTGGTGATCTGGCCCGGCTTGCCCAGGATGCGCCGCACCTGGTCGCCATCCATGCCTTTTTCGATGCGGGCGTAATTGGCCTCGGTCAGCACCTGATCCACCACCCGCAGGATGCGGTCCGGGCCGATGGTGACCATGTAGGTGTCGGTGCCCTGGGGGCCCTTGGGATATTCCCAGGTGACGCTGCCATCCGCGTTGCGCCACTCCAGGGCGGGACGGCCGAGCCGCTCCCGCACCTCCAGGTCGGTGGAGACGCCGGGCTTCAGGTCCTGCAGGGCGAAGTAATCGCAACCGGCAACGCCGAGCAGCAGGGCCAGGGCTGAGAGTAGACGTTTCATGGAAGCCTATCCTACTCCCTCACCCCGGCCGGCGCAGCCCCCGGCCGTGGAGGAAGGTGAATAGCAGCCCGGTCAGGAGCAGCATGGTGGAGCCCGCCGCCAGGGTACGCACGGAGCCCCATAGCAGGGGGGCCAGGAAGGCGGCGGCCAGGGAGTTCATGCCGGACTGCAGGAAGGTCTGGCAGGAGGCGGCCAGGCCCCGTTGCCGGGGGAAAAGGTCCAGGGCCAGCAGGGTCAGGGCCGGCATGGCCATGGACATGCCGACGTTGTACACGAACAGGTGCACCACGCTCCAGGGCAGGCCCGGCGGCAGGCCGAAGCTGATACCCAGGTTGATGGCGGCGCCCAGGCCCATCAGGGCGTAGCCGCGCCAGGCAGTGGTGAGGGGATGGTGCCTGGCGGCGAAATGGCCGGAGAGCCAGGAGCCGACCATGAGGCCGGCCATGGCCGGGCCGAACAGCCAGAGGAATTCCGTTTCGCCCCGGCCCAGGTGCTGCATCAGGAACACCGGGGCGGACATGACGTAGATGAAGAAGCCGAGGAAGTTGAAGGCCAGGGCGCCGCAGGCGGTGACAAAACCGTGGGAGGTGAGCACGCCCCGGTAGGCCCGCAGCAGGTAGCCCGGGTGCAGCGGCTGGCGGTGCCCCCGCCCCAGGGTTTCCGGCAGCCAGCGCCAGCAGGCGGCGAGCAGCAGCAGGGTGGCCAGGGTGAGAAAGACAAAGATCGAGCGCCAGCCGAACCAGGCGTGCAGCCAGCCGCCGATCACCGGGGCAATGGCCGGGGCCAGGGCGAACATGATGGCCACGTGGGCCATCAGGCGCTGGGCCTCGGGTCCCTGGAACACATCCCGCACCACGGCCCGGCCGATGACGATGCCGGCCCCGGCGGTCATGCCCTGGAGGGCCCGCCAGATCCACAGCTGCTCGATGCTGGTGGCGAAGACGCAGCCCAGGGAGGCCAGGGCGAACAGGAACAGGGCACCGAGGATGACGTGGCGGCGGCCCAGGGCATCGGACAGGGCGCCGTGCCACAGGGTCATGATGGCAAAGGGCAGCAGGTAGGCGGTGAGGGTCTGCTGCACCTGCAGCTGGGTGGCCCCGAGGCTGCTGCCGATTTCCGGGAAGGACGGCAGGTAGGTGTCGATGGAGAACGGCCCCAGGGCCGACAGGGCGGCCAGGAGCAGGGCCAGGCGGCGGTAGGAAATCAGGGTGGCGGGGGCAACAGCAGTCACGGGCTTCCTTCTCTGGGCGGCGGCGCCCCGGACCGGTCAGGCGGAGCCGTCGCCGCGACGGTAATGCAGGGCCTCGGCCACATGGGGCGCGGCGATGGGGCCCGCGCCGGCCAGGTCGGCGACGCTGCGGGCCACCCGCAGCACCCGGTAGTAGGCCCGGGGCGACAGATCGAGGCGGGCAATGGCCTGCTGCAGCAGCTTGGCGGCGGCCGTATCGGGCTGGCAATGGTACTCCAGATCCTTGCCCTCGAGCCGGGCGTTGCTGCAGCCCTGGCGGGCCGTTTGCCGCTCCCGGGCGGCGACGACGCGCTGGCGCACCACGGCCGACGCCTCGCCGCTCGGGGCGCTCTGCAGTTCCGCCGCCGACAGGCCGGGAACGTCCAGGGCCAGGTCAATGCGGTCTAGCAGGGGGCCGGAGAGGCGGCCCTGGTAGCGGGCCACCTGATCCGGGGTGCAGCGGCAGGGCCGGCTGGGGTGGCCGCGATAGCCGCAGGGACAGGGATTCATGGCCGCCACCAGCTGGAAGCGGGCCGGGTATTCGGCCTGGGCGGCGGCCCGGGAGACCAGGATATGGCCCGATTCCAGGGGCTCCCGCAGGGCTTCCAGCACCCGGCGATCGAATTCCGGCAGCTCGTCGAGGAACAGGATGCCGTGGTGGGCCAGGGATATTTCCCCGGGCCGGGGCTGGGCCCCGCCCCCCACCAGGGCGGCGGCGGAGGAAGTATGGTGTGGTGCCCGGTAGGGCCGGGCGCCGAAACGCTCGGCCTGGAACTGGCGCCCCAGGGACAGGACGGCAGCGGACTGCAGGGCCTCCTCCTCGCTCATGGGTGGCAGGAGCCCGGGCAGGCGGGCGGCGAGCATGGATTTGCCGGTACCCGGCGGGCCGGACAGCAACAGGGAATGGCCGCCGGCCGCGGCCACCTCCAGGGCCCGCTTGGCCTGGGCCTGGCCCTTGACTTCAGCCAGGTCCGGATAGCTTTCGACCGGCGCCGGGGGGCGGTGCTCCTGGGGACTGAGCAGGGTCTGGCCGGTGAGGTGGGCGCACACCTGGAGCAGGCTGTCCGCCGGCAGGATGTGGGCATCCTTGACCCAGGCCGCCTCCTCGGCGTCCTGGCGGGGCAGGATGAAGCTGCGGCCCTGGCGGGCGGCGGCCAGGACCATGGGCAGGGCGCCGCCGACGGGACGCAGCTGGCCGGAGAGGGACAGCTCGCCGGCAAATTCGTAGTCGCCCAGGGCGGCGGCGGGAACCTGGCCGGAGGCGGCCAGCAGGCCGACGGCG
>DATEZY010000191.1:0-9531 GCA_035255085.1 Azospira sp. | reverse complement strand
AGGTCGAGCATTACTTGAGGATCCTTCACCGCCTGGCCGCCGACGGCCAACAGAATGTCCCCGGGCTTGATGCCGGCCCCATCAGCCGGGCTGCCGCGCAGCACGCCAGCGATGATCGCGCCTTCTGCATCAGCCAGGCCGAAGGACTCGGCCAGGTCCGGGGTGATCTCCTGGGCCTCGACCCCGACCCAGCCCCGGGTGACGGTGCCGGTCTGGATAATCTGCTCCATGATGCTGCGCACGGTGGATACCGGGATAGCGAAGCCGATGCCTAGGGAACCGCCGGAGCGGGAGTAGATGGCGGCGTTGATGCCGATCAGGTTGCCCTGGACGTCCACCAGGGCGCCACCGGAATTGCCCGGGTTGATGGCGGCGTCGGTCTGGATGAAATTCTCGAAGGTGTTGATGCCCAGATGGGAGCGGCCCAGGGCGGAGACGATGCCCATGGTCACCGTCTGCCCGACGCCGAAGGGGTTGCCGATGGCCAGAACCACGTCACCCACCCGCACCGACTCCATCTGGCCGAGGGTGATGGCGGGCAGCTTGTCGGCCTTGACCTGCAGCACCGCCAGGTCTGACTCCGGATCGGCACCGATGACCTTGGCCTTGAGTTTGCGGCTGTCGGAGAGGGCAACCTCAATTTCGTCGGCCGCCTCCACCACATGGTAATTGGTGAGGATGTAGCCGTCGGGGCTGACGATGACGCCGGAGCCCAGGCCCGAGGTACGCTGGGCCTCGTCGCCCTCACCGTCCTGGAAACGGTCGCCGAAGAAATGCCGGAACACCGGGTCATCGAACAGGGGATGGCGCGGCGTCTTGATCGCCTTGCTGGTGAAAATATAGACCACGGAAGGCAGGGAATGACGCACCGCCTCGCGGAAACCGCCGTTGGCCTGGGCTGCCCCATCACTACCAAGGGGGGCTTCCTGCAGCGCCACGACGCTAGCCTGCCGCCCCAGCCATTCAGGCTTGAGGGTGCTGACGACAAACAACACGGCGAGACTTACCGTCACTGTTTGTGCAAAAATCAACCAGAGCTTACGCATGGAGACAGAGGGCCTTAGCCATGAAATGTGAAGAATTGACGCGCTATCTGGACGAATTGCTGGAGGCGGGTCGTTTCCGGGATTATTGCCCAAACGGCCTGCAAGTGGAAGGACGGCCCGAGGTGCAGCGCATCGTTGCCGGCGTCACTGCCAGCCAGGCCTTGCTCGATGCGGCCGTCGCCCGCAACGCCGATGCCATCCTGGTGCATCACGGCTGGTTCTGGAAAGGTGAGGATGGCCGGGTCACCGGGCTGCGGAAAAAGCGCCTGGCCACCGTGCTGGGGCACGACATCAACCTTATTGCCTACCACCTGCCCCTGGACAGCCATCCTGAACTGGGTAACAACGCACAACTGGCTCGCCGCCTGGGGTGGCAGGCCGAGGGGCGTTTCGGCGACCAGGATATGGCCTGGTACGGGCGCCTGAGCCAGCCGTGCACCGCTACGGAACTGGCGGCTCACATCGGCCAGGTCCTGGGTCGGCCGGTCCAGCTGGTGGGTAACGGTGAGCGGCAGGTGACGCGGCTGGGATGGTGTTCCGGCGGCGCCCAGGGTTACTTCGAGCCGGCTATCGCCCTGGGACTGGATGCCTACCTGTCCGGTGAAATATCTGAACAGACGGTGCATCTGGCCCGGGAGTCCGGGGTGCCCTACCTGGCTTGCGGCCACCATGCCACCGAGCGGGGCGGTGCCCAGGCCCTGGCGGCTCACCTGGCGGAGCGCTTCGGTCTGGAGTGCGAGTTCGTCGATATCGACAATCCGGTGTAAGCGGGGCTGCGACTTAGTAAGCAGCCTGGATGCTTCATCCCCCTAATCCGCTATATTGAATCTCGGGAGTATGTATGGACTACCTCTTTACGCCGCCGCCGCGGGTGGCATTGCCTGTAGCGGGAAGCGCAGGCTTATTCCCGGTTCGCCGGGTCTACTGTGTCGGCCGCAATTACGCCGACCATGCCCGGGAAATGGGGGCCGATACCCGGGAGCCGCCGTTCTTTTTCAGCAAGCCGGCCGATGCCCTGGTGCCGGGCGGTGGGGCCGTCGCCTATCCGCCTGCCACCACCAACCTGCAGCACGAGGTGGAGTTGGTGGTGGCCCTGGGGCCGGCCGTGGCCAGCCTGGGAAACGGTGGTGCGGACGTGCCCGAGGCCCGGGCCCTGGAGGCGGTATTCGGCTACGCCGTGGGGTTTGACCTGACCCGGCGCGACCATCAGCAGCGATCCAAGGAAAAGGGCCATCCCTGGGACATGGGCAAGGGCTTTGACCAGTCGGGCCCCATCGGCCCCATCGTGCCCGTGGCCCAATGCGACCATCCGGCCGCCGGGAAGATCTGGCTGACGGTCAATGGGGAAACCCGCCAGTCCGGCGACCTGGTCCAGATGAGCTGGATGGTGGCCGAGGTCATTGCCCAATTGTCCCGCCTGGTGCGTCTGGCTCCGGGGGATCTGATCTTCACCGGCACCCCGGCGGGGGTTTCCACCGTGGTCCGCGGCGATGTGCTGGTGGGCGGGGTGGACGGGGTGGGTGAATTGACGGCGACCCTCGTGTAGGGGGCGGCCAAGGAGAACCGTTGTGAAGCCCCGGCCCCTGACTAGGCGGCCGGCTTCCGCAAGGCTTTCATACCTGGCCGTTGGTGGGGTATCTGCCCCCTGCTTGGCGCCCCCCCCCAGCACTTGAACTGGTTGCGGGCCGCCGCCCGCAATCTTGCTCCAAGCCTCTCGCAGGGGCCCTGTTGTGGGGGCGTTAGCTACGGCCTGCGGCGACGATGGCTTCGGGAATGCGGGGCAGGGGCAACACGGTACGGGCAGCCCCCAGCTTGATGGCTTCCTTGGGCATGCCGAACACCACGCAGGTGGATTCGTCCTCGGCCACTGTGTCGGCGCCGGCGTCGGCCATTTCCTTCAGGCCCCGGGCGCCGTCGTCCCCCATGCCGGTCATGATGATGCCCAGGGCATTGCGCCCGGCAAACTTGGCACAGGAGCGGAACAGGACATCCACCGAGGGGCGGTGGCGGTTGACCAGGGGGCCATCCACCACTTCGACCGTATATTGCGCGCCGCTGCGGGTAAGCAGCATGTGCTTGCCCCCGGGGGCGATCAGGGCCCGGCCCGGCACCACCCGGTCGCCGTGCTTGGCTTCCTTGACTTCGATCTGGCACAGGCCGTTGAGGCGCTCGGCAAACATGGCGGTGAATTTTTCCGGCATGTGCTGGACGATGACGATGCCCGGGCAGACCGCCGGCAGCTTGGTCAGTACTGCTTCCAGGGCCTGGGTGCCGCCGGTGGAGGTGCCGATGGCGATAATCTTGTCGGTGGTCTTCACCATATTGGCGCCGCTGCCCAGGCCGCCGGCGGAAATGACCGCGTCGGCGCTGAGTTTGGGGGCCACGTTCAGCCCGCCCCGGGCCAGGGTGGTGCCAACGGACGGGACCAGGCGGCGCACGTTGGCCCGGGCGGCGGCCTTGACGGCGCCGAGGACGTCGGCGGAAGAGTCCTCAAGAAACTGCTTGAGGCCCATCTTGGGCTTGGTGATGATGGTCACGGCGCCAGCCGCCAGGGCGTTCATGGAGGCTTCGGCCCCCTTTTCCGCCAGGGAGGAGCAGATCACCACCGGCGTCGGGTGCTCGGCCATGATCTTCTTGAGGAAGGTCAGGCCATCCATGCGCGGCATTTCGATATCGAGAACGATCACGTCGGGCCACTCGCGCTTCATGTGATCCAGGGCGAATAGCGGGTCCGAGGCGGCGCCCAGGACCTTGATGCCCGGGTCCGCCTCCAGGGTCTGGCGAACGACCTGCCGCACCACGGCGGAGTCATCCACGATCATTACTTTGATAGGGGCCATGGGGTATGTTTCCCTTTGTTGTCTTGGCCTGTTTCTTGGAACGCCAGCCAGGCGTCGCCGCTCCACAGGTCGAATATGAGTTTACGGTGTCCGTCGCCACCCAGGTGTTCGGCAATGGTGGGAATGTTCCGTTCAGCGAGCAGACTATGGGCCATTTCGATATTGCGCTGGCCGATGTCGAAGCCGGTACGGGCGGTCTTGCCGGGGAACATGTTGCCGCCACCGAAAATCTTGGCCTGGTATTCATTGGCCCGCGTGCCTGCCTTGGCGATTTCCTGATCGAACAGGGCCATAGCCTCATCGGCATAACGGCCATCCAGCCTGTCCTTGGGCCGGGCAGCACGGGTCGGCAGCATGTAGTGGCACATGCCGCCGATGTGATGCAGGGGGTGCCACAGGGCAATGGAAACGCAGGAGCCTAGCAGGGTGCGGATGCGGGTGTGGCCGCCGCTGAAATGGAAATCCCCGGGGTTGAGGAAGACATCGTGAACGTCCTGCATCACGCTCAGGGCTTGCGGTAAATGGTGGGCTTGACCGTGAGCAGCTTGTCGGTGATGCCGTTGAGACTTTCCGAATGGCCGACAATGAAGTGGCCCCCGGGCTTGAGCTTGGTCATCAGGTTGGCGACCACCTGGCGCTTGGTTTCCATGTCGAAATAGATCATGACATTGCGCAGGAAAATCACATCGAAGGGACCGATGTCCGGCAGCTGGGTGGTGAGGTTGATCTGGCGGAAATTCACCCGCTCCCGCAAGGTCCGATTAATGAGCAGGGTGCCAGCTTCGGAACGGACCCCCTTGAGGCAGTACTTGCGCAGATAGTCCTGGGGAATGCCCTCGGTTCGTTCCATGGGGTAATGGCCGGTCTGGGCCCGGGCCAGCACAGCGGTGGAAATATCGGAGGCGGTAATCTGCCAGGGGGCGTTCATGCCCAGCTTTTCCGCCAGCACCATGGCCAGCGTGTAAGGCTCTTCGCCGCTGGAGCAGGCTCCACTCCAGATGGCGTAGGGCGCCCCGGGTTTTACCTTGGGCAGGAGTTCGCCGGCGAGGAACTCGAAATGCTTGGGCTCGCGGAAGAAATAGGTTTCGTTGGTGGTGAGCAGGTCCACCATGGTCTGCAACTCGCCGCCTTCCTCCCGGGAAGTGACCAACTGATAATACTGGGAGAAGCTGCTCATGCCGTAATGCTTGAGGCGGCGGGTGAGACGTCCCACCACCAGGACCTTCTTTGCGTCGGACAGCTGAATGCCGGCGATCTTGTAGATAAGGGCCTGGAAGCGGGAGAACTCCTGATTGGTGATGGCGGGATTATCCATCAGGCGGCTACGCTCTCCGTTACGGTGGTGGTGCCGCCGACATTGGCCAGCATGCTCATTTCATCGACCGAGAGCACTCGCTCCACATTGAGGATGATGACGAATTTTCCCGCCACCTTGCCCATGCCTTGGATGAAATCGGCCCGGATCTTGGCGCCGAAAGCTGGGGGCGGCTCGATCTCCTGCCCCGGGATTTCCAGGACCTCATTGACGCAATCGACGATGATGCCGATGTCCTGGCGGACGTCGCTGCCTTCCACCGTCTGCGTCATTTCCACGATCACAATGCAGGTACGGCGCCCGATTTCGGCAGGCGTGCCACCGAAGCGGGCGGTGAGGTCGATGACTGGGACGACCGAGCCGCGCAGGTTGATAACGCCGCGGATGAAGGCCGGCATCATGGGGATTTCGGTCAGGCTGCCGTATTCGATGATTTCCTTGACGTTGAGGATACCAACGGCGAATACCTCACCACCCAGAGTGAAGGTCAGATACTGCCGAGACTCCTCGACTGCGACCGGTAGGGGGGACGTTCCTTGGGGAACCAGGTTGGCCATGGCTGTGGATCCTCTTCTTTAGAAACGCTCGAAGTTCTGTTCGTCTGGAGACTTGCCGGGCGCCAGCCGGGCCGTGGCCCGCGGTGCCTGGGGTCGGCTGGCCGGAGCTCGGGCGGCCGGCCTGGCGGCATTGCCCTTGAGGGCTGCAGGCGGGGCATAGACGGGAGCATGGCGTCCCTCGTCGACCCGGAAGAATTGCATCAGGCCCTGCAGTTGCTCGGCCTGGCTACCCATTTCCTCGGCAGTGGCCGCTAGTTCCTCGGAGGCGGAGGCATTCTGCTGGGTGGCCTGGTTGAGCTGGCTCATGGCCTGGTTGATCTGGGCAATACCGGTGGATTGCTCGGCCGAGGCAGAGGCAATTTCCTGCACCAGGTCCGAGGTCTTCTGGATGGTGGGCACCATCTCATCGAGCAGGGTGCCGGCCTTCTCCGCCATCTTGACGGAGGAGTCGGCCAGTTCGCTGATTTCCTGGGCAGCGACCTGGGAGCGCTCGGCCAGCTTGCGCACTTCTGCGGCCACCACGGCAAAGCCCTTGCCGTGATCCCCGGCTCGGGCGGCCTCGATGGCAGCGTTGAGGGCCAGCAGGTTGGTCTGGTAGGCAATGTCGTCGATGATGCCGATCTTGCCGGCGATTTGCTTCATGGCGCTGACCGTGTCCTTCACTGCGGTGCCGCCTTCTCCGGCTTCTTGCGCGGCCTTGGCGGCCATCTTGTCGGTGACGCCGGCATTTTCGGTGTTCTGGGTTACCGATGCGGTGGATTCTTCCAGAGTAGAGGTGATTTCCTCCACGGAAGCCGCCTGCTCGCTGGAGGACTGGGAGAGGGACTGGGCCGTGGCCGAGACTTCCTCGGAGGCAGAGGACAAGTTGTCCGCGGCACTCCGCACTTCACCGATGATCTGGGACAGTTTTTCCACCATGCTTCGGACGGCGAACAGCAGGCTGCTGTTATCGCCTTCCTTGGTCCTGATGTTCACGGTGAGGTTGCCGTCGGCCACTTCGCGGACCACCTCCACCACTTCAGCCGGATCGGCGCCCAACTGCTTGAGCAGGGTGCGGGTAATGATCAGGCCGATGGCGCCGATGGCCAGCACGGTGACCAGGGCAATGGCCAGGGACAGCATGACGGCGTTGGCTTTGGCCTCGATGGCATCGCTTGCCGCCTTCTTGCCGATTTCCACGTTGTAAGCGGTGTGCTCCTCCATGGCGGCATTGACCTTGGCCGCGATGGCCGCATAGGTGTTCAGCAACTCCTTGGCCTGGTCGTTGTGGCCGGCCCGGGCGGCATCGGCGATCAGATCGACGCCCTTGGTGTATTCGATAAAGAGGTTGCGCTCGGCGTCGAGCAACTGCTTGTCCTTGTCGTCGGCGAGGAGCGGCTCGTAGTCCTTGAAGTTCTTGAGCAATGCCGCCTTGGCACTGTTCAGCTTCTCATCGATGGCGTTGCGCTGGGCCGGATCGGTGTTGATCACATGGCGCAAAATGGTCACGCGGACGAGGCTGAAGGACTGGGCTGCACTATTCAGCACCACCATGCTGGGTACGACGTTTTCATTGGTGTAATTGGTGGTGCTGAACACCTTGTTGATCTGGACAAACCCCACCCCGGCCAGCAGGGCAAGGCCGAGTACAGCCGAAAGGGATAGCAGCAGCAGGCGCTTGGCAACGGTCACTAAATTCTCCTGGAATTTGTTTTATTGATTAATGGGGCGCTTATCGTGCGGCGCCGTTTTCTTCTGTGGAATTGCTGGTCTGGGTCGACAGCTGGGTGAGGGAGCTCATTTCCTCGACGGAGAGCACGCGCTCGGCATTGAGGATGATGACGAACTTGCCGGCCACCTTGCCCATGCCCTGGATGAAATCAGCGCGGATTTTGGCACCGAAGGCCGGGGGAGGTTCAATGTCGCCGGCCGGTATTTCCAATACTTCATTGACGCAATCCACCACCACGCCAATGTCTTGGTGAACCTCGCTGCCTTCCACCGTCTGCACCATTTCGATAATGACGATGCAGGTACGTCGGCCGGTAGTCGCCGGTGTGCCACCGAAGCGGGCCATCAGGTCGATGACCGGTACCACGGCGCCGCGCAGGTTGAGAACACCGCGAATGAAGGGCGGCATCATCGGAATTTCAGTGACGGTGCCGTATTCGATAATTTCCTTCACGTTGAGAATGCCCAGGGCAAAGACTTCACCGCCGAGCTGGAAGGTCAGGTACTGGGCCGGAGCCTGATCGACCGTGGCCGGCAGCTTTTGGCTGCCGGCCACGACGGACGTCTCCGCTCCCTGGGGAGTCAGATTGGCCATGGGGCGGCTTCTCCTGTCAGAACTTCTCGAAGTCGTCGTCGTTGACCTGGGCGACCACGGCCCGCGGCGAGCTGGCCGGGTGGCTATGGTGGATCACCGGCTTGGACTGGATTGCCGCGACGGGGCGCTGGCTCTGCTCGGCGATGGAGAAGAAGTCCATCAGTTGCTGCAATTGACCCGCCTGGCCGCCCAGCTCTTCTGCCGTGGCTGCCAGTTCTTCCGATGCGGAGGCATTTTGCTGGGTCGCCTGGTTCAGCTGGTTCATGGCGTTGTTGATCTGCGCCACGCCGCTCGACTGCTCCTGGGAGGCGGAGGCAATTTCCTGCACCAGATCGGAGGTCTTGTTGATGGAGGGAACAATCTCGTCCAGCAGGTGACCGGCCTTTTCCGCCAGCCCCACCGAGTTGGAGGCCAGCTCGCCGATTTCCTGGGCAGCAACCTGGGAGCGTTCCGCCAGCTTGCGCACTTCCGCGGCCACCACGGCAAAGCCCTTGCCATGCTCGCCCGCCCGGGCCGCCTCGATGGCGGCGTTGAGGGCCAGCAGGTTGGTCTGGTAGGCAATGTCGTCGATGATGCCGATCTTGCCGGCGATCTGCTTCATGGCGCCCACGGTGTTCTTGACTGCTTCGCCGCCTTCCGTCGCTTCCTTGGCAGCCTTGGAGGCCATGTTGTCGGTGATCTTGGCGTTTTCGGCGTTCTGGTTGATGGAAGAGCTCATCTGTTCCACCGAGGCGGTGGATTCCTCGACGCTGGCAGCCTGTTCCGAGGACGACTGGGACAGGGACTGGGCGGTGACCGAGACCTGGCCGGAGGCATTGGTCAGGGCGTCGGCTGCAGTCTTCACCTGGGCTACGGTATCGGCCAGTTTCTCGACGGTGTTGTTAACCGCATCCTTGAGCGCCTTGAAGTCGCCCTGGTAATCTTTGCTCACGTTCTGGGTCAGGTCGCCCTGTTCCAGGGCATTCATGATGCGCCGGACCTCGTTGATAGGGCCAACGATGGCGTCTAGGGTGTCATTCACGCCGACGACGATCTTACGGAAATCGCCCTGGTGCTGGGTCGCGTCGGCCCGGGTCTCCAGGCGGCCGGCAACGGCAGCGGCAGAGAGCAGGTTGGCGTCGGCCACCAGCTTATTGACCGCCTCGATACAAGTGTTGAGGTTGTTCTTGATGGTGTTGAAGTCGCCGTTGTAGGAATCGGTGATCTTGGGCGGGATGTCGCCCTTGGAGATGCGATCCACGTAGTTGGCGGCGACATTCAAGGGGCCAATGACTGCATCCAGGGTCTTGTTCACCCCTTCGACAATGGCGCGGAAATCCCCTTGGTGCTGGGTGGCGTCGGCGCGGGTGGCCAGGCGACCTTCGACGGCAGCTTTGCTCAAGACGTTGGCGTCGGCCACCAGCTTATTGACCGCATCGACGCAGGTATTGAGGTTGTTCTTGATGGTGTTGAAGTCGCCGTTGTAGGA
>DATEZY010000190.1:0-5024 GCA_035255085.1 Azospira sp. | reverse complement strand
CTGCTCGGCCAGGGTGGCCAGCTGGATTTCCGCGTCGGGCAGGTTAGCAATGGGCATCGAAGTAGCTTTGCAGGATGAGTTGGGCCGCCACCGCGTCCAGGTGCTGCTTGGCGGTCTTGGCGGAATGGCCGGTTTCGCGCAGGCGCTCCCCGGCATCGAGGGAGGTCAGGCGCTCTTCGGCGAAGGCAACCGGCAGGCCGAAACGGCCCTTGAGCTGGTTGGCGAAACGGGTGCAGCGGGCGGTCATGGAATGGGGGGTGCCGTCCATGGCGACCGGCCGGCCCACCACCAGGAGGACCGGCTGCCACTCGGCGATGAGCTTGGCGATTTCGCCGAAGCGCTGGTCGTTGCTCTCGCCGCGGATGACGGAATGGGGATGGGCCTGTTGCAGCAGGGTCTCGCCGATGGCGACACCGATGCGCTTTTCGCCGAAATCGAAGGCCAGCACCGTGCCCTGGGGCGTCGCGGTGCCGGCAGCGCCGGGGGCGGCGGCCGCCTCAGGCATGCCCGGCGCCATCGGCCAGGTTGGCGAAGTCGATACCCAGGGCCAGCATGGCTGCCGGCAGGCGTTCTTCCGGCGGCAGGGAAAAGACGATGGACGGATCGGCGGGCACCGTCAACCAGCCGTTCTGGGCCAGCTCGTTCTCCAGCTGGCCGGCGCCCCAGCCGGAATAGCCCAGGCTCACCAGCACCTCCTCGGGCCGTCCTTCCTTGCCGATGGCGGCGAGGATGTCCCGGGAACTGGTGAGGCCCACTGCGGCATTCACCGCCAGAGTCGATTGCCAGTCCCCCAGGGGGCGATGCAGGACGAAACCCCGGTCAGTCTGCACCGGGCCGCCGAAATACACCGGCAGGTCGGCAAAACCCGGCGTCTCCAGCGTCAGATCCACCTTCTCGAACAGGCTCGCCAGGTTCATGTCGATGGGCCGGTTCACGATCACCCCCAGGGCCCCCTGCTCGTTGTGCTCGCAGATATAGACCAGGGTCTTGGCAAAATAGGGATCCTCCATGGCCGGCATGGCAATGAGGAAGTGGTCGGTGAGATTGACGTTGCGCATATGGGGCGAATTTTAATCCCCGCCGGGGGCCGGGGCCAACTGCTTTGATGCCTTGCCAGGACAGGAGTTTTCCGGTCCTGGGCGGAGCCTAGGGACGCCCCTGGGCCTTGACTGCCTCGAAGCGCCCCAGGGTACGCCGGCGGGCCTGGTCGTGATCCACTACCGGGGCCGGGTAGTCGCGACCGATGACCACGCCGCAGGCGGCCTGCTCCAGGGGGGCCATGCGCCACGGCGCATGCAGGTGGCGGTCCGGCACCGTCGCCAGTTCCGGCACGTAGCGGCGGATGAAGCGGCCCTCCGGGTCGAATTTCTGCGACTGGGTCACCGGGTTGAAAATGCGGAACCAGGGCTGGGCATCGCAGCCGGTGGAGGCCGCCCACTGCCAGCCACCGTTGTTGGCGGCCAGGTCGAAGTCCAGCAGCAGGTCGGCGAAATGCCGCTCCCCTAGGCGCCAGTCGATACCCAAGTCCTTGGTCAGGAAGGAGGCCGCCACCATGCGCAGGCGGTTATGCATCCAGCCGCTCTGCAGCAGCTGGCGCATGGCTGCATCCACCAGGGGATAGCCGGTGCGGCCCTGCTGCCAGGCAGCGAGCAGGGCCGGCGCCTCGTCCCACTGCAGGGCATCGAATTCGGGCTTGAAGCAACCCCCGGGAAGTTGGGGAAAATGGTCCAGCACCATGAAATAGAAGTCCCGCCACACCAGCTCGTTGAGCCAGGCCTGGGCGCCGGCCCCGCCCCGGCGCCAGGCCTCCGCGGCCAGCTGGCGGATGGAAAGGGTGCCGAAGCGCAGGTGCACCGAGAGATAGGACACCCCCTTGATGCCGGGAAAATCCCGACGCACGGCGTAATCGTCCAGGCGCACCTGGAAATCCTCCCAGCGGAGGGCGGCGCCGGCCATGCCGGGGGTAACGCCGATGGCCTCAAGATCGGTGGTCTGGAAGCCGATAGTTTCCAGGGAGGGGATGCTATTTCCCGCAGGCGGCGGCGCCAGGCGATCGGCGTAGGCGCCCACCGGATAGGGCCGGAGGTAGAAGTCGTCGAGCTTGGCGAGCCAATTGTTCTTGTAGGGGGTGAACACGGTGTAGGCCGTGCCGCCCTTGGTCAGCACCTCGTCGCCGTCGAAGATGGCCTGGTCCTTGAATAGCTGCAGGGAGATACCCGCCTGGGCCAGATCGGCGGCCACGGCGCCATCCCGGGCCTTGGCCTGGGGCTCGTAGTCCCGGTTGGCGAATACCGCCCCGACGCCCAGCTGCCGGGCCAGGGCGGGGATTTCCCGCTCGGCCGTGCCGTGGCGCACGATCAGGCCGCCGCCGTTCTTGGCCAGGGCGGCATCGAGTTGCACCAGGGATTCCCGGATGAACTCCACCCGCCGGTCCTGGCGGCTGGGCAGGGTGTCCAGGATGTCGGTATCGAAGACGAAGGCGCACCACACCCGCCGGGCGTTTTTCAGGGCGTGGTAGAGGGCGGCGTGGTCGTAGTCACGCAGGTCGCGACGGAACCAGACGAGGGCGGAAGCGAGCATAATGGCCAACGCAATTGACGGGGCGCCCGCAACAGGGGGCGCCAGGAATGATAGCCGGAATAGGTCGGACCCGATAAAAAACGCCAAAAGGCACGGGCCAGGGAGGAGACCATGGACGATCTCAATCAGTACCTGAGTTTCAGTTTCAACGAGCAGACCCGGGTGCTGCTCGCCAGCTTTGCCCCGCCGCCGGAAAGCGGCGGCCTGGCCCTGGATGCGGAGGCCCTGGGGAGCAGAATTGCCGAGCTGGGCTATGGCGCCCTGCGCCGCAATACTGCCGCCCTGGGAGTGCTCGCCGACAGCTGCACCGCCGGCCGCACGGTGGCGGCCCTGGCCGTGGCCGAGGCGGTGGACGCGGTAATCCAGGTAACGGTGGCGCCGGACAAGATGGCCGCCTTTCTCGACATCACGCCGGCCCAGGGCGGCCAGCCCCCCGACGAGGCCATGATCCGCCGGGCCCTGACCCAGCAAGGCGTGGTGGCGGGCATCCGCGATGCCGTCATCGCCCTGGCCGTAACCAACGGCCGGGCCGAGCACCTGCTGGTGGCGGAAGGCCGCCCGGCGGTACATGGGGAGGACGGCCGGGTCGAGGCAACCATTCCGGAAAGCCGCAACCGCCTGCCCCAAGTCAATGAAAAGGGCCTGGCCGACTACCGCAACCTGGGCGAAATCCTCACCGTCCACGCCGGGGACGCGGTGATGCGGCGCATTCCCGCCAGCCCCGGGGTCGCCGGGGAAACGGTCACCGGCGCCGTCATTCCCGCCCAGGCGGGCAAGGAGGCCATGTTCTCCGCCAGCCTCACCGGCGTCGCCCCCGACCCGGCGGACCCCAACACCCTGGCCGCGGCCATCGCCGGCCAGCCGGTGCGGGTGCGGGACGGCATCATCATCGAGCCCACCTACACCGTGGACGAGGTCAGCATGAGCACCGGCAACGTGCTATTCGACGGCGCCGTCACGGTCAAGGGCGACGTCCACGCCGGCATGACCATCAAGGCCAGCGGCGACATCCAGGTAGGTGGCACGGTGGAGGCCGCCACCCTGATCGCCGGCGGCGACATCGTCATCAAGGGTGGCGCCATCGGCACCCGGGGGCGCAAGGACGCCCAGGGCAACGACATCCCCTCCCTGATCCAGTGCGGCGGCTCCTTCACCGCCACCTATGTGCAACAGGCCCGCATCGAAGCCGGCGACAGCATCTTCGTGGACGACGTGGCCATGCAGAGCGAACTGATCGCCATCAACCAGGTGGTGGTGGGCAACAAGCAACGGGGCCACATCATCGGCGGCCAGGTCCAGGCCACCCTGATGATCAAGGCCAAGGTCATCGGCTCCGCCGCCCACATCGCCACCCGGGTGGATATCGGCCTGGACCCGCGGCTGCGCGCCCAGCAGCAGCGTCTGGTGCATCAGCGGCAACAGGCCGAGGAACAGCTGGCCCAGATTGCCAAGCTACTGGAAATGGCCCAGCGCCTGCCGGAGCGGGTACCAGCGGACACCGCCGTGCGGGCCCGGCATACCGCCGACTCCCTCGACGCCACCA
Organism: Azospira sp.; assembly: GCA_035255085.1. GTDB lineage: Bacteria > Pseudomonadota > Gammaproteobacteria > Burkholderiales > Rhodocyclaceae > Azospira. Next base: position 901 of record DATEZY010000190.1, on the reverse strand, counting down.
TCGCCCGCCTGCGGGACGAGGAGGTGCTACTGGCGGAACAGTTGCGCCTGGCCAGGAGCGCCAAGGTGGTGGCCGAACAGGCGATATTCGAGGGGGTGGAAGTGCACTGCGGCACCCACGTGGCTCGGGTGGAGGGCGACCGGCCCTACGGCATGCAATTCTCGGTGGGCGAGGCAGGCCTGGACACCCAGCAGCTGGCCGCCCATGGCAGCGAGGCCAAAATGGCCCGGGCCTAAGGGGAGAAGCGGAAAACTGTGGAGAGAAGGGGCGATTCCCGATCCGGTGCAGACCAGGACTTGGCCGGCCGGTTCGCCGGCTTGTCGGCGCCGCCCCCGGCCCGAATCAGTCGTTCTGGTCCGGACTGCGGCCGTTGAGCTTGTAGAGTTCTTCCATGGCGGCGTCGAACCGGGTCAGGACCGCCTGGCAGTTGTCAGGCTGGCGTTCCCGGGCGGCAGCGCCGGCAGCCAGGAAGGCCTGGTAGGCTGCTTCGCCCCCGGCCGTCTCGGACAGGTCCTTGGCTAGCTGGGAATAGAGCAGCACTTCTGCCGGCACGGCGCCGCAACGCTGGGCGCGGCCCATGTCGGCCCCCAGGGCCTGGAGCTGGGGAATATCGGCCGCCAGCACGGGGGGGGCGACAAACAGGGCGCAGAGGGTGACGGCAAGAGAGGAAAATTTCATAACAGGGCAAGGTAAGAATTCACGACAGCGCCATTATACCCGGTGCATTGCTGCGACGCAGCAACCTATCCCATTGGAACTGTTGGCCTTTTCTCCCGCTTCCCCGCCGTCCCACCTCCCCTCCTCCCCCCTTATTTCACCTTGATTTGGGTCCACATGCGCGACAGGACGCGGCGCAGGGCCGGATCGAAGTCCCGCAGCATTTCCAGGCGCACCAGGTCCG